>CBFGSA010000069.1:0-15767 GCA_965651365.1 uncultured Rhodanobacteraceae bacterium | reverse complement strand
GTCAAGCTGCACCAGCGCATTGTGGAATTCACCCACGCCGTCGCCGTCAGCGGAAAACTGACGAATCGGGGTCAATGCCCGTACCGCGCCCAGCGGCACCAGCTTCAGGATGGCCTCGCGCACGCGCGCTTCACTGGCGTTGGAGCCGAGCAGCAACAGCCATGAATTCATGCCGTGTCCCGTGACCGCACAATTTCGACCCCCACGCTGGCGGCAACGGCCACGGCGCCCGGCTTGCGCACAGCCACCCGCACCTGCCGGAGCGGGAAATCCGCCAGCAGCATGGCGGCAACGGCCTCGGCCACGGCTTCGATCAGGCGGAAACGGCTGGCCTCGACCAGCGCGGCAATGGCGCGGGCTGCGGCATCGTAATCCAGCGCATCGACCAGCGCGTCACTTGCGCCTGCGGCGCGGCAATCGAAATCCATGTCGATACCGAGCAGCAGCTTCTGGCGGATGTCGCGCTCCCAGTCGTGGTGCCCGATCACGGTTTCGACTTCCAGCGCCTCGATAAACACCCGGTCCATCTCAAGCGGCTTCCAATGGTGGCAGGGATTCAAGGCTCCAGCGTGGCCGGACCTCGATCGCGGCATCGTCGTGCTGGCCGGCGGTCAGGCGGATCGCGCCGGCCAGGGCGATCATGGCGCCGTTGTCGGTGCAGAACTCCAGGCGCGGGAAATGCACGCTGAAACCCTCCTTTTCGCCGGCCGCATGCAATTGCTGGCGCAGCTTGCGGTTGGCGCCGACGCCGCCGGCCACCACCAGCCGCGCCGCGCCGGCCGCTTCGAGCGCGCGGCGGCACTTGATGGCCAGGGTCTCGACGATGGCGTCCTCGAAGGCGTGCGCGATGTCGGCTCGGGTGGCCTCGCTCTGGTCGCTCTTCTGCCAGGCCAGCAGCACCTGGGTCTTGAGGCCGGAAAAGCTCATGTCCATGCCGGGGCGGTCGGTCATGGGGCGGGAAAAGCGAAAGGCGTCCGGACGACCCTTCTCGGCTTCGCGCGCAAGCGCCGGGCCGCCGGGATAGGGCAGGCCCATCAGCTTGGCGGTCTTGTCGAAAGCCTCGCCGGCGGCATCGTCCAGGGTGTCGCCGAGTAGCCGGTAACGGCCGATCGCCTGGACCTCGATCAGCATCGAATGGCCACCGGAGACCAGCAGGGCCACGAACGGCGGGTCGGGCGGGTCGGGCTCCAGCATCGGCGCCAGCAGATGGCCTTCCATGTGATGCACGCCGATGGCGGGCACATCAAGGCCCCACGCCATCGCCCGCGCCGCGCTGGCGCCGACCAGCAGGGCGCCGACCAGGCCGGGCCCGGCGGTATACGCCACGCCGCCCAGATCGGCCGGTCTCAGACCGGCCTTGTCCAGGGTCTGGTGCATCAGCGGCAGCAGCTTGCGCACATGGTCGCGGCTGGCCAGTTCCGGTACCACCCCCCCGTATTCGGCGTGCAGATCGACCTGGCTGTACAGGGTGTGTGCCAGCAGACCTGCGCCCGGCTGATACACCGCCACTCCGGTCTCGTCACAGGAGGATTCGACACCCAACACGGGCTTTGAAAATTCTTGCATGTTCACGTTATAATTGTCGGCTCGCCCGGGATTGACCGGGTCAGTTTACCATTGGAGTTCAAATGCCCAGCGTCAAAGTCCGCGAAAACGAGCCGTTCGAGCTTGCCCTGCGTCGCTTCAAGCGCACCTGCGAAAAGGCCGGTGTACTGGCCGAATCCCGCAAGCGCGAGTATTACGAGAAGCCGACCCAGGAGCGCAAGCGCAAGCGTGCGGCCGCGGTCAAGCGCCACCTGCGTCGCATGTCGCGCGAAAGCGCGCGCCGCAAGCGCCTCTACTGAGGAGCCTGGGTGGCAGAAACTGTCCGGCCTGCAAAGCCCCACCGCCGGCCCATTTTTCCGCCAATTCTTGACCCATAGAACCACTATGGGCCTGCGAATCGTCGAAAACTGGACTCGCCGGTGGAACTTTTCGGCTCGAACGTTCCCGCCACCCAGGCTCCAAGAAGATCTCTGACCGAGAAAGCCGACCCCGTCCATCGCGTGGTCGGCTTTTTGCATGTCTGAACGACTGGAAGGAATCGCCATGAGCCTCAAGCAAACACTCACCGACGACATGAAAGCTGCAATGCGCGCTGGCGACAAGCCGCGTCTGGGCGTGATCCGCCTGGCGCAGGCGGCGATCAAGCAGCGCGAGGTGGACGAGCGCATCGAACTGGACGATGCCCAGGTGCTCGCCGTGCTGGAAAAGATGCTCAAGCAGCGCCGCGATTCGGTGAGCCAGTACGCGGCCGCTGGCCGCGAGGATCTGGCCGAACAGGAACGCTTCGAAATCGGCGTCATCGAGCACTACATGCCCAAGCCACTGGATGAGAGTGAACTGGACGCGATCATCGACGTCGCCATTGTCGAAACCGGCGCCAGCTCGATGCGCGACATGGGCCAGGTCATGGGCCTGGTCAAGCAGCGCGCCACCGGCCGCGCCGACATGGCTGCGGTGTCGGCCCGGGTCAAGGCGAAGCTGGGGTAGGGTGCGGGACTCGGGACTCGGGACTCGGACAAATTTTCGCACTGAACCGTTGGTGCGGGTAGCGTAGCGAATCCCGCCGTCGGACCGACGCCGCTGCGCGGCGCCCCCTCGCCTCAACCCTCTCCCCGGCGGGGAGAGGAGGAAACGTTCCAAACGCCGCGTGGCACCGGGACTGGGGTCGCTTTTCCCACTCCCTACTTCCCACTCCCCACTTCCGCTCCACCAAGATCGATGGCGTAGGTGCTGGTGCCGTCGCCGTTGTCCTTGAGCAATCGCACGTTGTCGATGCCGTCAGCACGAGCGAGATCCAGCTTGTTGCTGGCACTCTGGAAGGTGACGGCGCCCTTCGTTTTGAGCGGGGCGAAACTCCATGAATTCAGCTCGAATTCGCTGCGCTTCAGTTCCGGGTGCTTTTTCAGCCAGTGGATCAGGATCTCGCGATTGCCATCGGGAGCAGCCAGCACGGTGTGCTTGCCGTCCAGCCCGGGGAAGTGACCGCCGCCGTTGGCGCGGTAGTTGTTGGTGACAATGATCAGTGCCTGGTCATTGGCTATCGGTTTGCCGTCCAGGGTCAGGGCCGTGATGCGCTGGCCATACGGCTTGCCGACATCGATCACGTAGTGCAGCCCGGCACCGGCAATCTGGTCGAAGTTGTAGCCCTTGAAATGACTGTTTACCAGGGTCTGCGGCGTGCGCTGCTCGGGATCGATGCGATTGAAACGGCCGGCGGCCTGTTCCAGCCAGGCCTTGAGTCCGGCGCCGTCGGTCTTCACCGCGGCCAGGGTGTTGGGGTAGAAGTACAGGTCGGCCGCGCTGCGAATGGTCAGCGCTCCGGGCGGCACATCGGTGTAGTCATCCGGCCCGCCGAAGCCGGTGCGGAAGGCGGCCGCTGCCGACAGCACGGGGGTACCTTGCAGTTCGGGGTGGTCCTCGGCAATCCAGTGCTCGACGTAGGCGCGCTGGGCGGCGTTGACCGGCGCCAGCGCCGTCATGTCGCCCAGATCGGCAAAATAGCTCGACATCCGGAACGCGGTCTTGCCAATCGGCGTATTGACATAGTCGATCGCGGCCTGGTGCACCTTGGCCACCAGCGGCGCGATCTCGGGATCAGGCGCCACGCACTGGTTCTTTTCGGGACAGATTGGTCGCACCTCGCTGTGCGCGGCGGCAGCGTCCGAGACCCAGCGGCCGTCACGATAATCGAGTTTGAGGTGGATCAGGCCGATGTCCTTGCCGAAGAAGCCGCCCATCACGGCCGGCACGCCGTGCACGGTGCCGCGCACATCATCGACGCCCGGCATGTCCTTGAAGCGCGACCCCGGAAAGCTGGTGTGCGAATGGCCCAGCATCATGGCGTCGATGCCCGGCACTTCGGCCAGGTACCAGCCGGCATTTTCCAGACGCGGGGTATACAACCTGGTGCTGAGCCCGCCGTGGACGATGGCGACGACCAGGTCGGGGTGCTGTGCCTGAAGTTCGGGCAGGTATTTCTTCGCCGCCTCGACCACGCCCATCACCCGCACCTTGCCTTCCAGGTTCTGCTTGTCCCAGTCCATGATCGGTGGCGGCGTGAAACCGAGCAGCCCGATCCTGAGCGGCGCGCTGCCGCTGCTGCCGTCCGGGCGTGTGTACTCGATGGACTTGGTGATCACGGTCCAGGGCTTGAAGATCGGCTGGCCAGTCTTGAGCGAGAACACGTTCGACAGCACGATCGGGTAGTCTGGCCCCGCGCAGTGCTCGGCCGGAGTGCCCTTGATCTGCATCGGCGTGCCGGTGACCTGGGACAGGAACTTGAGCCCGTAGTTGAACTCGTGATTGCCGGCGGTGCCGCCGTCGTAGCCGAGCGAGTCCATGGCACGGTAGATTGCCAGCTCCTGATTGCACTGCACCGGATTCACCAGCGCCTGGTAGTCGGCCAGCACCGTGCCCTGGATGGTGTCGCCGGCATCGAACAGGACGGTATTGGCGTACTGCTTGCGCGCCTGCCGTATCAGCGTCGCCGCGCGCTCGAAGCCCAGCGATGGGTCGGGTTTGAGCCGGTAGTAGTCGTAGCTCAGCACATTGGAATGCAAGTCCGTGGTTTCCAGGATGGTCAGCTTCGCCTTGCTGCCGGCGGGTACGGCCACGTGTCGGGGTAACTGGGACGCGCAAGCCGACAGGAGCAAGGCGGCAAGCAGCGCGCAGATGCGGGGAGCAAAGCGAAGTCTGGACATGGTCAGATCCATGGAAGGCAAGCTGCCACGGTAGCAAAATCCAGATCGGCACGGCAGGGCGCCGAGGAAATCTGTCGCAGATTCAATCGGTTTGCCGCGCATCGATTTGGGGTTGACGCAACGTTTTTGTTAGGCTCGGAAGTCTTTGTTTCTCGAACAAGGGGAAATGCATGGGTTTATTCGCCAGGTTGACACGCCACAAGAGTGTCGAGCAGCTCCAGAGCGACGCCGGCATGAGCACCGACTTCAAGCGCACCATGGGCGTGTGGCAGCTCACCGCCATCGGCGTCGGCGCCATCGTCGGCGTGGGCGTTTTCGTGCTGGCGCCCAACGAGGCCGCTCTCAATGCCGGCCCGGCCATCATCATCAGTTTCCTCATTGCCGGCATCGGCAGCGCGTGCGCCGCGCTGTCCTACGCCGAATTTGCCGGCATGATCCCGGTCACCGGCAGCGCCTACACCTACGGCTATGCGGTGCTGGGCGAACTGGCGGCCTGGATCATCGGCTGGGACCTGCTGGTCGAATACGCGCTGATCGTGGGTGTGGTCGCGGCCGGCACCTCCAACTACCTGCAGTCGCTGATCACGCAGTTGACCGGGCTGCACCTGCCGGTATGGCTGCAGGGCGCCTACGATCCCGCCCATCCGGACAGCGGCCGCGTGGTCAACATCGTGGCCGTGGTCGTGTCGCTCGGCATTGCCTGGATCCAGATGGTGCGTACCGAGATCGGTGCGCGCTTCAACACCGTCGTCGTCACCATGAAGGTGCTGGGCGTACTGGTCGTGATCGTGGTTGGCGCCTTCTACGTGCACGCATCCAACTGGACACCGTTCATCCCGGACATGGTGCACGACGCCACGGCCTCGGGCGGTGTGCGTTATGGCATGGACGGCGTGCTGGCCGCGGCCAGCATCGTGTTCTTCGCCGTGTTCGGCTATGACACCCTGACCACGGCCGCCGAGGAGTCGAAAAATCCACAGCGTGACCTGCCGCTGGCCGTGATCGCCTCGCTGGGCGTGGCACTGCTGATGTACCTGGCCATTTCGCTGGTGCTGACCGGCATGGTGCCCTACAACGCCTGTGTCGACCCAACCGAAGTCGCCGGCCAGTGCACCAAAATGGTGCTGGCCAGCGACGCACCGGTCAGCGCGGTGTTCGCGGCGCGCGACCTGCCCTGGGTCAGCGGCGTGATCAATATCGCGGCGGTGTGCGGCATCGCCAGCGTGGTGTTCGCCTTCATGCTGGGCGCGGCGCGCATCTGGTTCGCCCTGGCCCGCGACGGTCTGTTGCCGAAATGGTTCGCCAGGGTGCATCCGAAATACGGCACGCCCTACCGCCCGACCATGCTGCTGGGTGTGCTGTGCGCGTTGGCGGCCGGCTTTCTGCCGATCCGCGAACTGGCCGAGCTGGTCAATATCGGCACCCTGTCGGCCTTCATCGTGATCTGCGCCTCGGTGCTGATTCTGCGTATCAAGAAGCCCGATCTGGAGCGCCGCTTCAAGACCCCGGCACTGTGGCTGCTGGCGCCGCTGGGGATCATCTTCTCGCTGTTCCTGATCATCGGCTGGCCGTGGGTCACCAATGGTGAATTCCGCATGATCGGCGGTCTGGACATGGTCACCATCTGGCGCTTCATCATCTGGATGGCGATCGGCCTTGCGATCTATTTCGGCTACGGCATGCGCCACAGCCGACTGGCGCGTGAAAACGGCGAATTGCCAATCGATTGATTTGCCAAGAGGAGTCTCGCCACGGCGCCCGCTGTCCACCGACGGCGGGCGCTTGCACATGACTTCTGACTCTGGCGCGGGCCCGGCACTGGCCCGCATGATGGCCGCATGACCCGTTTGTCCCCGTTCGAGCATTCGGCCCTGTCGGCAGCCCGGGCACCGATCGGACGCGATTGCGCCCAGCGCGCCGCCGAAGGTGCCCTGTGGGTGCTCGTGTGGGCACTGTTCTGCTTGCCGTGTGCGCACGCGATGGGTCCGCACGAAGCGGCGGCGGCCGGATCGAGCGACATCCGGCTGGCAGTGGACATGCGCCGAGCGCCGCAGCGCCTCGTCGAGGTGCGCGAAACTCTCGAGGTACAACCCGGACCGCTGACGCTCTACTACCCCGAGTGGATACCCGGCGAACACGGTCCCAACGGACCGATTGCCAATGTGGCCGGTCTGACCATCCGCGCCGGCGGCAAACCGTTGCGCTGGCGCCGCGATCTGCGCGACATGTTTGCGCTGCATGTCACTGTGCCGGAAGGCGCAAAAAAACTGGAACTGGCCTTCCAGTTCCTGCCGCCCAAACGGCACGGCCGCTTCAGCGCCGGCCCGTCGACGGGTACGGACCTGGCCGTGCTGGAATTCAATCAGGTGGTGTTCTATCCGGCCAGGTCGCCAACGCACGCCATTTCGGTGCAGGCCACCGTGCGCCTGCCTGAAGGCTGGCAGCACGCAACGGCATTGCAACAAGCCGGAAGCGGCAGCGAGGGTGTCCGCTTCGAGACCGTATCGCTGGATCGCCTGATCGACTCACCGCTGATCGGCGGCAAGCACTTCAACCGGGTCGATCTCGGCACCCAGGACGATGCCGCCGTCAGCCTGCACGTGGCCGGCGCGCACGGCGCCGAAACACGCCCGGACGAAGGACAGGCCGATGCTCTGCGCAAGCTCGGCCAGCAGGCCCTGGCCCTGTTCGGTGGAGTGCCCTATCGCCACTACAAGATCTTGCTGCTGCTGTCCGACCGGATCGGCCATTTCGGGCTGGAGCATCGCGAGTCCAGCGACGACCGCCTGCCGGCCGACTTCTTCTCCGATCCCACCCTGTTCCGGGTGCTGGCGCCGCTGCTGGTGCACGAATGGATTCACGCCTGGAACGGCAAGTTCCGCTATCCGGCCGACCTCAAGGCGCGCGACTTCAACACCCCGGTGCAGACCGATCTGTTATGGGTGTACGAAGGCCTGACCGACTACTGGACCAGCGTGCTCAGTGCTCGCGCCGGGCTGTGGACGCCGGCCTATTTCCGCGCTGCACTGGCCGACACACGCGAACAGATGGCGTACCGCAGCGGCCGCGCCTGGCGCAGCCTGCAGGACACCGCCGATGCGGCACAACTGGCATGGGAGGGCAGCCGTGGCTGGTACAACTGGCGCCGCAGCGCCGACTTCTACCCGGAAGGCCAGTTGCTGTGGCTGGACGTGGATACCCGCATCCGCCAACTCAGCCACAACCGCCGCTCCCTGGACGATTTCGCAAGGGCGTTTTTCGGCCAAGGCATCAACATTGGTGATTCGAAATCCTACAGCTTCGAGCAACTGGTCGCGGCGCTGAACGCCATCCAGCCCCACGACTGGGCCACCTTCCTGCGCCAGCGTCTGGACTACACCGGCGTCACGCTGCCCTACCGCGGGCTGCAGCAAGCCGGCTGGAAACTGGTGTATCGCGACCAGCCCGGGGCGCGGGAGCAGGACATTCGCCAGCTTGACCACGGGCTCAAGCTGACGGCCTCGCTGGGTCTGTCCGTATCGGGCAAGGGGGTGATCCGCGATGTGCAGTGGCAGGGCCCCGCCTTCCGCGCCGGCCTGATACCCGGCATGAGTCTGGTTGCGGTCAATGGCCGCGATTTCAGCCCCGACGTGCTCACTGATGCCGTCGCCAACGCCGCACACTCCGACCAGCCCATCGAGCTGCTGGTGCGCAACGAAGACCTGTTTCGCACCTTGAAAGTCGCCTACCACGGCGGTTTGCGCTACCCGCAACTCGAACGCATCCCAGGCACACCCGATCGCCTGGCCGACATCATTCGGGCGCAATAGAGATTCACTACAGGAGAGTCCACGTGAAGTTTCATGTTTCCATTGCTTTTGTTTTCGGGCTGCTGCTCAGCCTGGCTGCCCATGCTGCACGTCATGACAGCGTACCGCCGGTCCAGGACACGCCGTATCCCGGCACCATCCAGCTCCAGGTCGACGCCACCAATATCGGCCAGCGCATCTTCCAGGTGCATGAAACCGTGCCGGTAGCGCCCGGGCCGCTGACCCTGCTGTATCCCGAGTGGATTCCGGGCCACCATTCGCCCACCGGCCCGATCGACAAGTTTGCCGGACTCACCGTGCGCGCGGGTGGCCAACGCCTGCGCTGGACCCGCGACAAGTACAACGTCTATGCCTTCCACATCGACGTGCCCGAGGGTGTCAGCCAGATCGACCTGGCCTTCCAGTATCTGTCGCCGCAGAATCGGCGCGAAGGCCGCATCATCATGACGCCGAACATGCTCAATGTGCAGTGGGAACTGATGAGCCTGTATCCGGCCGGCCACAACATCCGCCAGATCGAGATCCAGCCCGGCATCACGCTGCCCGCGGGCTGGCACTACGCCACCGCGCTGGAAAAGGCGTCCGGCAGCGCCGACAGCATCACCTTCAAGCCGGTGAGCTACAACGTGTTGGTCGACTCGCCGATGTTCGCCGGCAAGCATTACAAGCAGATCGATCTGGCACCCGGCGCCAAGACGCCGGTACGCCTGAATGTGTTTGCCGACGATGCCGACGAACTGGAGACCACCGACGAGCAAATCAAGTTGCACCGCAATCTGGTCCAGCAGATGTACAAGCTGTATGGTGCCCACCACTTCGACCACTACGACTTCCTGCTCGCCATCAGCGACCAGATGAGCGGCATTGGCATGGAACACCACCGTTCCAGCGAGAACGGTGTCGGCCTGGGCTACTTCACCCAGTGGAAAACCGGCTGGGCCGGGCGTGACCTGCTGGCCCACGAGTTCAACCATTCCTGGAATGGCAAGTACCGCCGTGGCGCCGACCTCACCACGCCCAACTTCAACGTGCCCATGGGCGACAGCCTGCTGTGGGTATACGAGGGTCAGACCCAGTTCTGGGGCAATGTGGTGGCCGCCCGCGCCGGCCTGATGACGAAAAAGCAGGGCCTGGAAAAACTGGCCATGGTCGCGGCCACCTACGATCGCGGCCGCCCCGGCATGGCCTGGCGCAACATCCAGGACACCACCAATGATCCGACCATTGCCCAGCGTGCACCGCTGCCGTATCGCAACTACCAGATGAGCGAGGACTACTATTCCGGCGGCCAGATGATCTGGCTGGCGGTGGACGGCAAGCTGCGTGAATTGAGCCGCGGCCGGCATTCGCTCGACGATTTTGCCAGGGCCTTCTTCGGCATGGACAACGGCGTATGGAAAGTCAACACCTACACCTTCGATGATGTGGTCGCGACACTCAACGGCATCGAGCCGTTCGACTGGGCCGCCTTCCTGCGCCAGCGCCTCGACGGTCATGTCAACCTGTCCGATGCACTGGCCAGCCAGGGCTGGAAGCTGGTCTACAACGACACGCCCTCGGATGCGGTCAAGGCGCTGGAAAAGCGCTGGCATACCACCGTGCTGACCTGGTCGCTGGGCTACAGCGCCAACGGCAAGGGCGAAATCCGTGACGTGATCTGGGACGGCCCCGCCTTCAAGGCCGGTCTGTCGCCGGGCATGACCATCGTTGCCGTCAACGGCCGCGAGTACGGCAGCGACGCGATCAAGAATGCCGTGCGCGAAGCGGCGAAGAAGGGCAATGACCAGCCAATCAAGCTGCTGGTGAAGAACTTCGACCGCTACAAGACGCTGGACCTCGACTACCATGGTGGCCTCAAGTACCCGCACCTGGAACGCATCAAGGGCCGCAAGGACTACCTCGACACGCTGTATTCGCCACTGTAACGGAACCTGAACGTCGCTTCATGGTCAGAATGTGACAACACCCCCATCGTCATCCCGGACGCCGCGCAGCGGCGACCCGGGATCCACTTTCCTGCGTTGAACCATCCAGGTAACGAGTGGATACCGGATGCCGCACTGCGCGCGGCTCCGGAATGACGAAAGACTGACACGGAAGCCCATGGTCCATCTCGACGACATAACCCGGCACTACCACATTGGCGGACAGACGGTGAAGGCGCTCGACGGCGTCGAACTCAAGGTGCCGGCAGGCCAGTTCGTGGCCGTGGTCGGTCCGTCCGGTTCGGGCAAGTCGACCCTGCTCAACATCCTGGGCGTACTGGACCGGCCGGATCGCGGCCACTACTGGCTGGACGAGACCGACGTGTCGACCTTCGATGACGAACAGGCCAGCGAATTCCGCAACCGCCGCATCGGTTTCGTGTTCCAGTCCTTTCATCTGCTGCCGCGGCTGACGGTGCTGGAAAACGTGCTGCTGCCGCGGCGCTTCCTGCGCGGCGAGGACAATGGCCTGGAAGCGCATGCGCGCCAGTTGCTGGAGCGCATGGGGCTGGGTGAACGCCTTGATCACCGTCCGGGCCAGCTTTCCGGCGGCCAGATCCAGCGCGTGGCCATCGCCCGCGCGCTGGTGATGCGCCCCGCGTTGCTGCTGGCCGACGAGCCGACCGGCAACCTGGATTCGAAAAGCGCCGCTGCGGTGCTCGGCCTGATCGACGAGATCCACGCCGGCGGGCAGACCATCATCATGGTCACGCATGACCTGGAGGTTGCCGAGCACGCCCAACGCCAGATCCACATTCGCGACGGACGGATCGAGCATGACAGCCAGGCGGCGGAGGCCGTGCATGCCTGATCGCCGCCTGATTTGCATGCTGACGGGGCTGTGCCTGCTTCTGGCCAGCACCAGCAGCCCGGCTGCGGTGCTGACCGGCGAGGTACGCTCGCTGGGTGCCGAACCGCTGTTTGCACCACCGTCGATGAGCTCACCGGTGGTGTTGCGCTCGTTTGTCGAAGACGGCAGCCAGGTGAAAAAGGGCGATCCGGTGCTCAGCATCGATGCCGGCCAGGCCGCGGCGCAACTGCAGAATCTCAAGGACCAGATCGAGAAGGCGGAAAACAAGAACGCCAAGGAGCTGGCCGACCTGCAATTGAAGGAAGTCGACGCCGACATCGCCCTGGTCAACGCCCGGGCCGCCGAACGCACCGCCGCGGTCGATGCGGCGATTCCGAAGCGGCTGATCCCGGCGATCGACTACGACAAGTACCAGGGCACCTGGACCAGCGCCAGGCGCGCCGCCGAGCTGGCAAAACGCAATCTTGAAGATGCACGCGCCGCAGTGGCGCGCAGCCGCCAGAGCGGCGCACTGGAGGTCAAGAAGCTGCAATTGCAGTTGCAGTTCAATCAGGACCAGGTCGACACCGCAACCGTCTACGCCAAACAGGCTGGCACCGTCATCCACGGCTTCATGACGGTGTCGTTCAATGGCCAACGGGCTGGCGGCCGCTTCGAGCAGGGCTCGAATGCGATGCCCGGCACCCAGGTCGGTGAAATCGTCCAGCCAGGAGGCCACTACGCGGTGCGCGCCTGGGTGCTCGAATCCGACCGCGACCAGATCAAGCCGCAGCAAAAGGTCGGCCTGCACTTCGATGCGCTGCCCGGCTCGCGCCTGACCGGCACCATCAAGCAGGTCAGCGGCAGCGCCAACGCCAAGCCCGAGTGGGGTGACGGGCGCTATTACGAAGTCGATATCACGCCTGGTGCCGGTATCGACAAGCTGCGCCTGTTGCCCGGCATGAGCGTGCGCGTCGACACCGATCCGGCCAACGAACCCGCACAAGCTGCAGAACCGGAAAAGACCGCCGCCAAGGTGTTGAAAGCCAGCGGCGAAATCTACGCGCGGGACACCGTGGCCCTGATGCCGCCGCAGATCCAGGGTCTTTGGCAGCTCAACATCACGCGCATGGCCGGTGATGGCGAGAAAGTGAAAAAAGGTGAACCGGTGGTGGTTTTTGCCGGCGGCAATGTCGCCCAGGAGCTGCCGTCCAGCCAGGCCAAGCTGAAGGAAAAGCAGCGCGCGCTGGAAAAGCTCAAGCTGGATCTGGCCGACGCTGCACGCGATGTCAAACTGGCCGTGGCCAAGGCCCGTGCCGACGCCGACAAGGCCACGCGCAAGGCCGAACAGCCGCAGGCCTACGTACCCGGAATCGAGTACAAGAAGCTGGTGATCGATCGCAAGCGCGCCGAACAGGTCTTGAAGCTGACCGAACAGCGTGCCCAGGTCGCCGCGCGCGACCGCACCGCACAGTTGCAGCAGGCCCAGACTGAAGTGTCGCTGCTGCAGCACGAGGTCACGCGCCTGATGCAGTCGATGGCCAAGCTGACCCTGAACGCTCCGCGCGGCGGGATCCTGCTGCACCGCTCGGAGTGGAACGGCGACAAGATCGACACCGGCTCGCAGGTCTGGCGCGGCATGGCCGTCGGCGACATTCCGGACATGAATACGCTGGCCGTGCACGCCAGCCTGCCCGAGCACGACTTCACCCGCGTGCGTGCCGGACAGAAGGTCACCGTCATGCTATCCGGTGGCATCGGCCGCCAGATCGAGGGCACCATTCATGCGATTGGGCACAGCGTACACAGCAAGTCGCGCGCCGAACCGGTACCGGTGATCGACCTCGACATCAGTCTGGACAAGGCCGAACTGGGAGGGCTCAAGCCCGGCCAGCCGGTGCAGGTGACGATCCGGCCAGCGGACGCGGGAGACACGACATGAAACGGCTCGTCATGCTGCTTTTGCTGGCCACACTGCTGCTGGCCGCCTGCGGCCAGGAAGCGGCTGACTCTCCGGTGACCGAGACGGTGCAAGCGGGCGTGGTCGATCTCGGCATCCATGCCGAAGGCGCACTCAAGGCCACCCAGTCCACGCCGCTGCAGGTGCCGGGCCAGCAGTGGACCCAGCGCCAGTTGGTGTGGGTCAAGGCCGATGGCAGCGAGGTCAGGAAAGGCGAAGTCGTGGCGCGATTTTCAGCCCGCCAGAGCAAGCAGGATCTGGCCGAAGCCGAGCTCGATCTGAAGCGTAATGCGATTGCGCGCATCGGCAAGCAGGCCGACCTGGGCCAGACCCGTGGCAAGCTCGGTGTGGACCTGGCCGATGTGGCCTACCAGCTCGCCATTGCCGAGCGCTACGCCAATGCCAGCCTGGAAGCGCTGGCGCGCAACAAGGTTCTGGATGCGGTGCAGGACAAGCAGTATCTGGGCACACGCCAGAACGTGCTCGAATGGCGCAAGGGCCAGACCGCCGAGCGCGGCGCGGCCGAGCTGGCCGTACTCGACGCCCAGCGCAATACCTATTCCATCGAGGCCAAGCAGAAGCGTGCCGATCTGGATGCGCTGGAACTGCGCGCGCCGCACGATGGGATCTTCATGCTGCAGGCGGACTGGAGCGGCCAGAAGCCGCATGTCGGCACCACTCTGTTCGCCGGCCGGCCGCTGGCGAGTCTGCCCGACATCGCGGAAATGGATGTCGAGATTGCCGTGCCGCAGGTGCAGGCGCAGGGCATCGAGAAAGGCGATGTGGTGCACCTGCACCCACTCGGCAAGCCGGACCAGACGGCGGTCTCGAAGATCTCCTGGATTGCTGCCGCGGCCCAGACCCGCAGCCGCGAAAACCCGGTCAAGTACGTGATGATGAAAGCCCGCGTGCCCAAGGATGCGATCAGCCGCTTCCACTGGATGCCCGAGCAGCGCTTCGCCATCGAGATCACGGTCTTCCGCGATGACCGGGCGATCAGCGTGCCCAATCTCGCCATCGACTCGGCCGGCGATTCCCCGCGCGTGTACGTGCTGGAACACGGCAAGCCGGTGGCCCGCAAGGTAAGCCTCGGCGCGCGCGGCGCAGACCGCACCCAGATCAGGAGCGGCCTGGAAGCCGGCGACAAAGTGCTTATTGACCGCAGCGAAATTGACAAGGAGCCCGCATGACGCTGTCCCCGGCCTGGCGCGAAGCAATCGAGGAATTGTGGCGGCGCAAGCTGCGTACCGGGCTCACCCTGCTCGGCCTGATCTTTGGGGTTGGCGCCATCGTGGCCATGCAGGGTGTTGGCGAGGGCAGTCGCCGCGAGGCGCTGCACCTGGTGCAGAGCCTGGGGCTGAACAACCTGATCGTCGAGGCCAACGCCCCCGACAATGACGACGCGCTCAAGGAACTGCGTGCGCGCAGCCTGGGCCTGACCCGCGCCGATGCACGCGCCGCGCTCAAGGTGGTGCCGGGCGCACTGGCCTGGGCCGCGGAAAAGCAGATCAAGGTACGCGACGTGTATTCGGACTTCGGCAATGGCGAGATCCAGGCCAGCGGCGTCAGCCCCGACTGGTTCAAGCTGCGCGCGCTCAGTGTCGCCGCGGGCCGCGGTATTACCGACGCGGACAACAAGAGTCTGGCTGCCGTCGCGGTGCTCGGCCACCAGGCGGCCGCCGAGCTGTTCCCGAACGGCCAGGCCATGGGCCAGCTGGTCAAGCTCGATCATGTCTGGATGCGCGTGATCGGCGTGCTGGCCGACCGCGACCTGGGCAAGAACAAGTTCGAGGGTGTGTCGCTCGGTGCCGCCAGCAACCGCGTGTTCGTGCCGCTGGCAAGCGCCCAGACCCGCTTCCGCTTCCAGCCGATGGAAGATCCGATCGACCGCTTCGTGCTGCGCATCGACGACCCCTCGCACCTGGCCGCCGACGCCCGCGTGCTGGGCGATTTGCTCAGTCAGCGCCACGGCGGTGCCAACGACTACAGCCTGATCGTGCCGCAGCAGCTCTACCAGCAGAACCAGAAAACCCAGCGCATCTTCTCGATCGTGATGGGCGCGATCGCTGCGGTCAGCCTGCTGGTTGGCGGCATCGGCATCATGAACATCATGCTGGCCAACGTGCTGGAGCGGCGCCGCGAGATCGGCCTGCTGCGCGCGATCGGCGCCCGCCGCAACGACATCATCGCCCGCTTCCTGCGCGAGGCCACCGTGATCTGCCTGACGGGCGCCATCATCGGCATCCTGTTCGGCGCGCTGCTGGCCTACCTGATCGCCACCTTCGCCGGCTGGCAGGTGGCCTGGGCACCGCTGCCGATCATTCTTGCTGCCGCGGCCTGCACCCTGATCGGCCTCGCCTTCAGCGTCTACCCGGCACGCCAGGCCGCGGCATTGGATCCGATTGATGCCTTGCGCGCCGAGTAGCATTTCCCCTCACGCCCCGAACCATCCCTGGTGCTTGGTGCCGGCCCAGCCTT
>CBFGSA010000068.1:0-15947 GCA_965651365.1 uncultured Rhodanobacteraceae bacterium | reverse complement strand
TTCCGGGTTGAAGCGGAAGGTGGTGCAGCCCTTCAGGCCATGGTGGTAGGCGTGCAGGTAGATGTCCTTGAAGTCCTCGTAGGGGTAGTCGGTGGGCACGTTGGCGGTCTTGGAGATCGACGAGTCGACCCATTTCTGCGCCGCGGCCTGGATGTTGACGTGGTCGATGGGGTTGATGCCGTCGGCGGACACGAAGTACTCCGGCAGGCGGGTCTTGTCGTCGCCGCCCTCGGGACTGGCCTCGGCATTGATCAGGGCGCGGTAGGCCAGCAGCTCGTAGCTGAACACCTCGACCCGTTCCTTGGACTTGCGGCCCTCGCGGATGACGTTGCGCGAATACTGGTGCGCGAAGCTGGGCTCGATGCCGTTGCTGGCGTTGTTGGCCAGGCTCAGGCTGATGGTGCCGGTGGGCGCGATGGAGGTGTGGTGGGTGAAGCGCGCGCCGGTCTCGGCCAGCTTGCCGATCAGCTCGGGAGCCACCTCGTTGACTTTCTGCATGTAGCGGCTGTAGCGCGCGTGCAGCACGCGGCCGGGGATGGTGTCGCCGATCTTGTAGCCGTCCTCGGCCATTTCCGGGCGCTTGCGCAGCATCTCGCCGGTGACCTCGAAGTCCTGCGCCAGAATCGGTGCCGGGCCTTTCTCTTCGGCCAGCTCCAGCGCCACTTCCCAGCCGGCCACGGCCATCTCGCGCGACACCTCTTCGGTGAACGCGCAGGCCTCGTCGGTGCCGTAGCGTTTTTTCAGCATGGCCAGGGTCGAACCCAGGCCCAGGAAGCCCATGCCGTGGCGGCGCTTGTGCATGATCTCGTGGCGCTGTTTTTCCAGCGGCAGGCCGTTGATCTCGACCACGTTGTCGAGCATGCGCGTGAACACCTTCACCACCTCGCGGTATTCGTCCATGTCGAAGCGCGCCTTGGGCCCGAACGGATCGCGCACAAAGCGGGTGAGGTTGACCGATCCGAGCAGACAGCTACCGTAGGGGGGGAGCGGTTGCTCGCCGCAATTGTGTGCGTGCAGTCCGTTGCCATCAAAGGTATTGATGCCCGGCACCTGCACATCGTAAACATCTTCGATGCCGTCATCGACAACTTCGCTCACCGTCGCCACGAAGCGCTCGCGATTGAATGCGCGCTTGTACGATGAAAGCAATCCGTGCAGGCGTGCCGCCTTGTCGCTGTCGGCGAAACCGACACAGCTTGCGAACTCGGCCACATTGTCCCCGGAAATAACCAGCTCATGCTGCGCTCGGGTCGAGCACTCGGCCGGGCTTCCGCGCCCATCCGGCAAAAGCGTCTTGCCGGCTTCGCGCCTGTTCTGGCAGATCGTCGCGGCCACGCCCAAGCGCAGCAGCATGCGCTGTGCCGCTTGCAGAAGCGGCAGGTCCGACTGCGCCAGTCGTACGCTGACGCCCTTCTGCAGGGTTCCCTGTACCGAGCCATCACTATCAAACAGGCCACGCAGGAACCCGCGCTGAAAGTCACTGGATGCACGCTCCATGGCCGGGGTGATGCACTTGTTGCCGGGCTGCATGCCAACTTCAAGCGCAAGACGCCGTAGCGCAGCGGGAGCCATACGGAACTCGTTGCGTCCCGAGACTTCATGGAAGCCCTGAAAATCGCTGCGGTGCGGCAGGTTCCTGCCGGCTTCCTCTGCGGCCCGCATCAACGCAAACGTGCCACAGGTCACACCGGCCTGCGCGCCGTTGGCCACCATGGCACCGGTCCATATCGACAGCACGGCCTTGTCTTCCTTGAGTGTGCCGTCACCCACAAGCATGCCCAGCAGAAACCCCTCATCGAAGTTGTATTGACCTGGCCAATACCGTTGCGCGCGATGGTTGTTGAGCAGCACCTCATCACCAGGATTGAGTTGCCCGGCCTCGCACCAGTCGGTATCCAGGGACCAGCGCGTTTTGCGCACCACCTTGCGCACACGGTGATCGGCGGTCAGACGCAAGCTGTGACCCTGGCGCGTGCCAAGCTTCAGCACGGGTTTGGTCGCGGTCCGGAAAAAGCCCTCGGCTCCACTGTTGTGGTCAGCGCCGTCAATACGTGCGGAAAAGGGCCGGCCGATCAGGTCAGCAACCAAGCGGGGGCCTTGCGCCGTGTGAACCCAGGTGTCGGCGGTAACGCACGGGTTGGTTGCGCGGATATGCTCGCACCACCAGTTGTTGTTCTGCTCGTTGACGCGGTCGATCAGGATGAAGCCGGGCTCGGCGTAGTCGTAGGTGGACACCATGATCATGTCCCACAGGTGCCGGGCGCGGATGCGGTCGTACACGCGGCAGGCGACCATGCCGTCGTCGCGGGTGACGTAGTCGTCGTGGGTGGGCCAGTCACGCCACACCACCTTGTCGGCATCGGACAAGTCGATGTCACCCTGCTCCTTGACGTGAATCGGGAACACCAGCGGCCACTCGGCGTCGGCTTCCACCGCCTGCATGAAGTCATCGGTGATCAGCAGGGACAGGTTGAACTGGCGCAGGCGCCCGTCCTCGCGCTTGGCGCGAATGAACTCGCGCACATCTGGATGGCTCACATCGAAGGTGCCCATCTGCGCGCCGCGGCGGCCACCGGCCGAGGACACCGTGAAACACATCTTGTCGTAGATGTCCATGAACGACAGCGGCCCGGAGGTGTAGGCCCCGGCCCCGGACACGTAGGCGCCACGCGGGCGCAAGGTGGAAAACTCGTAGCCGATGCCGCAATTGTGGATCACCGCCAGGCCGTTGTTGCCGGCCAGGTAGTTGTTGTGCTTTTCGACCGTGAAGTCAAAGAAGGTCTCGGCCAGCGGCAAATTGCGCCGGATGCTGTCGAGCGGCCGCAAGGTGCGCGCGAAGTCGATCAGCGGCACGAGCTGCGGGAAGTGCGCCGCCCAGCGGTCCAGCCAGATGCGACTGACCGCCTCGCGCTCATGGTAGTGGTGATAGAAGCCAAGCGCCTGCTTGTCGGTGTGTGAAAGGCCATCGATGCAATCGCGCAGGGCATCGCGCAAGGCTTGCGGCAGAACGTACTTGTCGTATTGGCCCGACTGACTGGCGTGTTCGGCGATGCGCGCACGCTTGCCCGAGTCGGCCATGTGACGGGCGACCTCGGCCAGGAATCCGGAATCGGAAATTTTCAGCATGGCGCCGCCGCCGTCGCGCACATCGTGCCCGTTCAGCCTGTGGCTGCGCGGCTTGCGAATGGTGATGCCGCCATGCACGCCGAACAGGCCCAGCAGGGATTTGAGTTGTTCGGCAAAATCATGGCTCTGGATCGCGATGGTCGCGCTGCCATGCTCGCGACTGACGGTACCGTCGGTATCGATCAGGCCGGCCAGGAAAGGCAGAAAATGCTTCTCCGGTGCGGCGCTGATCCATGCGGGCACGGTCATGGCCGTCGTTTTCCTGCCGATCTGGTGGTCAAACAGTTCAGCTGCAGCACTGGCCTCGAAACTGGACACGGTGTAATCCCACACCGCCGTGCCGCTGGGGGTGTGACTGGCGACGACTTGCGCGGCCGAACCGCAGAAGGCTTCGAAAAACGCCGCATAACGCTCCACCACTTCGCGCTCGGCGGCTCGGATCTTGAACACCAGGCGCTTGCCCATGGCCTGGGCGCGCTCGGCCCACGCCTGCCGGCTGGGTTTGTAGGCGTAGTGTTTTTCGTAGGCGCTGCCGTCGCCCAGGTGGGCACCGGCGAACCAGGCGTCCAGGGTGCGCCTGGACTGTGCTTTCCAGGGCAGCTTGTGATGCACCAGCGCATCGCTTGACTGCACTTCGTCCGCGCGAACATAGACCAGCTTGCTGTCCCGATACACGAGCACGGGATGCTTGATGGACGTCTTGATGGAAACGCCATTGGAAACCAGTTCGATGTTTTCTTCGCGTGGTACGTGCGTGGTCATGTGCTTTTCGATGGCGCGCATCTCGAATGCGCCCTGCTCGCGGTCGTAGCACAGGATCTTCTGATGACGCTCGGCCACCGCCTGGTCGGCCGTGACCAGACCGTGCTCGGTGCGCACCCAGGTACCGGGCGCAACGCATCCCGCCTTGAGCGTCAGGCCCGCCTCGTGGACCTTGTCGAGGATGTTGTCCATCGAGTCGTGGATGGTGCCCGAGACGGTGCAGTTGATGGTCGAGGTGGCCGGCTTGTGCTTGAGCGCGCCGGCGTTGGAGGTGATGCGCCCGGCCGGGATCGCACCGTGACGCAGCGCCCACAGAAAGCGCTCGTACCAGTGCGCCTTGAGCTCGGGCGTGGTTTCCACGTCGGACAGGGCCCTGGCCACCCGTTTCCAGGTATCGTCGACGCTCTGGTCGACGGCCTCGCCGCGCTTGTCCTTGAGGCGGTATTTCTTGTCCCAGATGTCTTGCGATGCGGGCTGCAGGGGGATCTGCCCGGGGATGGGGTCGCGCTGATCGGCGCGTGCGCTGCTGGTCACTGTGGTGCTCCCTCTTTCCTGTTCGAATGTGTGTCCGCCAGCTGCTCCGGCGCAGCGGCGTCACGGCCCAAAACCGTCTTGTGCCTCCATCCGCCATGACCCAGCGGTCGGATCAGACCAGACGCCCTGGCCCGATTGCCCTGAAAGCGCCTGTTGGCGCGGTTTCCCCAAGTCATGGGTGAGAATACGAGCTGAAAACACAAGATCTTGTGGTTGCCCACCGTGTGTTGAAAGTAACCCTCGAAACCGGGCTTGTCAATGCGAAAATGTGTCGGTGGCGAAAAGTCGAACTCCCGCGCGCCTCGGCAGTCACAATGGGCATCCAACTTACTTGGCGTAATGGACATGAAGCCCACGCAAAGCCGTTTTACCGCACTCGTCGCTGCCCTGTTGCTGCTCGCCTCCGGCGTGGCTGGCGCCACCCTGCCGCCCAGCGTCGACGGCCAACCGCTGCCGTCGCTGGCACCGATGCTGAAAAAGGTGACCCCGGCCGTGGTCAACATTTCCTCCAAGCACCATGTGCGGGCGCGCGATCCGTTTCTGGATGATCCGTTCTTCCGCCAGTTCTTCGGCCTGCCGGGCCAGCCGCGCCAGCGCGTCGAGCAGGCGCTGGGCTCGGGCGTGGTCGTCAATGCCGACAAGGGCTACATCCTGACCAACAATCATGTCATCAAGCAGGCCGACGACATCAGCGTGACCTTGCAGGACGGGCGCAAGTTCAAGGCCACCGTGGTCGGCACCGATCCGGCCACCGACGTGGCGGTGATCCGGATTCCGCCGAAAAACCTGACCGCCCTGCCCGTGGCCGATTCGGACAAGCTGCAGGTGGGTGATTTCGTGGTCGCCGTGGGCGAACCATTCGGCTTCGGGCAGACGGTGACCTCGGGCATCGTCTCGGCACTGCGCCGCACGGGCCTGGGCCACACTTACCAGAGCTTCATCCAGACCGACGCGTCGATCAATCCGGGCAATTCGGGCGGTGCCCTGGTCAACCTGGCCGGGCAACTGGTCGGCATCAACTCGATGATCTATTCACCCTCCGGCGCCAGTGCCGGCATCGGCTTTGCCATTCCCTCGGATCTGGCCATGAACGTGATGCGCCAGTTGATTCGCTACGGTCACGTACGGCGCGGCTCGCTGGGCGTGGAGACCCAGGACATTTCCGAGCGCATCGCCCGCGCCCTGCGCCTGAAAGACGCCGACGGTGCCCTGGTGACACGCGTGGATGCAGACTCGCCGGCCGCCGACGCCGGCCTGCGCGAGGGCGACGTGATCGTGGCCATCAATGGCCAGAGGGTCGCCAACGTCGACGAACTCAACAACGCCGAAGGCCTGCTGCCGGTCGGCAAACCGGTGCAACTGGACCTGCTGCGCCAGGGCAAGAACATCGAAGTCACCACCACGCTGCGACCGGAAGTGCTGGCCACAGCGACCGGCGGCAGCCTGGATCCGCGTCTGGATGGCGCCAGTCTCAGCGATCTCGGCAAACGCCAGCGCGACAACGGTGCCAGTGGCGTGAAGGTAGCCGCGGTCGACAACAACAGCCGCGCAGCCGCCAACGGTCTCCAGGCCGATGACGTGGTGGTGGCCGTGGGCCGGATGCGCATCGACAACCTCAAGGCCTTGCGCAGCGCCCTGTCCGACCCGCCGCAACGTCTGATCCTGACCGTGGTGCGTCAGGGCCGCGCGCTGTATGTGCCGATGCGCTGAGCCTGGGCAATGATCGCAGGCATGGCCCGCTCCTGCCAAAGCTGGGCGTTAATGCGACCACAATGGATCAGCCCACCGGGTCACAGTTGTTTCAGGCGTTTCGTGGCACCATGAGCGAATGACTGCTTTGAAATCCAAGAACATGCGCTCGGCCCTGTTTCGTGCGGCCATCGTGCTGTTCGTCACGCTCGTCAGCGACGCTGTACTGGCCGCCACGCCGCCACCAGCCAGGCTCGTGTGGCGCGGCGACATCACCACCTCGCGCAGCCTGATGCACGATCTGGCCCGCGCCTGGCACAGGGCCGGCCACCCGGCCATGAAGCTGGAGCCGTTCAGCACCATTTCCGGGATCGATGCCACGGCCGATGGCAAGGCCGATTTTGCCGGCAGCGCGCGTCCTGCATTTGCCAAGCGCGACAAGGAAGCCGGTCTGGTGTTCACGCCCGTGGCCTGGGATGCGCTGGTGATGGTCGTGCACCGGCACAATCCGGTGCGCAACGTCAGCCTCAACCAGTTGCACGACATCTACTACGGCAAGATCACCAACTGGAAGGCGCTGGGCGGGCCGGACGAGCCGATCAACCTGTATTCGGTGGCCAGCCCGCTGGACGGGGTCGAATTCAGCCTGCGCAAATACCTGTTCCGGCGCGGCAACCAGCCAGTAGCCTCGCCGCGGCTGTACATCAACACCAGCCAGCTCGAAAACGCGGTGGCGATCGACCCCTGGGGACTGGGCGTATCGACATTGTCGGGCGTCAAGGACAACAGGAAATTGGCCATGCTCAAGGTACAGGACGTGAGCCCGAGCCTGGCGCACATTGAAGATGGCAGCTATCCGCTGTACCAGCCGCTGTATCTGGTGACGCCGGTCGACAGCCCGAACCAGGCCCAGATCAATGCCTTCGTGCAGTTTGCCACCAGCGATGCCGGCCGCAAGCTGATTGCGGCCAACCATCTGCTGCCATGGGACGGTACCGCGTTGCTGGCCGAACAACTGGACCGGCATCTGGCCAGCGTGCAGGACTTGAGCGCCCCACGCCGGAACGGTCCGGTGGCCGCACCTGGCGCAACATTTGCCTCCCGCGCGGCCAATGCGCCCACCTCCGAGCTCACCCTCAAGGCGCGCCAGGAACTGGCCGACAAGCGCAAGCGCGAGGCCGCCAGCAAGAAGGCCAAGGCCGAGAACGCCGGTAACACCAGGGCTCCGGCCGCGTCCAACTGAGCCGAATGGCGAAACTCGGCTGCGGCTGCGCTTTGCAACGTGCCAAATCACGACAGCCAGGTTGCGCGTGGACCAGGCATCCTGGGCTACCATGGGTATCTTGTTTTGCAGAGGATCAGGGCAATGGATGGATTGATCAGCGAGCGCCGCAATCTGGCGCGCACCCCGATTTGCACCGTCAAGGCCGACGGCCTGGGCCGCGCACGCCGGCAACTGGGCAAGCGCGCCTCGCACTGGCTGCATGCCACCGGCTTCACGCCCAGGCCGGGCCATCATGCGCTGATTCCCGATACCGACAGCACGCTCAAATGCGTGCTGGCCACGGTCGATGATGCCGACCCGGTGTGGACGCTGGCCGGTCTGCCTGCAGCCCTGCCGGAAGGCCGCTACGTGCTGGATGAATCGGCCAGACTGAAGCACCCTGAGCTTTCTGCCCTGGGCTGGGCGCTGGGGGCCTACGATTTCGACCGCTACCGCAAGCGCGCCCGCGCGCCGGCTACGCTGATGCTGCCTGCGGCGATCGTGAAACAGGTGCAGCCGCTGGCTGATGCCGTGTATCTGGTGCGCGACCTGGTCAACACGCCCAGCCAGGACATGGGTCCGACGCAACTGGCCGCGCAGATCAAGGCGCTGGCCAGGCGGCACAATGCCCGTATCCGCGAATGGGTTGGCAAGGATCTGCTGAAAGCCGGCTATCCGACCATCCACGCCGTGGGCCGCGCTGCCACCGATGCGCCGCGTCTGGTGGAACTGAGCTGGGGCAAAAAGAGCGACCCGAAACTCACCCTGGTCGGCAAGGGCGTGTGTTTCGACTCCGGCGGCCTGGATATCAAGGGCGGCGGCGGCATGCGCTGGATGAAAAAGGACATGGGCGGCTCGGCGCACGTGATCGCACTGGCGCAACTGGTGATGCAGGCCAAGCTGCCGGTACGTCTGACCCTGCTGGTGCCGGCAGTGGAAAACGCCGTGGCCGGCAATGCCTTCCGCCCCGGCGAGGTGATCACCACCCGCGCCGGCATCAGCGTTGAAGTCGACAATACCGATGCCGAAGGTCGGCTGGTACTGTGCGATGCGCTGGCCCACGCCGTGGAGGCCGACCCGGACCTGATCGTCGATTTCGCCACCCTGACCGGTGCCGCGCGCGTCGCACTGGGGCCGGACCTGCCGGCGATGTTCGCCAACCGCGACGAGCTGGCCAATGCGGCGCTCAAGGCCTCCGCCGAAACCTTTGATCCGATGTGGCGCATGCCGCTGTGGGCACCCTATCGCAAGATGCTCGATTCCTACCTGGCCGACAGCCTCAACAGTGCCGCCAGCCGCCATGCCGGCGCCATCACCGCGGCGCTGTACCTCAAGCAGTTCGTGCCCGACTCGACACCGTGGATGCACTTCGACGTCTACGCCTGGAACGACAGCGACCGACCGGGGCGGCCGCGTGGCGGCGAGGCCATGGCCCTGCGCGCGATGTTCCAGATGTTGCAAAAGCGCTACACCTGAGGGCCAGCAATCATCGGGCCGTTTTTTGCAAACGACTGAATTTCAGTCCTTTTTGATTCTTTTTTGACGATTTCCACAAGTTTTGTGGCGCAGCCGCCGCGACCATGGCAGTCCACCGCCGTCGTGGCGGCTTGCCCCCGCTTGTGGAGATTGCAAATGCGCTTTGCCCTGTCAATCCTGCTGTGCCTGGCCGCTTTCACTGGCAATTCTGCCGTCGCAGCCAGTATCGAACCCTACGTTCTCTACGCCGATTTCGACAACAAGTCCGACGGCGTACCGATCGACACCCGAGGCGCGAGCTTCGGTGAGCCGGTGTCACTCGGCAACCTGGACGCTACGGTGGTTGCAACCAGCCCCGGCCAGCAGGTTCTGCATGTTGAAAATGACCTGACGAGCACTTCGGCACGCAAGCTGCGCTGGGAGTTGCTGGGCAATGGCGAGATCACCGAAGGCGAAGTGCGCATGCATTTCGACTTTACGCCCAGCGCGCTGGACGGCTACAAGATTGTCGTCCGCGAAAGCACTGGCTCGACCAAGCAATTTCTGAACGTCGTGTTGACTCCGGCCGGCACGGCCTACCTGTCCGACGGCAATGGCGTGTTTGCCACGGTGGCCAGCGCGTATTCGGCAGGCACAAGCTTGACGATGGCGTTCCGCTTCAACATGGACACCCATCTGGTCAGTGTCTACTTCAATGGCAGCGCAGTAGCACTGAATCATGATTTTGCCATTACCAATGCGGGCATCGGATCGCTGTCCATTGGCTACAGTTCGAGCAACGGCGGCAGCGCGTTCGAACTGGACAATATTGCAATCACTGGACAAGAACCGTTCCCGGTCGTGCTCGAAGCCGACATGGACAAGACGTCGGCAGGCAATCCGATCGGTACAGGTGGTGCCGAGGCCCACGAGCCATGGTCCATTGGAAGCGTCCTGAATGCAATGGTCATGAGCTCGGGGCCGGGCAACAACATTCTGGAGATTTCCAGCACCAACACCAGTACGGCAGCCTTTGTGCGCTGGCAGTTTCTGGACAATATCGAGATTCGCACGGGCGTGGTGATCCTGGACTTCCAGCAGGCGACCAGCGACCGTGATCTGTTTTACATGGGGCTGCGCGAGCCCGGCCTGTCGAGCCAGAGTTTCGGCAACCTCATCTGGCAAAGCAACGGAATAGTCAGCGCATCCGATGCACAAGGCTATTTTTCGCTGAGCGGCGCCAGCTACGTGCCCAATCAGGTCTATCACTGGCAACTTGTGTTCGACATGGACGCCGGCACCTGGGACATTTTCCGGGACGGAGCAGCGCTCAGCCGCGAGCGGGCGCACGGTCTTTCCAGTCGTGGCCTGGGTGCGTTTTTGAACGGCATTCTGAACGGTGCCGCCATGACCTCGCGCCTGCAAATCGACTCGCTTCGGGTGTATGCCAGCGATGCCAGGCTGATCTCCTCGGAACTCGAGTTCCTGAAGGAAACCGGCACTGCCATTCCCGACATGCCTGTTTCGCCCGCCATCGAAGTCGGGGTCATGAATGTCCTCGACCAGGCCGTGCCCAACGGCACGCTTGTGCGTCTGGATATCGTGCCTGGCACCGGCCCGGTCGGCGCCAGCCTGGACAACAATGTCAGCGTGACCAGTGGTGGGGTCGCGTCGTTCCCCGCGCTGAGTTTCGACCAGCCGGGGATCTACCGTCTCGAAGCCAGCAGCATGGATGCCTCCGTGACCGGCAACATTGACGTGGTGGTGTCGACCGCAGACGTCATTTTCGAAGACGGTTTCGAGTAGCGCCGAGCCTGGGCACCCCGGTCCAGCGAGTCGGCTGCGACGAGCCGGTGGACAGCGCATGGCTGCATGTACACTGCAGCCATGCGCTACGGCTTTGGCAACTTCGTACTGGATACCGAACTCGGCGAGCTGCGGTTTGAGGACACGCCGGTCGAACTGCGCAAGCAAGCCTTTCGCCTGCTTGCGATCCTGGTCGAGCGGGCGCCTGCACTGCTCGAGCGCGACACCCTGCTGGATGAAGTCTGGGGCCGAACTGCGCTCTCGCCCAATGCGCTGCCACAAACGATCAGCGAACTGCGCCGCATTCTGGACGACCGGCCACGCTCTCCGCGCTATATCCAGACCGTACACCGTCGCGGCTACCGGTTCGTGACTGAAGTGCGACACCTGGCTGCACCGGAATCCGCGCAGCGCACGTCGGCTGAAGCGCTGTCGTCTCGCCGCCGCACAATGCGGGCGTGGCTGCTTGCCGCATCCCTGATCGCGGCCGTCGGCACCGCCGGTGGCTGGATCATGCAAAAGCGATCCAGCCTGGACGCGGCGGTCACTTCGGCACAATCAGACCCGCATGCCCGCCAACGCATTCGCCTGGCGGTGGCGCCACTGCCGAAAGCGCCCAGTGTCCCGGACTGGCTGCCCAGGGTCAGCGTGGAAATGCTTGCGCAAAAGCTGGGTAAAAGCCGCATTCAGCTCGTGCGCAGCGACGCATTGGGCCTTGATGACCGCCCCGGCAACGCACGTTGGCAGCACCAAGCGCATGAATTGTTGGGCGCCGATGCAGCCCTGACCGGGCATTGGCGTGCAGCCCGGGCGCAGCGCGTGATTCTTGATCTGAGCGTGATCGAGCTGGCCAGCGGTACCGTGCTGGCCAGCCGACAGCTTGCCGCCGACATCAATGAACTGGACCGGCTGATGACCGAGGCCAGCACCCGCGTTGCCCGCGCCCTGGACCTGCCTGCACCCGAGGCAGCGGCATCGCCGCAGACACTGACAAGTGACGACGGCAAGGACTACTCGGCGGCCATGGCAGCGCTCGACCGCAACGACGCGCGAACGGCGGCGGCACGGTTGCAAGACCTGCATCAGGGCCTCGGCAAGCCGCGCTGGATCGAGCCTGTATTGCTGAAGTCACTGGAACAGGCCGGTCAGCCGGCCGCCGCGCTGAGCGTGATCAGCAACCGGCTTGGCCAGGCGCAGAGTCTGGCCCTTGGCGAGCGCTTGCGTCTGGAAGCACAATCCGCGCGCCTGCGGCACCGGCCCGAACAGGCCGCCAGCGCGTGGCGCGCCCTGATCGACCTGTATCCCGACGCTATCGACAGCCGCTTGGCGCTGATCGAAACCCAGCTCGATGCCCTGCAGGGCGATTCCGCCCGTCACAGTCTGGCGCAGCTCGAGACGCTGCCAATCGCTCGCCACGATCCACGCCTTGGTCTGCTTCGCGCACGCATCGCCATGCTCGATGCCGAACCGGCGCGGGCGGTGCGCGAGGCGGTTGCGGTCGCTGACCTTGCCAGGCACTACCATCTGCCCAAACTTGCCCTGGATGCCGCCATGGCTGAAGCCGCAGCCTGGCATGGCTCGGGCCAGCTCGACAAGGCCACGGCGACACTCGCTGCCGCCGACAAGGAATGGTCTGAGCAGGTGCGTCACCAATCTGCGCTGTTCGCGCTGCGCTTGCGGCAGGTCCGAATACGCCGCGAACAGGGTCGGCTGGATGCCGCCTCAATGCTGCTTGAAAGGCTCGAGAGCGAACCCTGGCATGCAGCCGAAATGGCGCAAGTCAGGATCGAGTCGGCGCTGCTGCACCTGGCGCTGCAGCAGACCGAACAAGCGCGGATCGTGCTGGATCAGGTCAAGGAGCAAGTCGGTGATTCGGTTGATCCGGACGTACAGATCGGCTGGCTGGATGCACGCGCGCTGACGGCAGCGGCGCAGCACGAGTATGCGCAGGCCAATGAATTTTTTGATCAGGCATTTGCCCTGGCACGCGCGCGGGGCCGCGCCGCTCAGCACGTTGCCTTGCAGGTCAATGCCGGCACTGTGCTGGCGCGCGCACGGCGCTTCACCGAGGCCACCGTGCAATGGCAGCAAGCGCTCGACACCTTCACCGCATTGGCCGACCGACGCGGTCAGGCAATCTGCCTGGGCAATCTGGCCGCGGCGGCCTCCAGTCAAGGTCAGGCCGAGCGAAGCGTCGAGCTCAATACCCGGGCGCTGGAGCTGTTTCGCCAACTGAAATTGCCCGGCCCGCGTGCCCGCACAGCCTACAATCTGGCTCTGGCCGCGTCACGTGACGGCAAGCTTGAACAGGCTGCCAAGCATTTTTCCGAGGCTGCCACTGCCTGGCGCAGCAGCGGCCAAACCGACCTGGTGCTGCGCGCGGCAACCGGCCACTCCGAGGCCACACTGGCCACCGGTGATGTCGCCGGCGCGCGCAAGATTCTGGCTTCGGTGCCGGCTTTGCACACTGCAGCGCCGCTCAGCCGCTCGCATGTGCTGGCCACCCGCGCGCACATTGCCTTGGCCCAGGGCAAGCTGGAGAGCTCGCGCGACCTGATGCGCAGTGCGCGCGAGCTGCGCCAGCAGGACGGTCATACAGGCTGGGTCGCCCTGAGCGACCTGGAACTGCTGCGACTCGACCTGTTGCAGGGTCATGATCCGCTGCGGGTGCAAATTGCCGCACGCGAGCTGGCACGCAACTTCGAACGGGCGGGAGAGACGCGCGATGTCGCCCGCGCCTGGCTGCTCGTTGCGGAAGCACAATTGTGCCGCCAAAAGCGGCCGCAGGCACTCAAGTCACTGGAACGCGCCGAGCAGGCCAGCGCCGCTTTCGCGGACCAGACAGTGGACTTCGATCTGGAATGGACCCGCGCTTGGGCAAGTCCCGACGCCGAACGCCGCCTGCGTCTGCAGGCACTGGCTGTACGCGCGACCGCCCAAGGCTACGGACTGCAAGTCATGCGTATCGATGCGGCGCTGGCCGACGAAAGCCTGGGCGCGCCGAAATCAAGCCTGGCACTGCCACCCTACGCACGCATCTCAAACTGATGCTGCGCAAGCCAGACACACTCGAACGGACGCTGTGCAAGCCACCCCCCAGTCAAGCCTCGACCCGGTCGGCAGCGAAAGGCGCCGCCACAGGTGGCGGTGCGCCCGTCACGTCCTGCCAGATGGCGTACATCACACCGAGCATCACGGCGTACATGTAAAGCATCAAGGCCGCGTACAGCGGCACCATCAGCACCACGGCAAGCACTGCGCTGACAAAGGACGCCAGCAGGGTGATGATCATCACCATCATTCCCAGCACAATCGCAAACACAAAAAAGGCCACAAGACCGCACAGCGCCAGCACCAGCAGTGGCAGCAGGTTCCTGATGGCACCGACCAGGCCGTCCCGGATTGCGGCCATGACTGGCTGCCTGCGCAATGCGGCCTGCCCCATGGCGATGGCAAATGCGGCGCTGTAGAACATGCCGAACAGCATCAGCACCGCAACGGTCGCGGCCAGCCCGCCCGGCATGGGCGGCAGGTCCGGCGCCTTGCCTGTGGTGTGCATGCCCGTCTCCATGAGATGCAGATACCAGGCACCAACATCGTGCCCGATAGTGGTAAAAAGCAGACCCAGAAAGGCGGCATAAATCACAAACATGCCAAGCCCGACCAGGATCATGCGACCGGCACCGCCACCCGGCTGGAACGGCCCAAACAGGTCGGTTGCCGCCGCTGCCTGCTGGTGCTCAACCGCATGCAAAATGCGCAGGTAACCGCCACACATAACCGGATAGACGACCACAGACACCGCCATCATCACAACATTGGAGGCCAGCATAGCAGTGACTGACTGACCCCATACCAGCTGCACGACAAGCGTGATCGCGGTCAGCGCAAGGACAAAGGCCATTAACAGCGCCAGCGCTCCGAACAGGGTCTTTGGTCGCGCGAACACGCTCTTGAGCCCCCGCCACAACCATGTCCAGCCGACACCCGGCCCTGCCGTCTTCATTTCCATCCCGTTTTCCCCTCAATCCCGGATACCCATGGCCAATGCTGGCCGATGACCGGATCATCATACAAGCCGACACCACCGCAGTCACTGCGAGTGATCGCAATGAATACATTCGCGAGTCCTCTACCAGGTTGTTGAAAAAGTGCTCTCCTGCACTTTTTCAACGCGCCGAGCCCGGCACATGTCCGTGCCCGGTTTCGTCGGATCAAGCACGTGCAGTGCTTGATCCACGGCGGGTCGTCCATGACCCGCATTACCAAGGTGTTTCTCAACACCCTGGTACTGACCATGGCAACAGCAAAGCGGCAGGCTACAATGTCGGGCATGTCGCGCCTGCTGATCGCTGATGACCACCCCCTGTTCCGCGCAGCGCTGTGCCAGGCGGCAGCGGCCGCAGTCGGTCAGGATCTGGTCGAGGCCGATTCACTGGCAACGACTTTGGCGGTATTGGAGAGCGATACCGGCATCGAACTGGTGCTGCTGGATCTGCACATGCCCGGCGCCCACGGCCTGTCCGGTCTGGCGGCGCTGCGCGGCCAATATCCGGGCGTGGCGGTCCTGGTTGTTTCGGCGCACGACACGCCGTCCATAATACGGCGCGTGCTTGATCATGGAGCCGCGGGATTCATTTCCAAGAGTGCCGGGGCGGCACGCATTGGCGAGGCCATCACCGCGGTGCTCGACGGCAGGGAATGGGTGAGCCCGGAGCTGGCTGCCAGCGTGCGTGCCGAGCCCGGCGAAGCCGGCGACCGCGAGCTGGCATCCAGGCTGGCCAGCCTGACCAGCCAGCAGTTCCGCGTGCTGGGCCTGTTGTCCGAGGGCCTGCTGAACAAGCAGATTGCCGACCGACTGGATATCCAGGAACGCACGGTCAAGGCACACGTCACGGCAATCTTCGAGAAACTCGGCGTGCGCAACCGCACCCAGGCCAGCAATTTGCTGCATAGCCTGGATCTGAATCCACCCGCGCTGTAAAAGCAACGGCGGAATTCGCTGCGCTGCTCCCGCCCTGCCCGGCGTCTCGCGCAGGGCGGGAGGAGCCGCGTAACGGCGCATCCCGCCGAATCCAGCCGGGATCACCAAACTACGTGCGAGCGGCCTCGCGGGCGCTTTGCACGCGGCGCAGCCATTGGCGCAGGGCCAGCGGCTTGAGTGGCTTGTAGAGTACGCTGGCGCCGGCGGCGATCACCTTCTCCCGCAGTGCCGGATCGCGGTCGCCGGTGAGGATGGCGGCGGGCATTTCGCCGTGCTCGCCGCGCAGGCGCTGCAGCACATCCAGACCGGTGGCGCCATGATCGAGGT
>CBFGSA010000067.1:0-16325 GCA_965651365.1 uncultured Rhodanobacteraceae bacterium | reverse complement strand
TCGGCCCAGGTCCACATGTCCGGCCAGGCGCGCAAACCCGCGGCCAGCTCGGTCATCGAAGTGCGCAGCCGCTCGGCACAACCAGCCGCATCAACATCTTCCGGCCAGTCATTCAGCCGCGGCGGCCGGTTGTCAGCCATGGCGCGGGCATTGGCCTCGATCAGCGCGCGCACGTCGGCTTGCCAGTACACCGGTGCGTCCGTCGCCGAAACAAGTTGGTTCTGCAACTTGGAGATCATGTCGGCGCGCACGTAGTTGAGGTATTCGCGCAAATGCACGATACGCCCGTGTTCAGTGGCACTGGCAATGTCGTCGAACACCTCGGCGGCGAAATGCATGCGTTGTGCAGGTTCGTCCGAAATACAGCGATCCAAATGGTTGAGCAAAGTTTCGAACGCGAACGTGTTGACGTTCACCTGCCAGGCCTGCTGGCCAATTTTCGCCTTGTCCCGTCCGCGTCCGGCCTCCTGCACGTGGCCAATAGTGCACGGCAGATACAGTGCCTGACTTCGAGGATGACAGAAGCGTGCCAGAGTATTGAACAATGCGTCTTCATTGCGCCCGGCAGTGCGTGTACAAGGCAGAAGCACGCTGTTGTCGACCGCAAACGGCGTCATGAAGCCCTGATTGGCGGGATGCGCCCGCTCCGCTCCGTACCAGAGATTTTCGGCCATCAGATTGCGCAGATAGGCGTCGCGATCGGCACACAAGCGGGAACGGCTCGCCGGGTCGAGCAGGAACAGGGATTGCGAGTTGGCCATGCCGGAGCTGCCGCGCGTACCGTTGAACGTGGTCAGCACGCGGTACCCCTCGTACAGTCCGCGGATATCCTTCATAGTGCGCCCGCGCAGCTCTTCACGATCAATCGACCAACGGGAACCTTCACCCGCCTCATGCAGCGCGTGGCCAGCCAGCGCAAGATGCAGTTCGAACGGATCGCCATCGACTGCTTCGCCCGCGTCCAGGGCCTCCGCCTGATTCGGGTAGAACCAGGCCGCCGTCCTGGCTTCAGGGTCCAGCGTCATGCCAGGCAGATGGCCGGAATGCAAACTCAAAGGTAATTGGAAATCTTCATCCAGCAGGAACAGCCGTCGGCCAGCCGTCAGCAGCAGGGCGAGATTCCACGTCCGGCCACCGCCGAATCCACGATTGGGTCGGTTCAGCAGGATGTCGATCGCTCGCTGATGATGGGGTAGTGCCTTGCGCAATGACTTGCCCAGTGTGGCCTGCTCGCGAGCACCAATGTAGTGGCTGGTACAAGAAGTCTGCTCGGCATACTCGTGCAACAACGCCGCGTTTTTGCGGGCCGAATCATCATTGCGCGAATCGTCAAGCAGGATGACCCCATGCCCGGACTTGTAGCGCTTCTCGTTGTCCGCCAGCGTAGCCAGCAATCGCTTCAGATGATCCGGACGATCGCAGGCACGAATGCACAAACCGGCCAATGGCTCGGGACCCGGCACAGGGCGCCGACTGTTTGCGAGCACTGCGGCATCGGATACCAACAGGCCCTTGTCGGCAAGCAGCTCAAGTCCCTGGCGCACGCGATCCGCGTTGCTCAGTCCGGGCACTTTGCGGATGACCTCGGCGATATGCTCGTCAATGCTGCGAAAGGGTCGGCACTGATCCATCGTCATCAGAACCTGGGTTGTCAGGACCTGTGCTTCGTCCTTGCCACGAGTCTGGAAGACCATCTCCTCTTCCGACAGCGGCACCGCCACGCCTTCGACGGAAGCATACATGGGTGCCGCGGGATCCTGTTTGGGTATGAACGGCGGCGGCTGAATGGCCGAACCCAAGTTGAACTGATGTTGCACGGTTACTCCTGAGGTCTGATTTGGGCGGCAGATGGCTGGATTGCGGACTGCTGGCGCGAGCGTGCGATGAGAATGACGGGACGCCCGGATTGGCTGCCCTGTTGTCGGTTCAACGCTGGCGGAACAGCTTTTGCCACCAGGACGCCGGAGAGACCGCCTGCTGCTCCAGCTCGCGAATCCGTCGTTCCAGCTCGGCGATGCGCTGGCCACCCGCCATGTTCTTGCGAATCTCGCCATTATAGTGTGCGTACACCGATTCAGACGCATCGCCAAACAAGTGCTGGTCAACGGTATCGAGCAGCGGCCGCTGGCTGCAAATGGCAAGGTAGTACATGGGTGGATAGTTCAAACCGGACTGCAAGCTGCCGTCGCGTTCGGTCACGGCAGCGGCAGTGCCGCAACCCGGCTCAAGCGACCAGAGCACCGACTGGAAGAGCAGCTTCTGTGCCAGCAGCTTCACGTGGGTGAAATGCGCACCAAGGAGCGACTCAAGTTCATCGCGATACAATTCGCGGACATGAAACTCGTTATCGAAGCCGCGCCGATCACTGTATTCGGCCTTGTCCGGTGACGACACGAGCATGACCCCGCCTGGCGCGAGCAAGCGGACAAATCCACCAATCAAGGCTTCCTGTGCCTCGACATGCTCCAGCGTCTCGAAGCAGGTGATCAGATCAAATGCCGCATCCGGCAATTCGTGCAGAGCGGTGACGTCAGCTTGTTCGAACGACAGATTCCCGGATGTGCTGTAGCGCCGGCGGGCATGCTCAATCGTCTTTTGATCGATATCGACTCCCAGAACCGAGCTTGCCGTTCTCGACAGCAAGGCACTTCCGTAGCCCTCGCCGCATGCTGCATCCAGCACACGTTTGCCCTTTGCAAATGGCACGGCGAACGCATAGCGGTGCACATGCTCGTACCAGATTTCGCGTACGCATTCGGGCGTGAAGCGCTCGCCGGTGAACTCAATATTCTCGCTCATGTCTCGTCCATCAGCCATCGGTGCGGCAGGCGCACAACGCCTTGCTCACGACTGGCGCCGCGCACGGTGAGCTTGGCTTCCTGCGTGTCAAACAGGCGCACAGCTTCGGAATCGAGCACATGCAAGCGCACCAGGTACTGACCCGGCAGCAGGGGCAGATTGGGAAAATCCGCGACCACGCGATAACGGTGCTCATCGAGCTTTTCAGGTTGCACCGCATCCATGTCCGTGCCCACACCGTAAATGCCGCTGCCATCACCACGCACAAAGGACACCATGCCAACCGGCAAGCGCCCTTCCCGCGAGTGCAGCTCGGCACTTACGCGCAGCGTATCACCTTGCTCCACCTGAATTGGAACATTCTCGGCGTCCTTGCCATTGAGCGTCATTTCAAGGACACCGAACTCGCCTTCGAACACCACACCCTGCTGCGCATTGATATTGCCTGTTTGCCTGCGCTCGTTCCAGGCCAGATAGGCCTGCGTCACATCGAACACATCGCCCTGGAGTCTGACCTGACCCTCGTGCAGCCACAGCGCCTGGTGACAAAGTTTCTGGATGTGGTACATGCTGTGCGACACCAGCAGCAGCGTGCCCCCGTCGTCGAGATAATTCTCGATCCACTGGATACATTTCTTCTGGAACGCCTCGTCACCGACGGCAAGTACCTCATCGGTGATCAGCAGATCCGGCCGCGCTGCGGCGACGACGGCGAAACCCAGGCGAACTACCATGCCGGAGGAATAGTGCTTGACAGGCTCGTCAATATACTTCCCGATGTCTGCAAACGACAGAATGTCATCCATGCGCGAGCGCGTTTCCTCTGCGCTCAGACCGTACAGGGCCGCAGCCATCGACACATTCTCGCGTCCGCTGTAATCAAGATGAAACCCGGCGCCCAGTTCCAGCAATGCGCCAATGCGACCATGCACGTCGAGCGTCCCGGTCGTCGGATTCAACACGCCCGTAATCAGCTTCAGCAGGGTCGACTTGCCGGCGCCATTGGGCCCGATCAGGCCGACCGACTGGCCGCGATACACATCCAGGTCCACATCTGCCAGCACCGAAGTCCGCTCGGCACCGCGACCGCCGGCCAGCAGCGACAGCAACGAGCGCATTCGATCACGCCGCCGCGCCACGCGCGGATAGGCCTTGCCCAGCCCGCGCGTTCGCACCAGCGGTACTGGCGCGCTCACAGATAATCCTCGAAGTGCGGGTCGAGCCGATGGAATACCCACCAGCCCAGGAACAGGAGGACCACCGCGACCAGCACGACTCCGACAAACGCTGACAAGTTCGGCATCTGGCCGCGCAGCAACATGTCGCGATACGCACCGGCGTACCAGGTGTACGGATGCAGATCAATGATTGGCTGGTAGCGTTCCGGAATCATCGCGCGGCTGTAGAAGATCGGCGCAGCAAACATGGCCAACATCAGTAATTGCGTCAGCACCTGCACCAGGTCACGCACAAAGACCTGGATTGCGGCGGCCAGCAAGGCCAAGCCCAACGCCAGCATCATCAGTACCAGCAGTAGTACAAGCGCAAGCGGCAGCCAGGCCAGGTGCATCGTGTAGCCGAACAGCGGCAGAACCAGCACAATCGCAATGAATCCGGCACCGTGCAGCAAAAAGCTGGCCACCACCGTTGCCAACACCGGCACTGCACGTGGCATCGGTACTTTGCCAATCAGAGATGCATTCTCGGTGATGGCCGTTGCCGATCGCAGGATGGCCTCGGAAAAAGCCGTCCACGGCCACATTGCAACGACAAGAAACGGAACATAACCACCGGTCTCGCCGGCACCCGCCACCCGGGCCTTGAAAATGTGCACGAACACGAAGGCATAGATCGCCAACTGAACCAGCGGCTGAATCAGCGCCCACAGGCCACCGCTGAAACTGCCCAGAAAGCGGTTCTTCAGGTCCCGCGTCAGAAAGTGGCGGAACAACCGCCAGGCATGCTGGATACGAGGCGTCAAACCCTGACGTGGCTCAGATTTGGCCTCAGCTTCAGTCATGGGATTGCCAGTTGAAACGTTGTCGTTCGTTGGTAACCGCTCGTTGGGCACAGTGCGTGTCTGATCGCGCGATGAGTGCTGCCGAGGAATCACAATTCAAATTGGATCGCGCGCTCAAATTGACTGGTTGGCGCTCGATGCGTCGAGCACAATGGCGCCTATTGGCATCAACAAGGCAGGCATGGGTCACAGTTTCAGATGATGCCGAAAACGACGTAACCGAGCCCCCTCTTTGTCATCCCACGGCAGTCAATTTTCGCCAAGTGAGTCCCCATAGCGTGTCCTGAGCGCTTGAATCACTTCCGGGTTCGCGTTCACCTTTCCGCTGCGCAGTCCATCGACATAGTCCTGCACCTTCTTGGCAATCCACTCCTTGCGCAATTTGGCGATCAGCTGACCCTTGACCTCGTCGTAGCTTCGTGACGTTGCGGGGGTGATCTTCACGGCCTTGATGATGTGGTAGCCATACGGTGACTTCACTGGTCCGGCTATTTCACCGACACGCGTCAGCTTGCCTGCCGCCTCGCGGAAGGAAGGCACCAAGCGATTCGAGGTCGCATCGGGGATCAGTCCATCATTGCCCTTCTTGCTCAAATCGTCGCTGTACTTGGCCACATCTGCATCAAATTGGGACGGATCCGCTTTCAGCTCCTTGTAGAGCTTTTGTGCCAGCGCATTGGCAGCCTTGTCGCTTCTGTCCTTGGTGGCAATCAGGATGTGCTTGACGTCGATCGACTTCGGTATCGCGTACTTTTCAGGGTCCGCGAGGTATCTCTCATGCGCGAGTTCCTGCATGTCCGGCACACGCTTTTCAGCTTCGCGCTGCACCGCATTCACTTTTGCCGTTGCCAGCGCTTGATCGGTTGCCGCTGCAATGGCGGCGCGAACATCTTCGCGATTCTGCAGACCATCCTTGCGCGATGCCGCTGCAAGCTCCTTGGTCAGCACCAGATTGCGCAGAATTGTCTCGATCCGTTGGGGGCTGTTGAATATCGGCCCAACCTTGTCAGCGGGAAGGCTGCTGGCGTACACATCCACATCTTTTACAGTGAGAGCCACTCCGCCCTGGCTGATCACGACCGTCGAGTCGGACAGGGTGTGGTCGGGACTATTTGCCTGTGCGGCAGCCGCTGCGACCGGGAAAGCTGCAAGCAGAAGGACTGCGGTCAAGACTCGATGCATGGCGAGGTGGCCTTTTGATGATTGTACAAAGCGTGGCAACCGGACAACCGGAGTCGCCTGCAGCGGCCCCGGTTGCATGGGATTCCGGCATGAAATATTGTCGGGCGCAGGTGGGCTTACGGGATCTCCGTGTACGTCCCCGCCGTGTTGCCGCCATTGATGATATTGACGTGACAACGACTGCCCGTGCACAAGTTTGCCGGACTGGTCAGGGTTCGCGGCGCGATGTTCAAGAAATACTGCTGGCCACGATGCAGGTTGCAGCGTCCGGCCACCGGTGAACCGACCGGTGACACGACCCAGCTGATGTACGGCATGGACTGCGAATTGAATGCGATGTAGCAGTTGCTGTCCGGGTCCGGCGCAGCGGGCTGATTGAAATCCCCGCAGGTCGGACTGATCGACAACGCCCACGTATTGTCGGAAACGAGCGGACTGGCATTCGTCTGGAACCTGCCGTAGTAGTAGGAGGGTGCTTCAAAATAGGGGTAGCTGTTCGGCACGGTGAACCGCATTGAGACATACTGGCTGGGATAGATCGCGATCTTGGTGTTATTGTTCTGAGAGCCTGGCCAGGTCGAGTGGGTGCCCTGCGACAGGGCCCAGCCGAGAACGTCCTCCCATGTGGTCACAGGCACATTGGCCTGCTGGTTTGCGCCGCTGGTTTGTGCGATCGTGGCTGTCAACTGGCGCGTCCAGCCACTGGGCGCCTGGCAATCGTCATTGGGCGGCGGGGCGCCACCGACAGAGACGGTAGCCGTGGCAGTCTGGCTGTCGCCAACACCGCTGTTGCAAGTCAGCTTGAACTGGTAGGTGCCGGACGTGTTGAAGGTGTGCCCGATCGATCCTCCCGTACATGCACTTTGCTGAGTGCAGGCGTAGCCGCTGGTCTTCCAGCCCGGAACAATCTCGGGCAGGACACTGCCATCAAAACGGCACACGTCTGCGTTGGCGCTCCAGGTGATGGTGGCAGCTTCACCCGGCATGATGCTCGTTTGCGTTGTCGTGACCGACACGCTTGCCGGACCCGTATTGCCTCCGCCGCCAATATTGCAGCTTGTGTCAAAGCTCCCGGATGCCTCGATGGTGTCGGGGACGGAGCCGCTGACGGTTACGCCATTGTCAGTATGAAAGGTGCAGGTCTGAGTGCCGTTGGCATAGCTCAGCTTCAGGGTCGGCGCCTGCTGGGGCTGCGTGGCACCAGCCGCGGTCGCTGCAAAGGTAGTGACCGCGCCGAACAGCAGGGCCGTGTAGATACGGTGATGCAGATTCATGAAAATTACCCGCGATTGAGTTCTCTTGATTGCGTGCGGCGCGCCTCATCCCTGACTGGGCGCTCTCGGGGCGTTGCGCAGATGCTGTCCGCGGACGCTTGGATTCCCGCTTAGTGTAACGCAGACTGCCGCGCAATAACGTTAAACCCGGTGCAGTTTGCAGTCGCTGTTCAGTCTTGCCCGATCTGGGCTGTAGCAGCATTTCGATCTGTCCAGCGCGGAGTGTTCATGCAGCAGGGCCTCGCGGTGCCGCTGATGGCTGGAAGCAAGCGATACCATTCAGGCTGGAAGTTTGTGCGTCCCGGAACCTGTGGGATGCAACGACTGGACTGAGCAAATCCGCAAACTGCAGCGATGCATCCGAATGGGCCAAAAAAGAGAGGGGGCCCAAAGGCCCCCTCTCGGTACAACATTGTGTTTCCCGTACTGGCGAAACATTTCCCGTGCTCGATTACTGAAGAGTCGAGATGTTGCGCTCCACGCGGTGGTGGAAGGCACCGGCGTAGTTGGCCAGCGTGCCCGGGGCCGCATTGTTGTTGATGTAACGCGTGGCGGCAAAACCGGTTGCCGGCAGGCCAAAGAACGTCACACCCTCATCCGACGCACCCAGAGCGTGCGTCTCGGCCGTCGGGTTCAGACCCAGCTTCAGCCAACCGGAGGTGGCGGCAAATCCGTTCGGATCGTCCACGTCCAGGTTCAGCGGATTGGCAGCACCCAAGACACTGACCGGGCTGCCGGAGTTGGAGAAGCTGATGATGTTGACCTCGTAGCACAGCGACTTCGGCGGGATGCCCGGCGGGCGCGGCGAGAAGTCATCATTTGTCGTGGTCTGCGGCGTCTGCTCTTCGCGATCGAAGATGTTGTTAGTGCCGACATCGACCTGGACACAGGACACGCCCGGATCGGCAAACGGATCAACAAACGGCGCAACTGCCGGGCTCTGGTTCACATAGGCCCACTTGGTCGGGAAGGTCACGACCCAGTCGCTACCCTGACCGGAAGCCGAATTGGCAACCCACTCGTTCATCACCGAGTTGGCCATGAACACGGCGCTGACTGCATCAATCGGGCGCGCGGAGTAGGTGGCATCGACCACGGTGCCGTTCTGGAACACGTGGGCAACCGGAGGACCACCAGCGATGCCTGCTGCATCACCCAGGTTCGGCGTCAGGCTGCCCGAATCGGTGATGTTGACTGCGTAGTTGAAGCCGTTGATGGCATCGGCGTTGTAGCTGTACAAGGTGCCGTCACCAACGCTGATGATCTGGCCGGAACCGAACAGGCCACCGTCGCCGTCGTTGGCAACGAAGTCGTCGTTGGTACCGTCAGTCTTACGCAGCAGGGTCGAAGCACAGTTGGCCGGCACACCCGTGGCATCATGGGTGATGGCCGCCAGCGTGGGGCCGGTCACGTCAGCCATCAGGATCATCTCGACGTAACCCTCGCGGGTACGCTCGATGCCTGTCGGGCCACCGTCGAGCGAGTACACGGCGTTGCTGAATGCCTTGTAGTGCAGCGGGCCAACGCTCGGCAGGGACGCGAAGCTCGGCACGGTGCAGCTGTTGTCGGCGGTACCGAACGCGGCGCCGTCACCACTCTGGCCGGCATCGGCCAGTGCGAAGACACCACCGGTCCACACGTCATACGGCGACAGGAACAAGTTGAAGTCAAGCACTTCCTGGCTGTTGTAGGACTCGAGGAAACGAACCTTGACGGCCTTGCCGACGTCGGTGGAGTTGACCACCGAGATCAGCGTCTGCTGATGGGCGTTGACCGTGTAGTAGGGATAGATCAGGACCTGACCGGTGCCGTCGGGATTGAGATCCACGGCTCCGGCAGAGCCTGCAAAGCCGACCACACCGGCCAGGCCGGCGAGGACGGCAGTCGTCAAACTGCTCTTTTTCATGTGAAACACTCCTAGGTTAACCACAGGGCTTTTCTGCTTTTGAACCCCGCCCCCTGGACGCCGCAAGGCGCCTGTCGGACCGAGGCAACAGCACTGTAATGCTAAGACAAGGTGAAATGCAAGGCAAGAGCCTCGTTTTGTGGCTTATTTTGTCTTTTCGACCTTTTCACCCCCTTCGCTCGGCAGATAGTACCACTGATTATGCAGCAGAAGCCACCGTTCCTGCACCGGGGCAAAGGCGTGCGCCACCCCCCCAGCTCCCGGAATGCGAACCTGGTAGCCGACGCTGACAAACACCTCGCAGTTGTCGGCTTGAGCGCAATCGGTCTTGATGATTGTGGCTGATTCCCACTGTACCGGGCGGTTGTTCATGTCGGCGGCATATTTCTCCCGCGTGGTCGTGGCACGGTAGCCAGGCGTGAGGTAGTCCCAGGCCTTGGCGGCCTGCTTGTTGATGAGGTAGTCCCAGCGCTGCTTGGCGCGCTGCTTGAGCGTTTCCTGGCTGGAACTGGCGCTCGCGCTTGCGCCCGCGGTGTCACTGCGGGTGTCTGTGGCGGCACAGGCAGCCAGGAGCAGGCTTGCGGCGGCGACTGCCAGCCAGCGGATCATGGTGGTGGGGATCAAGGCTCTTCTCCATTCTGATTTTCGGGGTGGTCTTGCTTGCTTTCGCGCTCCAGTTTCTCGCGCAGGGGTTTGAGGGATTCAAAGCGGTCCTGGTATTCGCGGGTGATGCGCGCGGCTTCCTGGCTGTTGCGGATCACGTGGGGGGTGATCAGCACCAGCAGTTCGGTGCGGTCGCTGCTGCGCGAGGTGGAACCGAACAGCTTGCCCAGCAGCGGAATCCTGCTCAGCAGCGGCACACCGCTGTCGGAAACGAGGTCATTCTGCTTGATCAGGCCGCCCAGCAGCACGGTCTGGCCGCTCTGCACGGCCACCTGGGTCTGGATGGTGCGCTTGGAGATCGGCACGTTGCCGGTGGGGCCGGGCTGGGCGCCTGGATTGCTGACGTCCTGGTCGATGTCCATGTACACCAGCCCGCCCGGATTGACGCGCGGCGTGACCTGGAGCTGGATGCCGGTCTGGCGGAAACTGACCGAGCCGGTATTGAAGCTGGTGCCGTTGACCGCGCCGCTGCTGGTGCCGTTGTTGCCGAAGCTGCCCAAGCCGTTGCTGAAAAAGGTCTGCACCACCGGAATCTCGTCGCCGACCTGGATGTTGGCCTCCTGGTTGTTGGTGACCACCACCGAAGGCGAGGACAGCACCTTGGTGTTGCCACTGGACTCCATCGCATGGATGGCGGCCTGCAGATTGTTGTTGATGAACGAATAGAAGAAGGTGTCGCTGTCCGCCGGGGATACGCCCGCGTTGCCCAGCGACCAGGCTTGCTGGTTCCCCGGCTGATTGCGGCCGGCAGTCCCGCTGACGCCATCCTGGGCGATCAGGCCCTCCAGATACCACTGCACGCCGAAGCTGAACTTGCCGGTGAGCTGGACTTCCAGGATCTTGGCCTCGATCTGCACCTGCAGCGGCTGGATGTCCAGGCGCTTCGCGGCAAGCTGGATGGTGTTCCACTGGGTTGGCGTGGCCAGTACCAGAAGTTGGTTGTTCTGCTCCACCGAGGTGATGCGCGGGCCGCCATCCTTGGGGTTGACCGCTGTGGCGTGGCGCACGGGTGTGCGCTGGTTGCGCCGGTTGTTCTGTCCGTTGCGGTTGCCGCCCACTTCCACCGAATTCAGCCCCGGCGCCACGCTGCCGCCGGTGTCCCGGTTCACGCTGGGCGCGCTGCCATTGAATATCTGGTTGAGATAGTCGGCCAGGTCAGCCGCCTTCATGTTGATGACGTTGTAGATGTAGAGCTGCTGGCCGGCCTCGGCGCCGCCGGCGCCGGCGTCAAGCCGCGTCAGCCACTCTCTGGCCTTGTCCAGGTACTCGGGCTGGGGCGTGATGACAATGACCGAGTTGGTGGCCTCGATCGGCACGAAGCGAAACATGCCGGCCAGCGGCGACTCGCCCTTGGCACCGAAGACCTCGTCAAGCTGCGGCAACAGCTTGGCCACATCCTGGTTCTGCAGGTTGTACACGCCCACCGACATGCCCTTGAGCCAGTCGACGTCGAAGGTGCTGATGCTGCGCTGATAGTTGACCAGCTCCGAGGGCGTACCGGCCATGATCAGCAGGCTGCGCGAGGTATCCACGGACACGAAGGCATCGGGCGGCGCAAAGGGCTTGAGCAGCTTCTGCATCTCCGACGGCGAGATGTAATGCAGCGGGAAGATGCGTACCTCGTAGCCCTTGGCCACCTGGGCCGGCGCCAGGCGCGGGGTCAGGTTGCCGGGAATGGCCTGCTTGATCGGCAGTACGGTATAACGACCGTTCTTGAAGATCAGGGTGTTGTTGGTCCAGCCGAGCAGGGTTTCGAGGATCGGCATGGCATCCTCGGTGCGCACCGGCTGGGCCGTGGAATAGCTGACATTGCCGTTCACGCCCGGCGCGATGATGTAGTTTTTCTGCAGCAGGTCGCCCAGGATGGCCTTGACCACGGCCTGGATGGGCTGGTTCTCGAAGTTGAAGGTGACCTTGCCCTGGGGTGCCTCGCCACCGCTGGTGGGTGCGCGTGCCACCTTTTCATCGAAGAACTTGCCAGTGCCCACCTCGACTTGCGGCTTGATCGGCGCACTCGGCAGCTTTTGCTCTTCGTTGATGTTGATCGGCCCCGTGTCCTGGGCATTGACACTCTTGAGCGTGGGCTCAAGCACCTGGCGCGCGATCGAGTCGTCGGCATTGCCCGCCTTGGGCTTGTTGCTGGCACAGCCGGCCATGGCCACCATGACTGCCACCATGATGCCAAGCAGAAGCGGGCGCCAATGTGGCCAGCTGCGGCCCATGCCGGCAGCAACGCCGGATGCGGTCGGCAACGGAGATTTGTCGGGATACTGCATCATCGGGATTTTTCCTGTTGTTGCTGGCGCGCCTGTTGCTGGGCACGCATTTTCCTGGCCTGCTCGCGCAATTCCTTGCGGCGCTCTTCGATCCGCTCGCGCAAGGACTTCTGGGCGTTGTTCGCCGGCGGGTTCGGCTGATTGGGCTTGTTGGGCGGCGACAGCGTGGGGTTGGGTGCGGGTCGGCTGCCGGACACGCGCTGTGACGGCGGACCGCTGGTCTTGGATACCGTCAGCTCGACCTCGGAGGTTTCGTCGTGGTCATTCTTGAAAACCACCTTGCGCGGTTCGATTTCAACCAGCAACCAGGCTGACTGCTTGCCGGGCAAGGGCATGCCTTCCTTGACGTTGATGTCCTTGTTGGTGGTGCGATCCTTGAGCAGAGCCATTTTCAGCCCGGGCGTCAGGATCACGCCGGTGAGCTGGACCTGCAAGGGCACCGGCGGCGCCTCGGGCTTGTCCTCGCCCTGGTCCTGATCGGGCGGAATCGGCTGGCGGTCCTGGCTGAACAGCGGGCGTTGGGTGATTTCGGCAAAATGCGCGAATTCCGGCATCTGGAAGTTCTGTTTCTCGATGGTGCTCACCGAGGGCAGTTCCTGCACAGTATCCGTGTTCGGCTCAAGAAAGCTGTAACCGGTCCCCACGCCCAGCCAGAACAGCAGCGCCAGCACGCCAAACACGGCGCAGGCGGCAGCCAGCACGATGCTCAAACGTGCCTGCATGGCCAGATTCATGCCTTGCCTCCGGGTCGGCGCAGGTATCCGGTCAGGGTGAACTGCACTTCCAGCTTGCTGGTCTGCTTCTGCTGGCGATAGAAATTGGCGCGCTGGTAAATCATCAGCTCGTCCACAAACAGAAACGGCTTGCCCTGCTCCAGATCGTAAAGCACGCCGGTGGCGGTCTCCATGTCACAGGTCATGCGGATGCGCACGCTGACACTTTCATAGGGCTCATCCTTGCCCTGATTGCGCAGCGGCGTGGACTGCTGCGCGCTGCAGCGCCCACCATCCGGGTCACGCTTCTTGATGACATCGGTGACGCGCTGGATCAGGCTGGCCGAGGCCGCCGCTGCATCATTCTGCGGCAGAAAGGCCTGGTTGTTCTTCTCGTACTTGCGCACCGCATCGATGCGCTTCTGGATATCCGGCTTCTCGGCCACGATGGTGGCGAATCGCTGCTGCTGTTCACGCAGATCATCCATCTGGTTGCCGATGTCGATCTGGGGAGCGACGAACCACCAATGCACGCCGAGGAAGTAGATCACGATGATGACCACCAGCAACAGGCCGAGGGCCAGTGGACGCTGATCAGCTGGAAGTTTCAGCGGCTGCATCGGCGCCCTCCCTGGTCTTGGCCGGTTTGGCTGCCTGCGCCGGTTTCGCCGCAGCGTCGGGCGTATTGGTCAGCGTTGCCAGAATATTGAAGCGCTCCTTGCCGGAGCGCGCATCAGGCTGGATCACGCCCTGGAAACTGGCATCGGAAATATTCGGAATTTTCGACACCTTCTCCAGCAGCGCAGCGGCATGGTCGCTCTGGCCCTGCAGGCTGAGCCGGTTGCTGTCGTCGATCGACAGGCGCTGCAGCCAGGTGTCGTCCCCCAGCGCATGGGTCAGTGCGCGCACCAGTTCAATGCGTACCGGCGACTGGCGCTTCTTGCGGATCAGAAAACTGGCGCCCTTGATGGATTCGCTCAGACCCTTGCGCAAGGTCACCACCTGGGTCGCCTGTTTTTGCACCTGAGCGACCGCGGTGCGCATCGTGTCCAGCGCCTGCTCGCGATTGGACACCCACAAGGACATGGCCGTCAGCAGCAGCACCAGGGCGGCCGCGCCCAGACCGAGATTGAGCAGCAGACGCTTGTTGTGCCGCTTGACGCGTTGTCCCGCGGGCAGAAAATTGAAGCCCATCGGTGCCGTGCCCGGTTCTTCGCTCCAGGCGTCGATACCATCCAGCGCCAGGTTCAGCGGTTCGAGCCGGGCGAGTTCGGCGTCCACGGCCGTGCGCGGCACCACGGCCAGATCCACCTTGATCGTTCTGGATTCACTGTCGCGCTCGACAATGTGATGATCGAGATAGACCTGATCGGCCTTGAATGGCGTTTGCCGGTCCATTTCGAAACCCAGCACCTGGGCCAGGTTGTGCTCGGCCGCGGCTGGCAGCTTCAGCGTGCGACGCAGCACCTTGCGTTGCGGCAGACACAAGACCATGCGTACCCGCGGATCATCGAGCTCGGTGCGCGCCTGCTCGATGGCCAGGCGCTGCTCCTCGGGGCTCAAACTGGTCGGCACCCGCACTGCCGGGTCACTACCGGGCCGACTTGCGTAATGCAGATCCAGGCTGTCCGCAGCCAGATCCAGCAACAGGGTCTCGACATGATCTTCCAGCAGTGGACGCCAGCGTTCAGGCACACACGCGCGCAACTCGCCCCCCCACCAGGCAAAGAAGCCCGGCAGCGGCGAAGTGGCATAGCTGGCACGCAGGCGCGCGAGCAGCGGTTGTAGCGCGTCATCCAGATTCATCAGGAACGGTCACCCTCGTGCCAGCGCATGATCACAAACGGCCTGGCACCCGAATTGTTGCCGCCCAGCCGTATGGTGACGTCCAGTTTGGTACTGGCACCGTTGGGCAGGCGGGCAATGGACTCGATACTATACGTGAGCCCGCCGCCACTGGCTATCAGCGGCGTGCCGTCAGGCAAGGTCAGACCGCTGATTCCCGGATCGGTTCCCGGTGCAATCTGCTGTCGCATGTCGATCAGGTTCTGCGCGACATCCGATGTCATGCCCGGCATCGCCATCAACGCTTGCTGGGGTGCATACATGGGGTTGGGCGTGCCGCGACCGGAATACACGGTGATCGCCGGCTCCAGCTTCTTGAACAGGTCGTAGTCCATGCCCATCACCTGCTGCAGCTCGCCAACCGTTGCGAACGGGGCATTGGCCGGACCGTAGGCAAGGCCCGCCTGTTCGTAATCGGCCTCTTCGGCGCCGTTCACCGTCACCAGATCATCGGGGTCACGCCAATCCTGCACACGTGCTGCCAACTCCTGGGCCTTTTGCTCATCCAGACCGCCCACCGACTGGAACAACTGTTGCAACTGCTTCGGGTCGGCAGCATTGACATCGATCTTGCCGGACTCGTCATTGGCCTTGATGGTGAGTTCGACGCCGTTGAATTGAAACTTGTACGGTCGGCCATCAGGCACCCAGCGCTTGTCGGGCTGGTTGCGCCTGAGTGCGTAGGCCGCCAGATTGATGCCGGCTTCGGCCGCATAGCGTGCACGGGTGGAATCGAGCAGATGCCGTGCCTGCAGGTTTTCGGTGCGGGCGATCACGGCGAAACTGCCCATCAGCACGGCCACCAGGGCGATCACCCACAGCACGATGAGAAAGGCGATGCCACGTTGTCGGCCAGCGTGATCCAGGCGCGAACCGCATTTCGCCTGCACGTTCATTGCTCAGCCCGGGGCGACGCCGGACGCCTTGCCGGTGGCGGCGAAGTGTTGCGCTGCAACTGGGCGTCGGACACGGGGTTGCGTCGTACACGCCGTGGCAGCGAGCCCACGTCCATCATCAGCGGAATATCCATGGTCGGCCAGCTCATGCCGCTTTCAGGCGTCATCTTGAAGGCGATGCGTACCATGACCGGCAGACGCGATGGCTCGTCCCAGTCGTCGGTCCAGTCGTCCAGCTGGCCCTGGTCGTCGAGGCCACGATACTGGAAGTGGCCGTCGGCAATGCCGTCGATCAGCAAGGTGGGTTCGGTCGCATCCTTGTCGGCATCATCCAGACTGAAGCCGTTGAGCATCTGGTCGGCGAAGGTCAGCTCCGTACCCTGACTGGTCCGGGACAGCCTGAGGGTTTGCACATAGGCGCCGCCGTGCGACAGATAGCCTGGCATGGGCGCCACGAAGCGCATCGAATCGGCCTTGCCCTCGAACAGGTAGTTCTCTCCGGTGGCCTTGTCGCGGCCAAATGCCAGCGGCATCGTGTGGCTCAACTGGCGGCGCAGAAACTGCTCGGTGACCCGCAGCCGGTTCATGCGCTCGATGGCCAGATCGCCGGCGTGGATGGAACGGGTAGCCGTGTGAATCCCACCCCAGGCACCGGCCAGCAGCAGCGACAGCAGCAGCAGCGCAACCAGCACCTCGATCAACGTGAAACCGTTTTGTGGCCGGGACTCGAGACTCGGGGTGAGCCGGACCG
>CBFGSA010000066.1:0-16518 GCA_965651365.1 uncultured Rhodanobacteraceae bacterium | reverse complement strand
AACTGGCCGCGGTCCAGGGCCACAAGGTCGACATGGGTGGCTACTACGAACCCGACCGCGCCAAGGTCAGCGCCGCCATGTGCCCCAGCCAGACTTTCAATGCAGCGCTGGCTGCACTCGCCGAATCCTAGTCAGACCCAAGGCGCGCGAGCGACGGAACCGGCTTTGCATCTTTGAAAATTGGATCCCGGGTTCCTCGCTACGCTCGGCCCGACGGCAACGCCGTGCTCACAAGCCGGTCGTCCTGGGGCTGCCGAAGGCAGAACCCGGGACCCATTTTGCTTCTGCGGTCTCGGGCGTTGCGGGAGGCGTGGGAAGAGCAAAAATGGATCCCGGGTTCCTCGCTACGCTCGGCCCCAGGATGACGGGGTTGTGCGGTTCCTCGCTGCGGGCGGCCCCAGGATGACGAGTTCTGCAACAGGTTCCAGGGCGCGTCCGGCCCCGGCGGGACAAGAGCCTAGACAAGGCGGTCGGCGTGCGCCCCGCGTACAGGTTCAGGCGCGAGCTGCGGGAGACGCAACGCGCCGGAAGCTGCAACGCGCTACCATGTTCCCGCCAACACGGGGACGTTGCGCATGAGCGAGCAGCAAGCGCCACTGGAAGCACCGTCGAAGACGGTCATACAGGAAGCCCTCGAGCGCATTCTGGCGCATGTGCCGTTCGCGCGATCGCCGGTGCTGAGCCGGTTTCTCAAACACGTGGTCGAGCATGCGCTGAGCGCCGACGGGCCGCCGCTGAAGGAATATGCGATCGGTCTGGAGGTGTTCGACCGGCCGGATGATTTCGACCCACGCATCGATACCATCGTGCGGGTGCAGGCCGGACGCCTGCGCACGGCCCTGAAGCGCTACTACGCGGGTGAAGGCGTCAACGATGCGGTGCAACTGGACATGCCCGCCAAGCAATACGGCATCCGCGCCCGCTGGCGTCAGCCGGATCATCAGGCGCGGGCTGACGAAGAGGATGAAACGCCGGTTGCGCCGCATTCCTTCATGCTGGCGGCGCCGCGCACGGCCTTGATCGGTCGCGAACACGAGCTGCAAAACCTCGCGCGGCGGTTGAACGGAAAGTCTGTGCGCATGCTGTCGATTATCGGGGTGGGCGGTACCGGCAAGACGCGCGTCGCGCTGGCGCTGGCCGACCGGGTCCGCGCCAGATATCCGGGCGGTGTCCTGTTTCTGGATCTTTCCACGGTCCGCGAACGCACGGTGCTGCTGGGGCTGCTGGCCGACCTGTTCAACGTGCGCAAGACCGCAGGGGAACCACTGTTGCAGGTGCTTGCCGAACACCTGCGCGAGGATCTCGTCCAGCCCACGCTGCTGGTGCTGGACAGCATGGAGGGCGTGCTTCGCGGCGCCGACGTACTCGGCGCCATGCTGGATGCCAGTGCCATGCTGACGATGGTGGTGACCAGCCGGGTCGCCTTGCGCATGTATGGCGAGAATGTATGCATCATGCCGCCGCTGGCTGTGCCGGGGGCGGACCCGCCAGCCGATCCGGCAGCACTGAGCCGGGTGCCGGCGGTGCAGTTGTTTCTGGAGCGTGCCGCAGCGGCCAACCCGCATGCCGACTGGCAGGCCGAACTCGACAGCGTGGCTGAATTGTGCACGCGCCTGGATGGCCTGCCGCTGGCGATCGAACTGGTGGCGGCCCAGGCCAGCGTACTCAATCCCAGGCAAATGCTGCAGCGTTTCACCGGCCATCTGGACTTGCCGCCCAACCCCGCGCGAGATGCGCCCTCGCGTCAGCGCAGCTTGCGTCGGGTCATGGACTTCAGTTTCGAGCTGCTGGACGAACCGGCCCGCATCAGCTTGCGGCGGCTGTCGGTTTTTGCCGGCGGATTTACCCTGGAGGCCGCCGAAGCCGTGGCCGATGCGCCAGCCGATCTTGGCTCCGCCGTGTTGCTGCCCGCCCTGGATCGCCTGGTGTCCCTCGGGCTGGTGTATCTGCGTGATGCCGGCGGCGAGCCGCGCTATGCCATGCTGGACACGTTGCGCGTCTATGCCCGCGAACGGCTCGCGGCCAATAACGAGGGGCCACTGGTGCACCAGGCGCATGCGGCCTGGTGCGTGCTGCTGGCCGAGGAAGGGGTGGCCAGGCTGAACATCGCGCAAAGGGAGGCCTGGCTGGCACGTTGCGACCTGGAGCAGGACAACTTCCGTCAGGCGCTGGCCTTCCTGATCCGGCACGGACCGAGCGAGTGGGCTTTGCGCCTGGGTTACGCATTGTTTCCGTATTGGGAGCGCCGCGAAAAACTGATCGAGGGTCGGCGCCAGCTTGAGCGCATCGTCGCGGCGTGCGAGCCGGTCGAATCCAACCTGGCCTTGTGGACCCGGGTCGGCGCCGGCGCTGCATCCTTTGCCGCCTTTCATGGCGATCACGACAGCGCACGCACGCGCTTTGAACGCTTGCTCAAACTGCACCGCCGTGCCGGTGACCGCAAGGGCGAGGCGATGGTGCTCAATACACTGGGTGTCACGGCACAGTTCGTCGGCGACAACGCCGGGGCGCGCGACTACTACGCGCAAACGCTGCGAGTGTGCCGCCGCATGGATGACCAGGCCGAGATTGCCGCCGCGCTCAGCAACCTGGCTGAAAGCGAGCTGCGCCTCGGCAATGCGGCCGCCGCGCACGAGTTGCTCAGCGAAGCGCGCGCGCTGTTTGTCCGCGAGCAACAGCCGGTACCCGCGGCCTGGTGTGCCAACCACCTTGGTGATGTGGCCAGGGCCGGTGGCGACTACGCCGCTGCCGACGGTCATTACGCCGTCGCCGAGGACGAGTTCCGCAGTCTTGACGATTCCTGGGGCGTGGCCCGAACGCAACTGGATCGGGGCTTGCTGGCACTGGAAAAGGGTGATCAGCAACAGGCTCTGCCAAGGCTGCTGCGTGCGCTGGAGAGATTCGAGGTATTGGATTATCGACGTGGCACGGCGACGGCGACGGATGGTCTGGCGGCCTGGGCGCTGCAATCGGGCGATGCGAAACTGGCCGTGCAGTTGCTGGCCGCGGCCCGCGCATGGCGCATCGCGATCGGGTTTGTCTTGCGCCCGGCCGAAGGCGGGGTCGAGATCAAGGCCATCCGGCAACAGGCATGCGCACAACTGGATTCGGCAGCGGTGCAAGCCTTGCAGCAGGCCGGTGCGCGCATGACCCCGGGCGCCGTTGTACGCGCCATCCGCGCCGTGACACACACATCGCCTGATTGATCAGCCGGTCACCTCTGGCTGGCCGAGAACGGCCCCAGCCGCAATGGTGGTCGATTTGGCGTGTCGCGCAGCGGTGTTGGCCGCGCGTGAAAACGGCTTTCAAAGGCGTGTGGGCGGGACCCGTGCGGTCAGTCCCCCTCGAAACCGCTGTCGAAGATCGAGTCCCCGAAGCCGACCACTTCGACCGGAGTTTCCGAAATGCCACGTCGTCCTATGCCGAGCTGGGCGCTCTCGTTGGCGCCCCAGCACCAGGCACGGTTGTCGATGCCTAGGGCGCATGTCGTGTTGGTGCCAGCCTGGATATCGGTTGCTTTGATATCGACCTTCAGCGGTGTATTGGCGCTGTCCAGCACCCCGACGCCCAACTGGCCGTAAGTGCCGTCGCCCCAGCAGTAAACGTCGTTGCCGGTGGATCGCGCGCAGGTGTGCGTAGCTCCCGCGGCCACCTGCACAAAGGTTTCGCTGGAGTCCACGAGCACCGGTGTCGTGCTGTCGTTCCAGTCACCGTTGCCCAGGTTGCCGTACCAGCCGGCGCCCCAGCAGGCGATCTTTCCCGTAACGAGTACGGCACAAGCATGCCAGTTGGTGATCGAAACCTGCGTTGCCGCTGCCGGCAGGCCGTTTACTTTCACCGGTACCGCGCTTTGCTGTGGCGTGGTGTCACCTATGCCGAGCTGGCCGTACTGATTGTCGCCCCAGCACCACACCTCGCCGTCGCCGTTGACGGCACAACTGTTGTTGGTGCCCACGCTGATCTGCCGGACGTCGGAAAGCCCGGCCACGGTCGTTGCGGTGAGGACATTGTTGAAATCCGCGACGCCGGACTGTCCGGCCCAGTTGATGCCCCAGCACGCCACCGTCTTGTCTTGCAGCAAGGCGCAATTGTGGTAGTTGCCGGCGGAGATCTGGGTCACGGCCTGGGTGATGCCGTTGACCACATACGGGGTTGGTTCGTTTTCGTTGCTTGTACTACCGTTACCGAGGGCGCCGTAGAAGTTGAAGCCCCAGCACAAGACCTCGCCATCGGTGCGCAGTACGCATTGGTGCGATGAGCCTGCCTCGGCACGCGAAACCATGCCGCCAATGCCCTGCGCGAGGTGATGCGCGATGGGATCCAGTGGCAGCGGCTCGCCCGTGCCGTAGTAGCCGCCGCCCCAGCAGATCGCATTGCCGAGATTGTCCGCCGTGCAGCCGTGGTGCCAATAGGGTCGTGGTGCCTGCGCCAGGTCCAGGGCCATGTTCCGGGCGGGCAGGTACTCGCTGCCCGGCATGCCGGTGCCGAGCTGGCCGACGGCATTGTTGCCCCAGCACTCGGCTCGCCCGCCGACCAGTGCGCAGCCGTGTTCGTCGCCCATGGCGAGCTGTCCGGCATCGGCCTGCAAGGTTCCCGAAGGGGCGGTCTGGCCGTTGTAATCAGCGCCGTTGCAGGTCACCGTCCCTGCTGTCGATTGCACGCAGGTGGTTTCGTATCCGGTGAAGACCGCGGCGACATTGATGCCGCCGAAATTGCTTGCAAGCACCGGGGCCTCGCTGTTGGCGTAGGTGCCATCGCCAAGCTGGCTGTAGTCGTTCTGACCCCAGCAATACACGGCGCCGCCGACCACGACGGCGCAACTGTGAACGATGCCCGTATCGGCGCCCAGCACGTTGGCAACCCCCGCCACGACAGTCGGCGTGTTGATGGTGTCGCCGACGTTCCCCACGCCGACCTGTCCGTAGTAGTTGGCGCCCCAGCAGCGCAATTCGCCGCTCTGGTTCCAGGTGCAGGCGGAATTCGGACCCAGCGAGACCCCGCGGGCGTGGAAACTCGCCGGCAGTACCTCGATGGGCGCAAGGCTGTAGGTCGTGACGGCGGCATCGCCGAGCCCGTACCAGGCGCTGCCCCAGCACCACACGCTGCCATCGTCCTTGACGGCGCAGACGTGGCCGTAACTGCGCGATATGTCGATCACGCCATTGGACATGCCGATGGGTGCCAGCGGTGTTTCCGTGAAGTCGCTGGCACCATCGCCCGGGTAGTAACCCTTGCACAGCACGCCGCCGCCCGCCGTCAGACCGCATAAGCTGTAAGCCGGCCCCGCGATGGCGGCGAGATCGTCCGGAAAGCCCCCGATGAACGCGGCGCGTCCCGGCACGGTGTCGAACGGCGCATCGATGCCCCAGCACTGCACTGTGCCGCCCGGCGCGATGGCACAACTCGAATCGCCCATGGCGGTTACGCGGCTGGCCGCGGAGGCCGGTGGTGCCAGCATGGCGCCACCCAGTGCCGCCAGCCACAGCCCCCCGGCCAGCAGGATCGTTTTTCGCAAATTCGGCATCGTCGTTCCCCGGGAAAGAAAGGTTCATAGACTCTGGCGGCAAAATGCCGGCAAACGGCTCATGGATATCCTGCAAGGCGCCAAGGCGTGTCGGCGCTCATTCGAAGCCGTTGGCAAAGATGATCTGCGACTCGAACGGTGTGCCGGCGACCTGCTTCGGCGAGACGGAGAAGCCGACCAGGCCGTTGCCGAACTGCCCACTCGCGCCGCCGCCCCAGCATTTCACCGTGAGGTCGTCGAGCACGGCGCAGGTGTGGTCGCTGTGGCTGGACAGCGCGATGGCGTTGTCCATGCCCGCGACAGATACCGGCGTGGTGCTGTCCGTATCTCCTCCGTTGCCGAGCTGGCCGCGGCCGTTGCCGCCCCAGCAGCGCACCGAGCCGTCGTCGAGCAGGGCACAGGTGTGCGAACTCCCGGCCACGATGGCGATGGTGCCGGGCAATCCGCTGACGGCGACCGGCGACGTGCTGTCCACGGTACCGCCATCGCCCAGTCGGCCGCGGTCGTTGAGTCCCCAGCAGTGCGCGGTGCCGTCTTGCTGCACGGCGCAGGAATGGCCTAATCCGGTTGCAATGCCGGTGGTGTCAGTAATGCCCGGGATCGTCGTCGGCGAAGGCGCCGGCGCTGGCATAGCGGCGCCCCGGATCGGAGTGCATGGCACGTGCGCAGATCGCATCGAGATCGCGCGGCAATCCACGGACGACCCTGCCGGGTGGCGCTGCACCTTGTTCCATGCGGTGCAGTGCCTCGGTCACGGTGACGCCATCGAGGTCGAACGGCGGTTGGCCGGTGGCCTGTTCATAAAGCATCACGCCCAGCGCGTAGATGTCGGCGGCCGCGGTGGCCGGTTCGCCGCGCAACTGCTCGGGGCTGGCGTAGCGCGGCGTCAGCCAGCGCGTCTGTGTCGTGCTGCCGGCATCCTCGTCGTTGAGCACCCGTGACACGCCGAAGTCCAGCAGCACCGGACGGCGATCGTCGGCCATCAGCACGTTGGCGGGCTTCAGGTCGAGATGCACTACCAGTTGCCGGTGCGCCGCGGCCACCGCATCGGCGATGCGCGCCATCGTTGCCAGCCTGTCTCGCAGCGGGCGTCCGTCGCCGTCCCCCGGCAAGGGCGTGCCATGGACCAGGTCGAGCACCAGGTACGGCCAACCCTGCGGCGATCGCCCCCAGTCGCGCAGGCGGCAGATGCCCGGGTGGTCGAGTCGTGCCAACGCGCGTGCTTCCTGCACGAAGCGCTCCGCGGCGCTCTCGTTGAAGATGGGTGCGGCCAGCAGCTTGATGGCCGCCTCCTGCGCGATCCCGTCGCGCTTGCTGCGTGCCTCGTACACCACGCCCATGCCGCCCCGGCCGATCACGCGCGACAGCGTCCAGTCGCCGAGTTGCCGGCCGACAAGCGTTTCAGGATCAAAATCGGACAGATGGCGCAGTGCCGTTTCGTGGAGATGATCGAGCGGGTCGAGCGTGGCCTCGTGAGCGTCCAGCAAGGCGGCCAGGCGGCGAGCCAGCTCGGGCGATTCGGTCTCCAGCGTGCGCAATGCGTCGATGCGGCGCGGGCCATCGAGAGCGGCGAGTTCGGCGAAGCGCCGCTCGAGTTCCTGCGGGTCGGTGCTCATGTTGCGGATTCCCTCAGGGCCGCGGCCAGCCATGCGCGGCCGAGTATAAGACGGATAAACGCCCTATTCCACGCTGATCCGCAGCGGATTCAGTGCCGAAACCAGATTCTGCGGCCCGTGACTGCGGCGCAATCTGCCTGATTTTGACCCTGGAGCAGGGCCGGTGCTGCATGCTGGCCTTGCCGTGCTTGGCAGGTGTCACCGCAGCGCGGTTCGGCTATTGGGTGCAAACACGCCGTGGAACCGGGTGAGGTTCATTCCGGGCTTGGGCACCAAGGCAGCCAGTTTGGCAATGAAATCCAGCGGTTCAAAAATGACGTGCGTGGTGCCGTCGCGGCAGGGAGTCTTCAGGTGGTAACGAACCTTGCCTTTGGATGTGAGCGACAGCCTTTTCTCCGACACGGCGGGTCTGGCGATGTAGCGGCACAGGCGCTCCAGTTTCTTGCGCGCATGACCCCGGGCGCCGTTGTACGCGCCATCCGCGCCGTGACACACGCATCGTCTGATTGATCAGCCGGTCGCCTCTGGCTGGCCGAGAACGGCCCCAGCCGCGAGCACGCCGTCGCTGCGAAGCATGTTGCGCACCGCGCCCACCCGGTCTGCGGGAAAGCCGGCCTTGCGCGCGTGCTCGCGGATCAGCGATTCGTCGGGAGAAAAATAGATGCAATAGACCTTGTCGTCGGTCACAAAGCTGTGGATCCACTGGATCTCCGGCCCCAGCTCGTCCAGCGTGTCTAGGCTGGTGCGAATGGCATCCTGCATCTCCTCCCGGCTCATCTGTCCGGCGCCCGGGAGGTCTCTTTCAATCACGAAATGCGGCATGGGAGTTCTCCGTCGCGGAAGCGTTTGTCGTGCCGATCAGTCTACGCCGGAATTGCAGTTTCCGTCGGGGCGGGCCATCCGTGGCCCTTGCTGACCGATTGCCGGCTTTCATTCAACCCCCTTCTTCGGGTTGGTAGTACTCGCACGTCACGTTGGCGTTGCTGAGCGCGAACATGCCGTTGGGGTTTTGCCTGAACGCCCACACCCGCAGCGCATATGCATCGGGGATGACAAAGCGGTTGGGTTCGGCGAGCAGGAACATGTGCTGGCCCCCCACGATGGGCGCGGTCGCTTCGCCATGCTTGGCGTGCCACGCTTCCTTGATGGTCAGGTACTCGGCGCCAGCCAGGCGCAGATTGCCCCATCGGGTTGGCTCGTACAGCAGCACTTCCGGCGTGGCGGGATTCAGCTCGCCGTCACCTACCAGGTCGAAACGCACGTAGTGGATGCCCTGCGCGCCGCCTTCCGCGCCGCTGACGCAGCCGGTGGCGGGTGCGTAACCATCCTTCACGGCCGCGCTGATGTTGACATACTTCGAGGCACTCTGAAGCACGGTCTTGACGAGACCTGTGGTGTAAGCGCTTGCGTTTGCCGTGGTATTGGCCGAACCGGCATCCGCTGCTGCCATGCGCGTGATGCACAGACCCGTGGTGGCCAGAGCCAGAGCCGGAATCAAGATGAAAATGCGTGTATTCATGATGCTTCTCCTTGTAAGGGTTTGTGAGGTCCAGACGGCCATTCGGGACGGGCGGGGTGTTGCCAGGTGCCCAGAGCGGCGCGCAAATCACGCTATGCCCGCCGCCACGGCAAGGGAAGTAACATCCGCTTTGTAACAGTTACATGCAGATTGGAATGTGTGCTGCGAATGCAATCTGGCGGCTGGTACCATGACGGAGTCGAAACGGGGACGTTGCGCATGAGCGAGCAGCAAGCGCTGCCGCAGAATCTGCCGGAAGCGGCCATACGTGAGCAGTTGCAGCGCATGCTTGCGCATGCGCCGTTCGAGCGCTCGCCGGTTCTCAGCGCATTTCTGAGCTACGTGGTTGAACATGAACTCGCGGCCGATGCGCCACTACTCAAGGAGTACACCCTTGGTCTGGAGGTCTTCAACCGGCCGGACGATTTCGATCCGCGCATCGACAGCATTGTGCGGGTGCAGGCGCGGCGCTTGCGCGAGGCGCTGACAAGCTATTACCAGAATGCGGGCAGGAACGACGTGCTGCGCCTGGACATGCCGAAGGGGCAGTATGGTATCCGCGTGACCACGGAGGAGGCGGTGACGGCAGATGTCGTGCATCACGAGCAGGATGCGGCCGCGCGCGCCCCCACCATGCACGGTGTTGCGCCGCTTCCGGTGCCGCGCACCGCGCTGATCGGGCGTGTGACAGAGCTCGGTGACCTCGGCAGCATGCTGGAGCGCAAGGCGGTGCGCCTGCTCAGCATTACCGGCGTGGGCGGCTCGGGCAAGACACGTCTGGCGTTGGCGCTGGCTGAACAGGTGCGCGAGGACTTCCCGGGCGGGGTGCTGTTTCTCGACCTGTCGGCGGTTACCGAGCGCTCCGTGTTGATCAACATGCTCGCCGACGTGTTCAACGTGCGCAGGATTCAGAACCTCCCCCTGCTCGAGGCCATTGCCGGGCGAATGCGCAGCAAGCTGACCCACGCCACCTTGCTGGTGCTGGACAACATGGAAGGCGTCCAGGCCGGCGCCGATGTGCTGGGCGATCTGCTGGAAGCCAGTCCGGCGTTGAGTATGCTGGTTACCAGCCGCATCGCCTTGCGTTTGTACGGCGAGCACGAGTATCCGCTGCCGCCACTGGCTGTGCCGGTACCGCAACAGGCTGCCGACTTGAGCCGGTTGCAGACCGTCCCCTCGGTGGAATTGTTCATGGCGCGCGCCCTGGCAGTCAACCCGCGTGCCGACTTCCGGCATGATCCGGGCGCGCTGGCCGAGTTGTGTGTGCGGCTTGACGGATTGCCACTGGCCATCGAGCTGGTCGCGGCGCAGGCCGGCAACATGACGCCGCGACAGATGCTTGAGCGGTTCACCGGCCATCTGGACCTGCCGGAAAATCCGGCACGCGATGCGCCATCGCGCCAACGCACCCTGCGCCGCGTGATCGACTGGAGCTTCGACCTGCTGGATGAGTCGGCACGGCGCGCACTGCGACGCTTGTCCGTATTTTCCGGCGGCTTTACCCGGGAAGCTGCCGAAGCGGTTGCCGATTGCACGGGTGACATGAGCGGCGACCTGCTTGCGGCATTGAATGCGCTGGTATCGACCGGGCTGCTGCATTTCCACGGAGATTGCAGCGAACCGCGTTACACCATGCTGGAAACCTTGCGTGCCTACGGCAGGGAACGGCTCAATGTCTGCGGGGAGGCGGATGCGACACGGCGGGCGCATGCAGCCTATTGCCTGGTGCTGGCGGAAGAAGGCGTCGGTGCCGTTGCCAGCGCCCAGCGGGAAGCCTGGTTGATGCGCTGCGACCTTGAACAGGACAATTTCCGCCTGGCACTGGAATTTCTGCTGCAGCGGGGGCCGCAGCAATGGGTATTGCGTCTGGGCCAGGCACTGTTCACCTATTGGGAGCGGCGCGAGAAACTGGTGGAAGCGCGGCGCATGCTGCAGCGGATCGCGGATTCCAGTGACACCGGCGCCGATGATGCGCTCTGGGCCAAGGTCAGCTCCTACGCGGCAGTACTGGCAAACTTCCAGGGCGACCATGACGAGGCGCAGCGGCGCTACAGCAATTTGCTGCAGCGCTATCGCAAGATGGGGGATCGCAAGGGCGAGGCCGCAACCTTGAATTCACTGGGTGTATCAGAACGCTTTCGGCATGACGAAACCGAGGCGCGCGCGTGGTTTTCACAGGCGCTGGATCTATGCCGTGCGATCGGGGATCCGCGCGAAGTGGCCGCGGCGCTCAGCAATCTGGCCGAGAGCGAAGTCAAGTTGGGTGACACCCGAAAAGCACACGCATTGCTGAGTGAAGCACGCACGCTTTTTCGAACCGAATCCGATCCGGTATCAGCCGCCTGGTGTCTGAACCACCTGGGTGACGTGGCCCGGGTGGACAAGGCATACGACAAGGCCGCCGAACTGTACGTCAGCGCCGAATCCGAATTCACCCGGCTGGGCGATCCCTGGGGACTGGCCCGTTCACTGGCCGATCGTGGCCAGCTTGCCCTGGACCGGGCAGAGTTTGCGCAGGCAGGGCCGCTGTTGCTGCAGGCGCTTGCCGCCTTCGAAAAACTGGATCATCAGCGCGGCATGGCCACGGTCGCCGACAGTCTCGCGGAATATGCACTGGCGATCGAACAGCCCGAGTTGGCCGTCAGGCTGCTGGCCGCCGCCGACAGTTGGCGTGCCGCAGTCGGATTTACTGCGCAGCGCGATGAAAGTGGCAGCGTGTACGGCGTGATGAAGCGCGCCGAAGCCGTCCTTGATCCAGCCGCATGCCAGGCAGCACGCGCTGCCGGCCGGATGCTGACATCGGCGCAGGTCGCCGCGGCGGTACGCACGCCGGGGAAACCGTGATCAAGCCCGGCGCAGGGGTCGATCACAGGTTTCCGGGCGAACCTCTTCGCCCAGGCCGATCAAGGCTCCAGCGTTGCCGGAATTTCGGTAATCGAATCGACCGGCAGCCTGTTCGCTTCGGCCGCCTTGCGAATGGAATCCTTGTCCGGTCCTTCGTAGATGCAGAAGGTGCGCGTCTTGTCCGTATTGACGAAAGACTTCAGCCAATGCACCTGCGCGTTCGCATTGTTGGCGATGATGCTGGACTTGGCCTTCTCGTCCAGTGAATCAAGCGCGCCGGCGGGGAAGGTGCGTTCGATCAGATAGCGATGCAGGACGGGCTTCTGACTGGATGGGGTGGGGTGCGCGGCCAGGGCACTGAAGGCCAGGCCGAGCAGCCAGGGTGTGATCAAGCAGGCAATGCGTTTCATGGGGCGTCTCCCGTGGCGGAAATGTGCAGTGCCCGGTGGTGTATTGCCGGGCGCCATCCATGTTGCACACCGTCCATGACGTGAAGAAGTTAAACGCGCCGGTTAACGGTTAAATCCGCATTTCCCGCCACGGTTTCTCGGGGCGAATCGTGGCAAGAATTGCGGGTTCAGCGGCTGCCAGCGTGGTGTCGCCTGGGTGCTGCGCTATCATGATGACGCCAAACACGGGGCGTTGAGCTTGAGCGGTACGGAATCAGCTACGCAGGAGCCGTCAGAGGCGGCCATACGGGGTGTCCTCGAGCGCATTTTGTCGCATGCGCCGTTCAAGCGCTCGCCGGTGCTGAGCCGTTTTCTCGAGCACGTGGTCGAGCATGCGCTGGGCGCCGACGCCCCGCCGCTGAAGGAATACGCGATCGGTCTGGAAGTGTTCGACCGGCCCGACGATTTCGATCCGCGCATCGACACCATCGTGCGGGTGCAGGCACGGCGCCTGCGCGGCGCATTGACGCGCTACTACAAGGGCCCCGGTCAACAGGACACGCTGCGACTGACCATGCCCAAGGGGCAGTACGGCATCGAGGCGCGAGTCGTCGATCCATCCATGGACATGCCGACGACTGATGACGACGTGACGACACGGCGGCAAGAAGCGCTGTCGCTGTGTGCGCCGCTGCCGGCCGCGCGCACTGCACTGATCGGCCGCGCTGTGGAATTGGCGGAATTGGCGGCGCAGCTTGTCGACGATGACGTCCGCCTGTTGACGGTGACCGGCGTCGGCGGCTCGGGCAAGACGCGCCTGGCCCTGGCAGTGGCAGCCGAGGCAGCGGACCGGTTTGTCGGCGGCGTGCTGTTCCTCGATCTGAGCGCGGTCACCGAGCGGGATGTCCTGCTCGGGATGCTGGCAGACGCGCTGGAATTGCGGCGCATCGAAGGGCGAAGTCTGGAACAGGCGTTGGCCGATCGGGCACGCCGTTCCATCGATCGGCCTGTACTGCTGGTGCTGGACAACATGGAGGGTGTGGCCGAGCACGCCGACGTGTTGGGAATCCTGCTCGATGCGACGCCGCAGATCACGGTCCTGGTCACCAGCCGCATTGCCTTGCGCCTGTATGGCGAGCTCGAGTATCCGCTGGCGCCGCTGCGCGTTCCCGAGTCGGACACCCGATATGATCCGGCAGCCCTTGCAGAAGTGCCGGCGGTGCAATTGTTCCTGGCGCGTGCCGCAGCAGCCAGTCCACGCGCTGACTTCGGTGAAGGGCTCGACACCGTGGCTGAACTTTGCGTGCGCCTCGACGGCTTGCCCCTGGCCATCGAGCTGGTCGCCGCGCAGGCAGGCGCGATGGGGCCGCGCCAGATGCTGGAGCGCTTCACGGGCCATCTGGATCTGCCGTCCAACCCGGCCCGCGATGCACCGGCACGCCAGCGCACCCTGCGCCGCGTCATCGACTGGAGTCATGATCTGCTGGATGAATCGGCCCGCATCGCCTTGCGGCGCCTTTCGGCATTTTCCGGCGGCTTCACGTTCGAAGGCGTCGAGGCCGTGGCCGATGCAGCCGGCGATCTGGGGGATGCCTTGCTGCCGGCCATCAATGCTCTGGTGGCGATGGGGCTCATCTACCGGCGCAGCGAAGGCAGTGAACCGCGCTTCTCGATGCTGGAAACTCTGCGCGCCTACGGTCGCGAGCGGCTCAATGCCAGCGGCGAGGCCGATGCCGTGCACAAGGCGCATGCCGCCTGGTGCCTGGTGCTGGCCGAAGAAGGTGTTGGGGCATTGAATGACGCGCAACGCGAGACCTGGCTGGCGCGCTGCGATCTGGAACAGGACAATTTTCGCCTGGCATTGGAGCATCTGTTGCGGCATGGCCCGCAAATCTGGGCTCTGCGGCTGGGGCATGCCTTGTTCGCCTATTGGGAACGGCGCGAAAAGCTCAGCCAGGGTGGCCGCCTGCTGGAGCGCATCGTGGGCATTGTGAGCCCGGATACGGACCCGGCGTTGTGGGGCAAGGTGAGCTCGTTTGCAGCAACCCTGGTGACATACCGGAGCGGGCAGGTTGCAGCACGCAAGCATTTTCAGCGCTTGCTCAAGCTGTATCGCCGCCTGGATGACCGCCGCGGTGAGGCCGCCATGCTGACCGCCATCGGTGTGGCGGAAAAGTTTCTGGCTGAATATGCGAAGGCACGCAGGCGGTTCGCACATGCACTGGAGCTGTGCCGGCAGTTGGGTGACCGCATCCAGATCGCGGCCTGCCTCAGCAATGTGGCCGAGTGCGACATCAAACTCGGCAACGCGCAATTGGCGCAAAGCATGCTGAGCGAGGCGCGCGCCCTGTTTCTGGAGCAGGACGATCACGTGGCCGCGGCCTGGTGCATCAATCACCTGGGCGACGTGGCGCGCGCCTCGGGTGAGCTGGAGCAGGCGGCAGAACTGTATGTCCAGGCCGAAGCGGAATTCAGCCAACTGGGTGAGCGCTGGGGCATGGCCCGCTCCCTGGCCGACCGTGGTTGCCTGGCGCTCGAACGTGGAAAACTGGATGAAGCGGCTGGCCTGCTCCTGAAGGCGCTTGAATCGTTCGATGCACTGGATCACCAGCGCGGCATGGCCAGCGTGGCCGTGAGCCTGGCGGCTCTTGCCCAGCGTGCCGGGCGGAATCAGGAATGCATCCGTCTTTGTGCCGCGGCAGAGCGTTGGCGTGCCGACCTGGGCTTCAGCACGCGCCAGGACGATCTTGAATACCAGCAAACCTTGCTGTCCGAGGCCCTAGCTGGCTTGGAGCCGGCGACAATCCGGCAGCTGCAGTCAGCGGGTGCCAGCATGGAGACCGACGACGTTGTCGCCTCCATTCAGAACATCCTTGAATCAAACCACCGATCTGCAGACTGATTTCCTTCGCTTGCAGTAGTGCGGAAGAGTTGCCTGATTTACGGCGTGGCCGTGACGCCTGCAGCTTCGCCCGGTGCATGCACCCCGTCCTCCCTCAGCAAACTACGCACCGCCGAAACCCGATCAACCGGCATTCCGGCCTTGCGCGCATGCTCGCGGATCAGGGTCTCATCGGGTGCGAAGTAGATGCAGTACACCTTGTCATCGGTGACAAAGCTGTGGATCCACTGGATATCCGGCCCCAGCTCGTCCAGCGCGCTGGTGCTGGCGCGGATGGCCTCCTCAAGCTGCTCCCTGCTCATCTGGCCTGCACCCGGAATGTCGCGTTCAATCACAAACTGTGGCATTTGATTTCTCCTCGTGCGCCTGCAGCGACGTGGCATTTGGTGGCTGCCAGTGTTGCAGGTTCTTGCAGGATGCGGGTGAAATTTCCGGAAAACACCGTGCGCGGCCGCGCCAGGCCGCGCACGGTGCGAGTGATCATGCATCCGGATCGTAGTATTCGCAGCTCACATCCGGGTTGTACATCGCAAACATCCCGTTGCGGTTGTGCTTGAAAGCCCATACGTGCAGCAGATAGAACGCCGGTGCGGCATAGCGGTTCGGTTCGCCGGCCAGTTGAAAGTGCTGGCCCTGCACGATCGGCGCCACACCTTCGCCATTCTCGGCTTCCCAGGCCGCCTTGAAGACCAGATAGTCCACCGCCACCAGGTGCATGGTGCCCCAGCGGGTCGGTTCATACACCAGCATTTCGGGCGTGGTCGGGTCAACCTTGCCATCGCCGAACAGGTCCAGGCGTGCATAGTGCACACCCATGGCGCCGCCCATCTCACTGGCCACGCAGCCGGTCAGCAGCACGTAGCCGTCATTCATGGCCGCGTGCACACTCTGGTACTTGGACGCGTTCTCGAGCACGGTCTTGACGATGCCAACCGCATAGCCGTAGTTGCTGGCCTGGCTGTTGGCTGGTGCATGGTCATCGGCCACCGCGATACCCGAGGCACACAGTGCACCCAGGGCGAAAGAAAGCAGGCCTTGCTTGATATTCATGGCAGAACTCCTTTGAGTCAGGGGGAACACGCCATCCCGTCGATACCGTCTCATGCTGCATCGGTACGAAATGGTCAGGCCCAATCGTGCTCCACCACGGCAAGCCTGCGGCAGTGAATTGTTTCGTGTCACGGTGAAACAGAGGCGTCATTCCCCGCCGCGTCACCGGCCCGTCCGGGCAGGGGCAGCATCATCGGCACCTTGCGCTGGTAGTCGCGATAGCGATCACCGAACTCATTGACCAGGTCGCGTTCCTCCAGCGCCTTCACCGCGAACAGGATGCAGCCGCTGGTCATGATCGCGAACAGCAGATGGCCGGCGCTCATGTCGGGCGTGGCCCAGAACGCGATCAGGAAACCCAGCATCATCGGGTGGCGCATCAGGCGATGCTTTCCCCCGATCACGACACGCCACGCGCTGTTCGGCAGGCTGGTCAATGGCCGCATCCAGCAGCGCCTCGATCGCCGGCCAGTCGCGTTCAGTCCAGCCGGTCATCGCCGAGCCACTGTCCGAGCAGCATCCGCGCCTTGCTTCAGTCGCGATCGACAGTCCGCCGGCCGAGCTCGAGCAGCTCGCCGATCTCGTCGCAGCTCAGCCCGACATAAAGCTGCAACTCGGCGATGTCGACGTTGGCGTCTGGCTCCGGCATTGCATAAGCCTTGGCAGGTCTGCAT
>CBFGSA010000065.1:0-16562 GCA_965651365.1 uncultured Rhodanobacteraceae bacterium | reverse complement strand
CGGCGACGGCAGCACCACGAATCGCCTCATGCCGGTGGACGTGAGCGGCCTGACCGGCGCTGTGCAGGCGATCACGGCAGGCGCATATCACACCTGTGCGCTGGCTACGGCGGGCACGGTCGAGTGCTGGGGCTACAACGGCAACGGCCAACTGGGCAACAACACCACCACCAACCAGAATGCCCCGGTCGCCATTCTTGTCGGCCAGTCGCTGGCTTTTGCGCCGCCGATCACGGCGGCTGCCGGCGGCAGCATTGCCTTGAGCGCCACGGCGACGGGCGCAGGTTCGGTGCCGGTCAGCTTCGACACCTGGACGCCCGGCACCTGTTCGGTCAGCGGCAATACGCTGAGCATTATCGGTGCGGGCGGGTCCCTGTGTGGCGTGCGTGCCTCGCGTGTCGGCGGCAACGACGGTGCCGACGGCACCACCGCCAATGCACCACAGCAGTTGCGCCTGATCCGGATCGGCCTAGCGACCCCCATGCTTGGCGTCAGCAGCAACCTCAACCCGAGCAGCTACGGCCAGAACGTCACCTTCACCGCCAGCCTGAGCGGCGCTTCGTCACCGACCGGCAACATCAGCGTGTGTATCGACGCCACCACCACCGATGCCACCTGCACCGGCGGCAGTGTGTTGTGCACGGTGGCGGCCAATGCTACCCCTCCGCTGCAATGCGCCAGTGCGACGCTGGTCGCCGGTAGCCACGCCATCAGCGCGTTCTACCCCGGCGACGCCAACAACGCCAGCGCCACCTCGGCCGCGTTGACGCAACAGGTGAATCAGGCCGCGCAGGCCATCACCAACTTCGCGCCGACCAGCGTGACCTACAGCGTCGGCGGCAGCTTCACGGCCAGCGCGACCGGCGGCGCCTCCGGCAATCCGGTGAGCTTTGCCAGCACCACGCCGGGCACTTGCACCACTGGCGGCAGCAACGGCGCCACGGTGAACATTGTTTCCGCCGGCACCTGCACGCTGACCACCAACCAGGCCGGCAATACCAACTACGCCGCCGCACCGGCCACCAACTTCAACGTGGCGATTGGGCCAGCGACGGGCACGATCACCAATTTCGCGGCCACACCGCCCAACCTGACTTTCAGCCCCGGCGGCACGTTCATGCTGTCGGCGACTGGCAGCGGTTCAACCGCACCGATCATCTTTGCCTCGACCAGCCCGGGCGTGTGCACGGTCAGCGGCGCGATGGTGAGCATCGTTGCCGCCGGCACCTGCACCCTGACCGCCGATCAGGCCGGCGACGGCAATTACGCCGCCGCGCCACAGGTCACGCTGGCCGTGCCGATCGCCAAGGCCGATCAGACGATCACGCTGACCTCGCCCGGCAACGTGAGCCTGCCGCATGCGCCATTGAACGTGAACCCGAGCGCCAGCAGCGACCTGCCGGTGACACTGGTATCAAACACGCCGAGCGTGTGCAGCATGTCTGGCAGCGGTCCGTACAGCGTGACGCTGAACACGACGGGCACCTGCACCCTCACCGCCAGCCAGGCCGGCGACGGCAACTACCATGCGGCACCTGATGTACTCATCAGTTTCAATCTGACGGGAGCCGCAGCTGTGTACGTGCCGGTACCCACGCTGGGCCGCTGGGCGTTGCTGCTGCTCGGCCTGCTGCTGATCGGCAGCGCCACCGCGATCCGCCGCGTCCGTGGCTGATAGCTGACTGGGAGGCAAGTCTCATGCGTTGCTTGCCGCAAACCGCGTGGCAACCGCGCGTTGCGGTCGATCAGGTTGGCCCAAGCGCTGCGTGGCGGCCGTTCATTGCCGGGTTGCCTCGCGCACGATCGTCGCGCATTCGTTGAGGCTGGCGCCGGCGGCCTTGGCGGCCAGTTTCGCCGCCGCGTGATCCTCCGGCGGCAGGCGCAGGGTGAAGGTGCCTGAGGCGTGGGCAGAAGATTTGCGGCCCTTCGCCTTGCAATCATCCAGGTAAACACGCAGTGAAATCGCGCATTCGCGTTTCAGGCCCTCGACATCGGCGGCATGAAAGTCAGCACCATCGGACAGGCCCGTGAACTCTCCGCGGAACAAGCCGATGTCGGGATCAAACTGGATGACGGCCTTGCGACCATTGATGGCAAGTACATTGTTCATGGAGTCACGCCATTGGAATCGAGCCATTTGCGGATGCTGACCACGGCTCCCTTGTCGGTGTTCGGGCCAGGGTGTGGTCAATGGAACACACGCGTGACACCGAACAGGTCTGCACCAGATGCAGCAGGACGGACAGCGCGGGGCGCTCCTGGCTTGGGCTGCAGCGCTGGATCTGCTGCCGGTCGGCAGTGGTGTCGCCAGTGTGAACCTGCTCGGCGTCGGCACCTGCTCCCTGACTGCCACCAGGCCGGACTATTTATTCATGAATGTCCGTCGCGAAATTGCCGAGACGCCGCCATGGCGCGCAATGCGGATTGAAGATGCGCAGACGTACTTGTCGCATGCCTTAACAACAGCGCTCTTGTCTGTACGGCTTGCCGGGTTCGGGTGCATGTGCTTGAATCGGGCCAGCGAAGTTTTTGAGTGCGGCGCCATGGCCGACATGATTGACACTGATGGGTTTCGCCCGAATGTGGGCATTGTTCTGCTGCGTGATGACGGGCGTGTGTTCTGGGCGAGGCGGGTGCGCCGCGATGGCTGGCAGTTTCCGCAAGGCGGCATCGGCTCGGACGAGACACCGCTGGAGGCGATGTACCGCGAGCTGGAAGAGGAAACCGGCCTCAAGGCGCGGCATGTGGATGTGCTGGGCTCGACCCTGGGCTGGCTGAAGTACCGGCTGCCGCACCGCTATGTGCGGCGCAACCAGAAGCCACGCTGCATCGGCCAGAAGCAGGTGTGGTTCCTGCTGCGCTTTCTGGGTGAGGAGCGGCATCTGCGCCTGGATGCCAGCGCCAAGCCGGAGTTCGACGGCTGGCGCTGGGTCGATTTCTGGTATCCGGCGCGGCATGTGGTCGACTTCAAGCAGGATGTCTACGAGCGCGCCTTGCGCCAGTTCGTGCCGCTGGTGGAGGAAGCCTGCGAGGTGGCGCTGGCCAATTCCTCGCGTGACTACGAGGCGGTGGTGGAGTAGCCTCGCTGCGGGACTCGGGACTCGGTAACAAGGCGCGGATCGTCCGTAGCGCAGGACTGGGAAATCCTTGCCTGTGAATCTAGTTGACAACCATTCGCATTTGCGTTTCAATGCGCACATGGTCGTATGTGTATGCAATGCATTGTCCGATGCCGACATTCGCCGCAAAGCGGCCGAGGGCGTGCGCAATTTCGATGCGCTGCGCGCGGAGACCGGCTGTTCGGACTGTTGTGGCTGCTGTGAAAGCACGGCGCGCGAGGTCTTTGCTGCGGCCCAGGCGGAAACCCGTGCGCGGCCGTTTGCACTGCCACTGAACGCGGTGGCTGCCTGACAGGCGACGCCACCTTCCGCTGCAGCCAACGGCTGCCGCTGAACCGATCTGATCCCCATTCTCATTCCGGCAGCGTGATCCGTGTCGCGCTATAGTCGTCGCTGTCCGCACTGCATCGGGAGAAGCCATGAAAGGCGAAGCCAAAGTCATCGAACTGCTGAATACGGCGCTGGCCAACGAGCTGACGGCGATCAACCAGTATTTCCTGCATTCCAGAATGTACGGCAACTGGGGCTACAAGCAGCTGGAAAAGCACGAGTACGACGAGTCGATCGACGAGATGAAGCACGCCGATCAGCTGATCGAGCGCATCCTTTTTCTGGAAGGTCTGCCCAATCTGCAAAAGCTCAACAAGCTGCTGGTGGGCGAGTCGCCGAAGGAAATCCTGGAGTGCGACCTGAAGCTGGAGATGGCGGCAGTACCGGACCTGAAGGCCGGTATCGAGCTGTGCGAGAAGGTCGGTGATTTCGTCAGTCGCGAGTTGTTCCGCTCCATCCTGGGCTCGGAAGAAGAGCACATCGATTGGCTGGAAACCCAGCTCGATCTGATCGCCAGGCTCGGCGAGGAACGCTATCTGGCGGAGAAGATGTAGCGACCTCGATCCGGGAACTTGCCAAGGTCTCGCAAGATGACGTGTGTTTGTCTACAGCCCCCTGAGTCAGGGGGCGATTCGTGCGCAGCACGAATGGGGGTATGGGGACGCATGCCGGGGCCCGGAACTTTGCGCAGCAAAGTGTTGGGGATGGTCATGCGCAGCATGGCCATGGCCACCTCAGGCACGCCGATTGGCGACACCTCGATCTGAAGCGGAAAAGCGGTAATTGAGCGAACGCGACGGATGCGCCAGGCTGTGGCCCTGGGCGAAGTCCACACCGGCATCACGCAGTTTGCGCAATTGGCTTTCTTCCTCGATCCGGCTGGCAATGACCGCGATGCCGCGTGCGTGCGCAATCGCTGTCATGGAGGCCGGTGACGGGTTGAGGCTGGGGTCGAGCTTGACATAATCCAGCGGCAGGGCATCCAGCAGTTGGGCCGAATGCAAGCCGCGGTTCACGCCGCTCAGAGCCAGGCCCACGCCCAGATCGCGGATACGTGGCGCGACGCGCAACAGTTCCTGCGGCGATTCGCTGATATCGTCGCAGCGGAACTCCAGCACCAGCCGAGGGCCGCGCACGCCAAAGTGGCGCAGCCGCTCGCCGAGCCACGCCGGATAGTCACACTCGTGCAAGGTTTCGCTGGACTGGCTGACAAACAGGCGCAAGGGGCGCATCCGCCGCTGTTGTACGGCCAGCAGCTTCAGTCCATGGTCCAGGCTCCATTGATCCAGACGCGGAATCTGCCCGCTATCACGGGCAACCGGCAAAATTTCACCGGCAGTATGGACGAAGCCATCGTGGTCGCGCAGTCGCAGCAGTGCCTGGTATTGCGGGGCATGCCCCTCGCCAAGATCGACGATGGCTTGATAAACCAGATGCAACCGTTCTTCGCCGAGGGCTTCGCCCAGCATCCGCGGCTCGATGCAGCCGTCGCCGCGATCACGCCAGCCAATCTGCCCCGCGCCAGCGGCGCGACGTGCGCGCCAGGCGGCATTGAGTACGGCATCGACCTGATCCAGGTTGTCACCGAATACGCATCCCCCAATCGACACGCTGAGCGGCAGCGCGCGTGAACCGAAGCGCTCGCGCCGCACGCTGCCGAGCAGCTCGTCGCCCAGGGCATGCAATGTGGCCACGCTTCGCTCCCGGCACAGCACAAGGAAACCGCGAGCCGTCTCCGCCAGGATGTCGGCCGCTTCCAGCGATTGCCCGATGAGTTGTCCAAGCTGGCGATGGATGGCGCGCAGTTCCGATGGCGGATTGTCGCGGCGCAAGGCATCGAGCTTGTCGATGCCGATATCCAGAAGACCGCCACGCTGCAAGCCGGTGCTGGTGAGGCTGGCTTCCAGTCGGTCCAGCAACCATGCGCGGCGGCCATCGCGCTCACGCCCGGGTTCGCGAAGGTCGCCTTCGGCCCGTGCCTTGCCGGCCTGTTCCAGATGCTGCGACAGTTCGGCGACCAGTTGGTCCGGGCCTTGCGTCGTGCTGACGATGTCACTGACACCGCAATCGGACACGTCCGACGAGGCCAGGAACACGATGGGAAGGTCGGTACAGTCCTCGCGCTCCCGGATCATTCCGGCCAGATCGGTGCTCTCGCATACCTGCATGTGAAGATTGAGCGCAACAAGGTCCGGTTGGAATCGGCTCAGTTCTTCCAGCACGCCGAGCGGTTCGGCGACATGCAAAACATCGAAGCCGGCATGTTCCTGCAGCGCGGGAAACAGGCAGGCGACTTCGTCATCACCCAGACCCACAATCAGAATCCGCGAATCGGCGTTGGCTGCGATTGCGGTTGTCGGCGGCGCCAGGGGCGTTTCTGCGCCATCGCGTTTGCCCGGCGCGGGCAGCAGATGGCCCAGGTTTTCGTTCAGGGCGGCGACCAGTGCGGTGGTGCCATTGTCCGGAATACGACCACGCGTGACGGCCGGTGTCAACGCGGTGCGCAGCGCGAGCAACTGTTCGCCCACCGCATCTGCACCGCTGTTTTCGACTTCCCGGGCCAGGCGCGCGAGCTCGGCATGCACCTGCAACATCGCATTGACATCCCAGCCTTCGCGGCACTGCTTGCGCAATTCCTGATGCAGGCGATGCAGGTGCCGCAACAGCCGCGGCTGACTGACCAGCAGCGTGTCGGTGGCAAGCGGAGAGACGGCGTTGGTGGTGTTCACGAAACGCTCCGCACGGGAGATACCCGAACTATACTCGCCACCCGACGAAATGTGAACCGGATCACATTAATCCGGGCCTGGCTCAAAACGGCTTGAGCACGACCAGCAATACGATCGCGATCAGCAGCAGTGTGGGGATTTCATTGAAGCCGCGCAGCCAGCGGCCGGAGTGGCGGATGTCGTCCCTGGCGAACTGGTTTTTCAGCCGCACCAGCATCAAGTGATAGGCCACCAGCACCAGCACCAGCAGCAATTTCACCTGCATCCAGTGATTGTGCGCCAGGAATCCGGAGGCGTGGTGCTGCCACCAGCCCAGCAGGGCCAGCCCGAACAGCACGGTCAGACCGCCGCCGATATGGGTCATCACCAGCAGGCGACGCTGCATGATCTTGAGCCGCTCGCGCACCGCCTGCTCGCCGGTTTCCGCGTGGTACACGAACAGCCGCGGCAGATAGAACAGGCCGGCGAACCAGGTCACCACGAAAATGATGTGAAAGGCTTTGAGCCAGAGCATGGAAAACTCCGCGGGCAAACCGGCATTATGCCTCCCGTCACGGTAGAATCGCGATCATCTCGTCTTGTCATCCATTACTTGTCCTGCCGTGCATGTAGCTCCCCGCCCCCGCTTTGAAGTGCGCCAGCTTGATCCCGCCGCCACGCGGCGCAAGCTGTTCGGCCTTGCGCTTGTGATTGTGCTGGTCGCCGCGGCCGGCGTCGCTGCGGGCATCTGGTGGGCGCAGCGAACCACGGGTGCAGCGGCGCCAAGCAAGCCAAACATTCCCATGGTGGCCAATTCGGGCACCGCCCGTGCCGATGCCCAGACCATCGCCAACCTCAAGCGCGCCGAACAGATTTCCCGGGTGGCCACCCAGGATCTGCGCAAGACCCTGGCCGATCGCGAGGAGGAAATCAGCGCGCTGCGCGCCGACCTCGCGTTCTACTCCAATCTTGTCGGCAGCGGCGAGCGCGGAGCTGCCCTGAGCGTACATGGCGTCCACCTGCAGCCGGTCAGCGGCTCGCGGGCCTGGAATGCCACCGTCACCCTGACCCAGAACGTGCGGCGCGGCCAGGAGAACAAGGGCCGCGTCCGGCTGGCCGTGGAAGGCGTGCGCAACGGCAAGCTTGAACTCCTGGACTGGAAACAGATTTCCGCGCCAGACCAGAGCGATGGGCTGGCCTATGCCTTCAAGTATTTTCAGCAGCTTCATGCCAGCCTGATGCTGCCCGACAAGTTCACCCCCAATCGATTGCGCGTGATGGTCGACCCGGACCAGGGCAAGAATCTCACGCGCAGCATGGCCTGGTCAGACGCCCTGAAGTCGGCGGAGGAAAACAATGTTCAACAGTAACCAGAAAAAGTCCACGTCCAACAGCGACGCCACCACCATCATTGCCCGCGGTGTGGTCGTGCGTGGCGACGTGCACTTCAGCGGCAGCCTGCATCTGGAAGGCCGCATCGAGGGAACAGTCAGCGCCGACGCCGAAACCAATGCGCTGTTCACGCTGAGTGAATCGGGAAGCGTGTGCGGCGAGGTGCAGGTGCCGCGCGCCGTAATCAACGGCGAGGTGGAGGGCAACATCCACTGCAGCGAAGCCGTGGAGCTGGCTGCGGCAGCGAAAATCAAGGGCGACGTGCACTACAAGGTGCTGGAGATGGCAGCCGGCGCCGCGGTGAACGGGCGCATGGTGCACGAGACGCAGGCCCCCGCGCAATTGACGCAGTTTGCGCCGGAGGACGATGCAAGCGATGAGCACCTTGATGCCGAAACCGCGCGCGCCTGAGCCGGCAGCATTCCACAAGCGTCCGGGCGGCCGACCCTGGCGCCAGCCACTGGCACTGGCCGTGGCGCTGGCCCTGACCGTACCCGCGGCGGGAGCACAATCGGCAGCGCCGGGCTTGCTTGCGACGCCCGAGGCGCGAATCTTCGCCCGCTGGGCCACACCCGGGAACGGCGCCAGCGCAAGCGCACAGGTGCGCGTGGTCAGCACCTGCGCCGATGCCGGCAGTGGCTCCCTGCGCGATACGCTGGCTTCCGCCAACGCCGGCGACACGATCGATCTGAGCATACTGGGCTGCAGCGTGATTGCACTCAGCAGTGGCGCGCTACTGGTTCCCGCCGACAATATCCTGCTGCAAGGGCCGGGCGCGGCGCATCTGGCCATCGACGGCGGCGGTCTGGATCGAGTATTGATCGACCCGCATGATGCACTCGGCATCAACGGCCTGACCATCCGCAATGGCGCCAACCGCACCACCGGCTTCCACGTTGCCGGTGGCGGCTGCATCGCCGCGGCCGGCGCGCTCAGCCTGGTGGACAGTGTGGTCACGGGCTGCCTGGCGGCCGGCGAAGGGGCCTACGGTGGCGCCCTGTACGCCTACCAGCTCAGCATGCAGGGCAGCACGGTGTCCGACAGCTCGGCCTACGGCGTGCTGCCCGGTACCGGCACGGCAGCCAATGGCGGCGCCGGCTTCGTCTACCGTGTGGATCTGGTCGACAGCACCATCAGCGGCAATAGCGCCAGCCACTATCCCGACCCGCCCCGCTCCTTCTATGATGTCGGCGGCGGGCTGATGGTGGTGCGCGGAGGACGCATCGACACCAGCACCTTCAGCGGCAACCGCAGCGGCGAGCGCGGCGGAGCCATCAACAGCCTCAACGATCTGGCCATTTCCAACAGTACCCTGGCAAACAACCTGGCCAGCCGTGGTCGCGGCGGCGCCGTCTACATGCGGGCGCCGGGAAGGCTGGCGCTGGCCAATGTCACCATCAGCGGCAACCGTGCAGCCGAGGGTGGCGGTGTGCACCTGAACGTCGCCGGCGCACAGATCGACAGCAGCATCATCGCCGGCAACCACGCTGATGCGGTGAGCGGTACCGACGCCCTGTCCGCGACAACAACAACGCTGGTGGACGGCAGCCACAACCTGATCGGTGCTGGTCGCGGGTCGGTTGCAGTGCCCGCGGACAGCCTCAGCGGCGATCCGCAGCTTGGCCCGCTCGGCGACAATGGCGGCCCCACGCTCACCATGGCACCGTGGCTTGGCAGTCCCGTGATCGATGCCGGCAGCAACCCGCTGGCCGCGACGTTCGATCAGCGCGGGCCAGGCCATCCGCGGCTCAAGGGCGCGGCACCCGACATTGGCGCCGTGGAAGGGGCACGCATCCCGTCCGTGCCGGTTCCTGCCCTGTCCGGACCGATGGCCGCATGGCTGGCTGCTCTTCTGGCCGGCCTGGCGGCATTCATCAGGCGCTGGCGCAATGGCGTTACAATAACGCCATGACGAGTAGTGCAAGCCAGACCACCCCCGATTACCGCACGGGCGAGGCGCCGCTGGTTTTCACCACGGCCGCCGCGCGCAAGGTGCGCGAACTGATCGACGAAGAAGGCAATCCCGAGCTCAAGCTGCGCGTGTACATCAACGGCGGTGGTTGTTCGGGTTTCCAGTACGGCTTCAGCTTCGACGAGGAACAGGCCGAGGATGACCTCAGCGTCGAGCGCGACGGCGTGCGCCTGCTGGTCGATCCCCTGTCGCTGCAATACCTCACCGGCGCGGAAATCGACTACGCCGAGGATCTCAGCGGAGCGCAGTTCGTGATCCGCAATCCGTCGGCGCGCACCACATGCAGTTGCGGCTCCTCGTTCACGGTCTGAACCGTCGGCCTCGATCGTGAGTGCCGCCAAGCGCAGCCATCGCAACGCCTTCGTCGATTCGGGCCTGGACCGGGTGGCCGAGCGCCGCGGCGATGAAGACTGGATTGCCGCAATCCAGCGCGCCCCGGGCAGTCGCTACCTGCTGGTGGATGCAGCCGGACGTCTGCTGGTGAATGCGGGGGTCAATGCGCCCTACTGGATCGATGATGAAACACGCCGCCAGGTACTTCCGGGGCTGGATACGAGTTTGCTGGGACTGTCCGGTGGCCATGCCTATTTCATGCTGCGCGCCGGGCCGGCCGACGATGCTCTGCTGACCCAGTTCGATGCCAGCGAGCGCGCCGGCCTGCGTCGCATTGGCGACATGCTGGGTGCCTTCGAAGCCGGACTGTGCGCCTACGCCTGTGGCCTGGCGCACTGGCAGGCCAGCATGCGCTATTGCAATGCCTGCGCCGCACCCCTGACGTTCACGGATGCCGGTCACCGCGCCCAGTGCACCAATCCCGACTGCGGCCGACTGCATTTTCCGCGCACTGACCCGGCCATCATCGTCATCGTCGAGCACGGTGACGCCTGCCTTCTTGGCCGTCAGACAAGCTGGGATGCCGGACGCTTTTCCACCCTGGCCGGCTTTGTCGAGCCCGGCGAAGCGCTGGAAGATTCGGTGCGGCGCGAAGTGTATGAAGAAGCCGGTGTCAGGGTGGTCGATTGCAACTACCATTCCTCACAGCCTTGGCCGTTCCCGGCCTCGCTGATGCTGGGCTTCACGGCAACCGCCGCCGGACGCGACCTGGAACTGCGTGACGGCGAGCTGGAACAGGCGCGCTGGTTTACCGCCAACGACATCATCACCGGCGTGCGTGCCGGTTCACTGAAATTGTCCTCGCCCCTGTCGGTGTCCTGGCACCTGCTCGATCACTGGATGCGCCAGCGCGCCGGCATTTCGCTGTCGTCGCTTTCGTAGCTGCACGCATGGCGCTCTGCTACCGGGTATGGGACAGCACTTCGCGCACCCTGGGCTCGAGGCGGGTGAGGCCTGCGCGCTGGCCGAATTCGAGGGCCTGCTGCGGGCTCATGTCTTCGTGGCGGGCGGCGGCGATGGCCAGCAGCGCACCGACCCGGTTGCCGGACGCACAATGCACCATGACGCGACCGGGCGCGGCCTGGATGCGCTGCCACAGTTCGTCAGCGTGGGTGGCGTCGATATCCTCGGCACCGGCGATCGGGATGTGGATGTAGTCGAGGCCGGCGGCCCTGACCTCGGCGGCTTCATCGCGATCGCCCATTTCCGCGTCGGTGCGCAGATTGATCACGGTCGTCACCTGGCGCCCGCGCAGGGCCAGCCAGTCTTCCGCCCTGGGCTGGCCGCCCGTAACCAGATTCGGCGCAGGATGCTTGAACGGCAGCGCCACGATCGCTCGCGGCGCGTGCGCCGAGGCATGGGCGTCGGACTTCTGGCCTGACATGCCGGCCGGATCAGCCTGGCATCCGGCGGCAAACAGCAGCAGGGCTGCAACGGGAACGGTGGCTGTGATGCGCATTCATTTCTCCTTGCCGGAACCTTCAAGATGGGCGAAGAAGCCTTCCGGCGCCTTGTCCAGCGCCGACATCGCATCCTTGAAAGCCTGTGATTCGCTGGCATCCCAGGTGCCGCCCAGGTGCGCGATATCGGCCGACTTGATGAACGGCAGTTCGCCGTGTTCCATGCCCACGCCATGGCGCAGCAGGTGCAAGATCACGTCGTTGATGGACCAGTTGCGCTCACGCGAGAGCATCTTGATGCGCTCGGCCAACTCGTTGTCGATGTGCTTGATCAGGATATCCGGCATTCAGGGCTCCGGGTGATCGTTCTGGCGTTGTCAGGATTCTGGCACTTTTTGCGCCATCATTCAGCCTGCTGGTCGACATTGACATGTTGCCAAAGCAAGGTCAGAAGGGCCAGCGTGGGCACGATGAACAGGCTGGAGAAGATGAAAAAACGCGCATACCCCCAGTGCTCGACCAGGACCCCGGACATGCCGCCGACCAGCTTGCCCGGCAGGTTGGACAACGATACCAGCAGCGCATACTGGGTGGCGGTGAACTCCAGGCTGGTCAGCGAGGACAGGTAGGCGATCAGCACCACGCCGGCAAAGCCGAGCGTGGAATTGTCGCCGGAAATGGCTGCCACGAAGGCCCAGGTTGCGCCCGGATTGAGTGCCATCAGCAGGTACAGCAGGTTCGACAGCGCCAGGCCCAGGGCCCCGATCAGCAGCGAGCGGCGCAGGCCCAGCGCGGCCACCGATACACCACCCAGAAAGGCGCCGGCAATGCCGATCCAGATGCCGTAGAGTTTGGACACGGTGGCAATCTGCTCCTTGCTGTAGCCGGAGTCGATGTAGAACGGCCCGGCAATGACGCCCAGCATCTGGTCGGGCAGCTTGAACAGGCCGATGAACACCAGGATCAGCACCGCCATCAGCGGGCCGTGGCGGCGGAAGAAATCGGCAAAGGGCTCGACGAAGGCGGCGCCGAAGTCGAGCTGCTCGCGCACCTGGATCTGCTCGGGTTCACGCACCAGCAACACGGTCATGAGCGGCACGACCATGGCCGCGGCCATGCACAGATAGGTAATCCGCCAGTTGCTGAAGGCGGCAATGTACAGCGCGCCGGCGCCGGACAGGATCAGACCGAAGCGGTAGCCCAGGGTATAGGTGGCGGCCAGTGCGGCCTGCGCGTCCGGCGGGGCAATCTCGATACGGTAGGCGTCGACCATGGTGTCCTGGGTGGCGCCGGAAAATCCCGCCAGTGCGGCCAGCGACACGAACACGGCCAGTTGTCCAGGACCGGTCAGCGCCATGCCGGCAAAGGCGGTCATCAACACGATGATGGACCACGCCAGCCAGCCCCGGCGGCGACCCAGGCGCCCGAGTACGGGCGCCGTCCAGCGGTCGAGCAACGGCGCCCACAAAAACTTGAACACATAGAAGAAGGTGACGTAGCTGAGCAGGCCGATCGCGCTCAGGGTCATGCCGTATTCGCGCAACCAGATCGACAGGGTGTAGCCGATCAAGAGGAACGGCAGGCCGGAGCCGAAACCCAGCAGGCACAGCGATCCCGCCGAAGGAGTGCCGAAGGCGGCGAGAATGCCGCGCCACCCGCGCACCGATTGCGCTTTGCTCATGCAGCAATGTCCAGAATCAGCGGCGCATGATCGGAAAAGCGGTCGTTGCGGTCATGCACGGCGTACTCGCGTACCTGTTCGCGCATTGACGGTGTCACGAGCTGGTAGTCGATGCGCCAGCCCACGTCGTTGTCGCGCGCGCGGCCGCGGTTGGACCACCAGGTGTATTCCTCGGCCTCGGGGCGGAGCTGGCGAAAGCTGTCGACCCAGCCTTGAGTATCGATCAGGTCGTTCATCCAGGCCCGCTCCTCGGGCAGGCAGCCGGAGTTTTTCTGGTTGGACTTCCAGTTGCGGATATCCTTCTCGCCGCGCACGATATTCCAGTCGCCGCTGACGATGTAATCACGGCCGCTGGCCAACCAGGCGTCCAGAACCGGTGCAAACCAGTCCATGATTCTGAACTTGTACTGCTGGCGCTCTTCGCCGGAGGAACCGGAGGGAAAGTACAGCGACACGATGCTCAAGTTGCCGAAGCGGGCCTCGATGTAGCGTCCTTCGCAATCGAAATCCTCGCGTTCCAGCTCGGTGAGTACGGCATCGGGCTTGCGTTTCGAATAGATCGCCACGCCGCTGTAGCCCTTCTTGCTGCGCGCATCATGGAAACAGTCGTGGTAACCGGCGCGGCTGAACACCGGGTCGGCAAGCTGCTCCACCCGGGCCTTGGTTTCCTGCAAGCACAGAAAATCGGCATCCCGGCTGTCGAACCAGTCGAAAAATCCCTTGCGGGCGGCCGAACGGATGCCGTTGGCATTGAGGCTGATGATGCGCATGGATCGGTGCCGTGTTCAAAACAGCGGCAAGGGTAACCGATTTGCGAACGGTGCGAGTCAAGTATGATGGCCACTTTCAGAGCCAGGGCAGCACCCGCGTGCAGGACTATCAACGTCAATTCATGCAACTGTGCCTGGCGCAGGGTGTGCTGCGTTTTGGCGATTTCACCCTGAAGTCCGGCCGCAAGAGCCCGTACTTCTTCAATCTCGGCAATATCGCCAGCGGCCGCGCGCTGGCGCAATTGGGCGAGGCCTACGCGCAGGCTCTGCTCGCCCGCAACATCGAGTTCCAGATGTTGTTCGGCCCGGCCTACAAGGGCATCCCCCTGGTTGCGGCAACCAGCATCGCGCTGGCTGCCGCGGGTCGTGATTTGCCGTGGGCCTACAACCGCAAGGAAGTCAAGAACCATGGCGAGGGCGGGCAACTGGTCGGCGCACCACTTGCCGGCCGCGTGGTGGTGGTCGACGATGTGATCACGGCAGGCACCGCCACACGCGAGGCGCTGCGGCTGATCAAGCGCACGGATGCACGCCCGGCCGCCCTGCTGGTGGCGCTGGATCGTTGCGAGCCGGGACAGGGAAAGGAAACTGCTGCTGCGGAGATCAGTGCCGAGTTCGGCATTCCGGTCATCGCCATCGCCAACGTTGACGACCTGATCACGCTGACTGCGGAGATCCCGGACTACGCGCAGCAGCATCAGAGTCTACGGAAGTGGCGGGACGGCGACTGAGCCGTCGTTCACGGCACAGTCCGGGCGGAGACCGCTATACTCGGGCACTTGGGGAGCCTGGACGGTGGAAACTGTCCGGCCTGCAAAGCCCCGCCGTCGGCCCACTTTTCCGTCGATTCCTGGCCCATAGCACCACTATGAACCTGCGAATCGTCAAAAAAACCGGCCTCGGCGGCGGGGCTTTTCGGCTCGAACGTTCCTGCCGCCCAGGCTCCTGTGTCGTGCTGCCAAATATTCCGGAGCCACCACGTGCGAACAAGTCTTCTGCTCGGCCTGGCGTTGCTGACCGCATCGCTGTCTGCAAGTGTCAATGCCCAGACGCGCTACCGCTGGGTCGACGATCAGGGTCACAAGCACCTCAGCGACGAAGTGCCGGCCGATGCCGCGCGCTTCGGCTACGACGTGCTCAACCAGTACGGGCGCGTGGTGCGGCACGTCGATGGCGCCAAGACGCCCGAGCAGATCGCCGAGGCGAAGCGGCAGGCCGAATTGCGCAAGGAGGAGGAAAAGCAGGAGCGGTATGTCCAGAACCTGTTGCTGACCTACCCCAGTGAAAAAGACTTGCTGACCGCGCAGCACAACCAGGTCAACATGACCGAACAGCGGCTCGAATCAACCCGCATCAACATGAAAAGCCAGCTCGACGCCCTGGCCAGCCTGCTCGATCGCGCCGCGCAATTGCAACAGAACGGCAAATCGGTACCGCACTATCTGAAAGCGGATATTGCCAAACAGCGCGGCGTGATCCGCGATCAGCGGCAATGGATCGAGAAGACCGAAAAGGAACTGGCGCAGATCCGCAAGGACAACGCCGAAACGCTCGAGCACTACCGCGCGGCCAGCGCTCCTACCTACCCGAATTCAAGCTCCAGCGCGAGCAGCACGAACTGACGCTTTCTGCGCAAGTCGCAGCGTGGTGACGGATGCGCCCGCCTACCAGGGGCTGCCCGTAACGTAGGGTGGATCAGCGAAGCGCATCCACCACCCCGGTACAGTCGTCAAAACGGCAGATCGAGATCCGGGTTGACGGCCAGAATCTGTTTGCGGAAGTCTTCCTTGATACGCTGCAATGCGCTTTCGCTGTCAGCATCGAAGCGCAGCACCAGTGACGGCGTGGTGTTGGAGGCGCGAACCAGACCCCAGCCGTCGGGCCAGTCGGCACGCAGGCCGTCGATGGTGGTGATGCGGGCATCCTCGAAATTGGCGTTGCGGCAGAACGTGTCGACAAACTCGTGGTTTTCGCCTTCGTCGGTCACGACCTTGAGCTCGGGTGTCGACACGCCCTTGGGCAGCGTGGCAAAGATAGCCACGGGATCGCGTTCGTCCAGATCGCCGGCCAGGATCTCGACCAGGCGGGCTGCGGCGTAAATGCCGTCATCGAAGCCGTACCAGCGCTCGCGGAAAAAGAAGTGGCCGCTCATCTCGCCGGCCAGTGCTGCGCCGGTTTCGCGCATCTTGGATTTGATCAGGGAATGGCCGGTCTTCCACATCAGCGGACTGCCGCCATGACGCAGGATCATCTGCTGCAGGTGCCCGGTACATTTGACATCGTAGATGATGGTGGCGCCCGGATCGCGGATCAGCACGTCGGTGGCGAACAGCATCAACAGGCGGTCCGGATAGATGATCTCCCCCTCGCGCGTGACCACGCCCAGACGGTCGCCGTCGCCGTCGAAGGCAATGCCGATATCGGCATTCTGGTGCTTGACCGACAGAATCAGGTCGGCGAGATTGGCCGGATCGGATGGATCCGGATGGTGGTTGGGGAAATCGCCGTCGATGTCGGCATACAGCGGCGTGACTTCGCAGCCGATTTCTTCCAGCACGCGCGGCCCGATGCTGCCGGTGACGCCATTGCCGCAATCGACCACCACCTTCAGCGGCCGCTGGGCCTGCACATCGCCGGCAATGCGCTCGATGTAATCGTCGGCCAGGTCCATGCTGCGCATCTGGCCCATGCCCTGGTGGAAGCGGCCTTCGGCAATCCGGGCGTACAGGTCCTGGATGGCATCCAGTGCCAGGGTCTCGCCGCCCAGCACGATCTTGAAGCCGTTGTAGTCGGGCGG
>CBFGSA010000064.1:0-16639 GCA_965651365.1 uncultured Rhodanobacteraceae bacterium | reverse complement strand
GACGAACGCTCCAGCGCTATTTGGCTGCCGATTTGCGTCGGCGCGCCGCCATGCCCAAGCCAAACAGGCCCAGCAGTGCACCCAGGCCGAATTTGCCGGCAAGGCCCAGACCCGGTACGGCTACGTAGTCGAAGCCGCCCCCTGGCGTTGGCGCACCGGCTCCGAACTCGGTGGACCCGATGTCGACACGACCGTTCACTACACGGTCGTAGCCGGATCCGCGCTGGTCCGTATTCGGTGGTCCGGTGAATCCGGGATCGCCGGCGTCGATGAGTGGGCTGCCGGCCAGCGGCAACATGGTCAGCGTCGGGCCGCCATTGTTGGTCAGTGCGCCCAGCATGGGGGCCTGATTGAAAATGTTGCCGCCATTGTCGTTCAAGTTGGCGGTATCGGGTGCCTCGACCAGACTGTAGCTGAGATTCACTCCCGTACCGCCCGTGGTGGACACATCCGGACTGGCGGGTGCGGTGTTGCTGCCGATCACCGTGTTTCCGACCGCGGGTGCCGCGGCGTTGTAGGCGCTGATGGCCAGTCCGGCGCCGTAGTTTGTAGCGCTGTTGCCGGCAATCGAGCTGTTACTGACCAGAATCGTCGAATAGGGCGTGCTGGCCAGCGCCAGACCGCCGCCAAGATTGCCGGCGCTGTTGCCGCTCACGGTGGTGTTGATGATTTGTGCGTTCGATCCCAGGGATGCCACGCCACCACCGATGCCTGCCGCGTACGATGGGCTGCCGTTGACTGCATTGAGGAGGCTGCCCAGGTTCGCTCCGCCGGTGCCTTGCGCCGCATTGCCCGACAATGTCGTGTTGCTGATTGTCAGGTTGGCCACGGGTGGTGGCGATCCGGTGGTGCCCTGTGTCTTGTCCAGCGGCCCATAATAGCCTTCCGACAATACCCCGCCGCCAACCGGAGCCGTGTTGCCGCTGATGGTGCTGCGGTTGATCGTGACGTCCTGCAAAAAAGAGAAGATGCCGCCACCACCTTCCATCAACAGGCCACTGCTGCCGCCGGAGCCGGTCACGGTATTGTTGCTGATGATCGAGTCATTGACCTGCAGCGACCCGTATTTGCTTGCGGCGAAGATGCCGCCACCAGCGTACACCGCGGTGTTGCCCGAGATAACGCAATGGGCAACCTCAAGGTTCGCTACGCTTGTCACTATGGCGCCGCCGTAGGTGGAGTTGCCTCCGGACAGTGTCAGCCCGGAAATGCTTGCGTCGATGGCAGGTGGCGGGCCGCCGGTCTGCCCTGAAATCAGCGACTGAAGCGTCTGTGAGGCCGGTAAAACCAGGAAAATGCTGGTCGGCGCGGAGGATTGGCCTTGAGTGCCGTTGCCCTGCGCAGGGGGTGGTGCCGCGATGCTGCTGCCGTCAATGGTGAGCACGGCGGCACCCGGTCCCTGGATGTCAACGCTGTCGTAGACATACAGGGAGCCGGTCGTCAGGCTGATGGTGCCCGTGACCGAAGAGGCAAAGGTGATCGTATCGGGGCCGGGGTTGTTGTTGGCCAGGCCGATCGCTTCGCGCAGGCTGCCGGTGCCGCTGTCCTGGGTATTGCTTACCTGGTAGGTATTGGCCAGTGCCGCCGGTGCCAGCAGCAGGCCGGCCGACAGCAGCACGGCGGCCGGCAGCGCCTGCGCCAGCGCGCGGGCCAGTGGGCGCTGCGCAGCCATTGTTCGGGTAGTGCCGACGCAAACCTTGTGTCCGGGCGTCTGTGTTGATTTCATTGATATTCCCCTGGAGGATGACTGGACTGAGAATGAGCACTGGGTCACACTTTCAGCATGCCGCAGAGAATAGCCGAGGCACCCTGTGCGGGCAAGTCACGGGCCGATGGTTGCAGTGGCGGCGAACCGGGTGTGTTTCAGCGAGCCATTCAAGCAAGGAAAAGCCCCGGCGCGGCGAGGCTTTTCGCGCTACTGCGAGCAGGCTGCGACAGGCTTATGCAACCCTGTCTTTCGGTACGGTGACTTGCTGTCGTCGTCTCGCCACAGCCAGGCCCGCCAAGCCAAGCAGGACACCCAGCCCCAGCTTGCCGGCATTGCCCAGGCCTGGTACGGCAACATAGCCAACCGGGCCGGGACCCGGCGGCGCAGCGGCGGCGTATTCGGTGGCGCCGATATCGACCACGCCGTTGACGATGCGCGGATAGCCCGGGCCGCGCTGATCGTTGTTGGGCGGGCCGGTAAAGGCCGGATCGCCCGCATCAATCAGCGGACTGCCCGCCAGCGGCAGCATGGTCATGGTCGGGCCACCATTGTTGCCGAGAGTGCCCAGCATCGGCGCCTGATTCATGATGTTGCCGCCATTGTCGACGATCGTGGCCGAACCGGCTGCTTCGAGCAACGAATGATCCAAGGGCAAGTATGCGGAGGATCCGGTGTGCACATCCGGATCGTTGCTGCTGGCGCTGTTGCTTCCGAACACCGAGTTGGATGCGCTGGCATTGCCGTAGTTGCTCGAGACCGACAAGCCGCCACCGTAGCTGGCCTGGTTGCCGGAAACGGTGCTGTTGGTGACCGTGGTACCCGAGTAGACCCCATAGAAATACAAGCCGCCGCCGTAGCTTGCTGCGGTATTGCCGGTTACCGTGCTGTTGCTGATGCTGGCCGCCGTGTGGCGCACCATGATGCCACCACCATTGAAGTTGCTGTTGTTGCCACTGATGGTGGAGTCGGTAATGGTGAGTGCGTTGTTGTTGTCGTTGTGCACCATGATGCCACCGCCGCCGTAGTAGCTGGATGCGGTGGCGGTGTTGTTGGCGATCGTGCTGCGCTGGATGGTGATGGCCGCGCTGGTCGTGGCCACACCGCCACCGTAGTAGCCGGTGTTGTTGCTGACGGTGGAATCGGTCAGCAGCAGACTGGCAGAATAACCGCGAATCAGAATGCCACCACCCCGGTTGATCGCGGTATTGCCACTGACCACGCACTGGCTGACGGTCAGGTCGGTATCGTAGGCATAGATGCCGCCGCCGTCGTGCGAGAATCCACCGCTGATGGTCAGGCCGGAGATGCTGACCGTGGAGCTGGCGAGAGCTTGCTGGGTGCCGTTGGCGGTTTGCGTGTTGCCAGTGCTGATCGTGAACACGCTGGTGCTGGGGCCACCGCCACCGCCACCGCCGCCGTTGGTGGCGTTGCCGCCGCCCTTGCCACCTTCACCTTTCCCGCCATGGTGGTGCGTGCCGCCACCGGTCAAGGGCGATGCAATGATCCCGCTGCCGTCCACGGTGAGCACGCTGGCCCCCGGGCCCTGGATGTCGAGATCGTCGGTGATCTGCAGCGTACCCGAGGTCAGGCTGATCGTGCCCGTGACACTGGAGTTGAAAGTGATGGTGTCGGCGCCGGGATTGGCGTTGGCCTGATTGATGGCGTCGCGCAGGCTGCCGGTGCCGCTGTCGGCCGTGCTGGTGACCTGGAAGCTGGCCGCCAGAACCGTGGGCGAGAGCAGCAGGCCTGCCGAAAGCAACATGGTGCCGGGCAAGGCCTGGGCCAATGCCCGGGCCAGTGGCCGCTGCGCTGATAGTTCGGTCGGCACCGACTCGTCGAGCATTTCGGTGGCTTGAGTGACTGGATTCATGCTTGTTCCCCTGGTCAGGCGGCTGATATGGGCAAATCGTGAACTTGTACACAGAACTTGCTACCGCAGTGTGGCAAAGCCTACCAGAATACCGAGCCATGGCAAGCGCTGATCAGCTTCGCTATGCTGATCCGCCCGACAGTGCTCAGCCGGACCGCGCATGCAACTTGCCAATGCCTTCATTCAACTGCCCGTGCGTTTTGATGCCGCTCGCCTGATGCAGGAAATCAACGCCTTGGAGGAGTCGGTCTGGCGACCACACCCGCAGGGTTTCCAGGGCAATGACGCCCTGCCGCTGGTGGCCGCGCATGGTGACCCGGACAATGACGCCACCGGTGGTCCGATGGGTGCCACCCCGGCGCTGCGTGCGTGCCCGTACCTGCGCCAGGTCATGGCCAGTTTTCGCTCCAGCATCGGTCGCAGCCGCCTGATGCGCATCGTGGGTGAAGGCCAGGTCAAGCCACACGCGGACATCAGCTACTACTGGTGGGAGCGGGTACGCATCCACATTCCGCTGGTGACCACGGACGATGTGCGCTTTCACTGTGGCGACCAGGCAGTGCACATGGCTGCGGGCGAGTGCTGGATTTTCGATACCTGGCGTGAGCACACGGTGCGCAATCCACAGCCAACGGCACGTGTTCATCTGGTCATCGACACGCCTGGCTCGGCACATTTCTGGAACTTGGTGGCGCGCGGGCGCGACCCGGCTCGCGGAATCTCCGGGGGATTTGAGCTGGAAACCGTTGCTGCGGAAACCGGGCACGAGCCGGCGCTGGCATTCGAACAACACAACCGGCCGCTGGTGATGTCACCGTGGGAGCTGGCCACCATTGCGGCATGGCTGGAAGGCGAGATGGAGCACGACCGGCAGGTGCCGCGCGCCGTGATTGAGCCGTTGCGCAGCGCACTGGCCGAATTGATCCAGGACTGGCGTTCGCTGTGGGGTGCCATGGGTGGCACGGCGGCGGCCTTGCCCACCTGTCGCGCCTTGCTGCAGCGCCTGGCTGATTGCGTGAACCAACTGGGCAGCGAGGCCGGTTTCAGCAATGGCGTCAAGTTGCGTGCCGCCGTGCAAAGCCTGATTCTGGATGCCGCCGTCCTGCCCGAGAAGGAGGCTGCTGCGGCCTTGCCGCCACGCCAGCGTGGTCCGCGTCGGCGCCTGCACAATCCGGTTTTCATCGTCAATCCGCCACGATCGGGCTCCACGCTTCTGTTCGAGACGCTGGCCCGTGCACCGGGGCTGATGACCACCGGGGACGAAAGCCATCGCCTGATCGAGAGTCTGGGCCAGCTCTCGCCGGCGGCGCGCGGCTGGGCCTCCAACCGCCTCGAGGCTGCCGACGCCGACCGCGGCACGGCACGGGCACTGGCAGCAAAATTCATCGAAGGCATGCACGACCGTGACGGCAATCCGCCGCCTGCGACCGGCCCGCTGCGGTTGCTGGAAAAAACGCCCAAGAACATCCTGCGTGTGCCGTTCTTTGCCGAGGTCTTCCCCACTTCGATGTTCGTGTATCTGTATCGTGACCCGCGCGAGACAATCTCGAGCATGCTGGATGCCTGGCGCAGCGGACGCTTCGTCACATATCGCGGCTTGCCGGGCTGGTCGGGGCCGCCATGGTCGCTGTTGCTGGTGCCGGGCTGGCAGCATCTGAATGGTCGCTCCCTGCCCGAGATCGTCGCACTGCAATGGGCGGCCAGCGTGGAAATTGCCTTGGCCGATCTGGAGAAGCTGCCGCCCGACCGCTGGTGTGTGGCAAGCTACAGCCGTCTGATTGATGAACCGCAGGCCGAAATCGAACGTCTGTGCCGCTTCCTGGGCCTGGACTGGGATCAGGTGCTTGAATCGCCGTTGCCGCTGTCGCGCTATACGCTGGGGGCGCCCGATCCCGACAAGTGGAAGCACAATGCCGCGGACCTGGAGGTGGCCATGCCGCTGATCGAAAAGACGGCCGCCAGGGCACGTGATGTGTTTGCGCAAACGCCAACGACCGAGCCGCTGGTTCGCCCACCCGAGGCCGTGGCGGTTGAACGCGGAGAGTAGCCTTCGTTGCGTGCTATTCATTCCAGGGAACGGCGACGCAGGTAGAATCGATGCGATTCCGTCAACGAAAGGAGCATCGCATGGCCACCAGCAAGAAGCCGTTTCTGACCGACATCAAGACCATCCGCAAGCGCGCGCGGGCGCACATCGAGCGCGGCGCGGTGACCGACGGCTACAAGGCCGACCGCAAGATGGTGGTCAAGCTGCTCAACGAGGCGCTGGCCACGGAGATCGTGTGCGTGCTGCGCTACAAGTACCACTACTACATGGCCTCGGGCATCAATGCACAGAGTGTGGCGGCCGAGTTTCTGGAGCATGCCACCGAAGAGCAGGATCACGCCGACCGCATTGCCGAGCGCATCACCCAGCTTGAGGGCGTACCCAATCTTTCGCCCGAAGGCCTGCTGACACGCAGCCACTCCGAGTATGTCGAGGGCGAGGACCTGGTCGACATGATCAAGGAGAACCTGGTGGCCGAGCGAATCGCGATCGACAGTTACCGGGAAATCATCAACTACATCGGCAACGACGACACCACCACCCGGCGCATGCTCGAAGACATCCTGGCCATGGAAGAGGAGCATGCCGAGGACATGAGCACCCTGCTTGAAGAACTGGGTCGCAAGGGCGAACCTGCCAAGCCGCGTCCGGCGCGCAAGAAGGCCGCGGGCAAGAAGAAACCTGATTAGCCCCGTCCCTCAGCTCGTCATTCCCGCGAAGGCGGGAATCCAGTGCCTTTCGCCATGTTGCACACACGTATCCAAAGCGAAGTCACTGGATTCCCGCTAAAAGCACGCGGGAATGACGAGCATGAGCAATTCGCGGCTGAGCGACAGGGCTAATCAGGAGAAGAAATCGGCCAAAAAAAGATGCACTCGGGTGGGCAGATCCGTCGACTGCGGTTGCGTTGCCCCCTTCGCGCAGGATGACGAAATTTTTGCCGTGCCTGAGCGCAGAGGCTTCAGGCTTCGGTGCGCTTCACTACGTTCAGCAGCACCCTGCAGCGCCAGCCAAGCGCAGCGATTGCGTCTCGTCGCGCACGAGAGCTCGGCATCTTTTCGGCACAGCGCCGGCACATCTTGTTGTACGCTGTCACCCGGACAGGCTGATTCCGGAGTTCCGTGATGGCGCAAGCCAGCTTCCGCAAACAACGTCGGCCGTTGCTGTGGTCGGTGCTGGGCCTGATCGGCCTGTACATTCTGGTGGTGCTGGCGCTGATGTGGTGGTGGGACATCGAGCCCAGGTCGTTCGACCCGAACGAGGCAGCGCGCCAGGAGACCGCCAGCACGGTGCAGGCCAAGGTCGTTGGTGCCACCACCACAGCCACCCTGATCGAAACGGTCGACACCCTGCTCGACAAGCGCGGCGGTTACCTCAGCAATGACAAGCTGCCGCCCGGCGTGTTGATGGACAATGTGCCGAACTGGGAGTTTGGCGCGTTGACCGCCTCGCGCGATCTGGTGCGGGCGATGCGCAACGACTTCAGCCGCTCGCAATCGCAGTCGACCGAGAATCCGGATCTGGCGGCAGCCGATCCGCTGCTCAACAGCCCCAACGACCGCTGGTTGCTGCCCAGTTCCGAGAGCCAGTTCGGCAAGGGGGCAAAACACCTTCGAACGTATCTGCACGATCTGGTTACTGACGACGGCAAAGCCGAGTTCTATGCCCGTGCCGACAATCTGGCCGACTACTTCCAGTTGGCCTCGGCGCGTCTGGGTTCGTTGTCGCAGCGCCTGTCGGCCAGCGTCGGGCAGTTGCGCCTTGAAGTGCCGGCGGCCGAGACAAGCGCTGCCAGTCCGCCGGCCGCACCTGGCCAGGTCCCCGGCAGCGCCGGCATGACCCGGGTCAAGACGCCGTGGACGAAGATCGACGACAACTTCTACGAAGCACGGGGCTATACCTGGGCCCTGATGTTGCAGCTCAAGGCCTTCCAGACCGACTTTGCGACCATTCTGGCCAAGAAGAATGCGGCCGTGAGCCTGGACCAGGTCATTCGCGAGCTGGAAGAAGCACAGCATCCGCTGGGTTCGCCAGTGGTGCTCAACGGCGCCCCGTTCGGCTTTTTCGCCAACCACTCGCTGGTGATGGCCAACTACGTCTCGCGTGCCAATGCGGCGCTGATTGATCTGGCGGTGCTGCTCAAGCGCGGCTGAGTGTAAGCGACGCACACCGCCGCGCGATGTTCAATTGATGCGCCTCAGCCGTTGACGCGGCACTCGGCGTTGTAACGGTCCACGCCGTCCGTGATGGCCTGACGGGCCGCCGCGGCATCACCCCAGCCCTCGACCTTGACCCACTTGTTTTCTTCCAGATCCTTGTAGTGGGTGAAAAAGTGCGCGATGCGGTCGCGCCAGTGCGTCTGCACCTCGTCGATGTCGGTGATGTGGGCGTAGCCGCGGAAAATACGTGCCTGCGGGGCCACGATCAGCTTTTCGTCACTGCCGGCCTCGTCACTCATCTGCAGCATGCCCAGCGGGCGACAACGGATCACCGAGCCGGGCACCAGCGGCAAGGGCAGCAATACCAGTGCATCCAGCGGGTCGCCGTCGCCGCCCAGGGTCTGTGGCACGTAGCCATAGTTGCAGGGATAGCGCATCGGCGTGGTCAGGACGCGATCGACGAAGAACGCGCCAGTGGCCTTGTCGACCTCGTACTTGACCGGCTCGGCATCCTTCTGGATCTCGATCACGACGTTGATTTCGGCCGGCACATCCTGACCGGCGCTGACCTGTTCCAGGCTCATGCGTTCCACCTTGCTCATGTGAAAAATCAGGGCGCAAGAATAAAACAAATGGTGTTGCAGCGCAGCAATCGGTGGCATAAACAGCGAGGCTCGTCATCCTGGGGCCGCCGAAGGCGGAACCCGGGATCCATTTTGATTTGTTGCGCAGCACCCGCAAAACGCGCAAGACCAGCACAATGTATCCCGGGTCACCGCTGCGCGGTGCGCAGGGTGTCCAGCCCGGCACCATCCCGCAGTACTGCGATTTCGCCGCTACACCGCCTCCAGCTTGGCATAAGCCATCACCAGCCACTTGCTGCCGTGAGCCTCGAACTCGACCTGAAGTCGTGTGTGCTGGCCCTGACCCTCGGCACTGATGATGGTGCCGTCGCCGAAATCCGGGTGGTGCACCGATTGGCCCAGCTTGAAGTCGGAACCGGGTGTCTCACTGGTTGCGGCTGCGGCTGCGCGATAGCGCGGTTGCCGGATCCCCGCGCGCGGCCTGATCTCGTCGACCAGTTCAGCCGGTATCTCGTCCAGAAAACGCGATGGCGACATCAGCATCTGGGTGCCGTGGATGCGGCGCGACTCGGCGTGGCTGAGCACCAGCCGCTCGCGCGCCCGCGTGATGCCGACATAGGCGAGGCGGCGCTCCTCTTCCAGCCGGCCGTCCTCGCTGCCGGAGCGCTGGCTGGGGAACAGTCCTTCCTCCATACCGACCAGGAACACCAGCGGAAACTCCAGCCCCTTGGCCGAATGCAGCGTCATCAACTGCACGCACTGCGCCGGGTCGCGGCCCTGGCCCTCGCCGGCTTCCAGCGCGGCGTTGGCCAGAAAGGCGGCCAGTTCGCTCAAGCCCGCCTCCTCGTCCTCGGGGGACATCTGGAATCGATCGGCCACGTTGACCAGCTCGTCCAGATTCTCCAGCCGCGACTCGGCCGTGCCGCGGCTGTCGCGTTCGTAATGGTCGCGCAGATCGGTGGTGGCGATGATGTGCTCGATCAGTTCGGGCAATGCCACAGCGGGACCCGGGACCCGGGACCCGGGACCCGATGCGGGTTTGGCTGCCGAATCATCAATGGGTGGGAGACGGGCTTGGGTGCTACCGGCCTTGCGCCTCGTTTCATCGGAGCGATCCGGGTCCCGGGTCCCGGGTCCCGGGTCCCGATCCTCAGCGGTCAATCCCGCCACAAGCCCCCCGAATTCCCCAATCAACCCAACGAAGCCCCGCACCGCATTCTTCGCCCGTCCGGCCAGCGTGTCGCCATCGATTTCGCGCAAGGCCGCCTGCCACAGTGAGACATCGGCATTGCGCGCACTGCGGCGCAGCACGTCCAGGGTGCGCTGGCCGATGCCGCGTGGCGGGGTGTTGACGGCGCGCTCGAAGGCGGCGTCGTCATGGCGGTTGGCGGCCAGACGCGCATAGGCCAGCACGTCCTTGATTTCGGCGCGTTCGAAATAGCGCAGGCCACCATGCACGCGATAATCGATGTCGCGCTGAACCAGCACTTCCTCGAAATTGCGCGATTGCGCGTTGGAGCGGTACAGGATGGCGCAGTCGCTGGGCGAGCCGCCGCGATCGATGTAGTCGCTGATGCGCTCGATCACGAAGCGCGCCTCGTCCTGCTCGTTCCAGGCCGTGAACAGCTCGATGCGTTCGCCCTCGTCGCCGGCCGTCCACAGGTTCTTGCCCAGGCGGTCGCCATTGCGGCCGATCAGGCTGTTGGCGGCCTTGAGGATGGTGGCCGTGGAACGGTAGTTCTGTTCCAGGCGGATCGTCTTCGCAGCGGGAAAATCCTTGAGAAAATGCTGCATGTTCTCGACCCGCGCACCGCGCCAGCCATAGATCGACTGGTCGTCGTCGCCGACTGCGAACACCTGCCCGGTATCACCGGCAAGCACACGAATCCACGCGTACTGCAGGGCGTTGGTGTCCTGGAACTCGTCCACCAGCAGGTGCCGCCAGCGCCGGCGGTAATGGTCCAGCAACTGGCCGTTGTTGAGCCACAGCTCGTGCGCCCGCAGCAGCAGCTCGGCAAAGTCGAGCAGGCCGGCCCGTTGGCAGGCCTGCTCGTAGGCGCGGTAGATGTCCAGCATCACCCGGGTGTGCGCATGCTCGCGTGCCTCGATGTCGCCGGGCCGCTTGCCCGCGTCCTTCCACGCATTGATCGCCCAGGTCGCCTGGCGGTGCGGGTAGCGCGCCTCGTCCAGATCCAGGCCGCTGATCACGCGCTTGACCAGGCGACGCTGGTCGTCGGCATCCAGAATCTGGAAGCCTTCCGGCAGCTTCGCCTCGCGCCAGTGCCGGCGCAACAGCCGGTGCGCGATACCGTGAAACGTGCCCACGGTCAGCCCGTGCATGCGATCGGGCATCAGCCCTTCCAGCCGCGCGCGCATCTCGCCGGCCGCCTTGTTGGTAAAGGTCACCGCCAGGATCGACCACGGCGGGGCATGGTCGACCTCGACCAGCCAGGCAATGCGCTGGGTCAGCACCCGCGTCTTGCCCGAACCGGCCCCGGCCAGGATCAGGTAATGACCCGGCTCGGCGGAGACCGCCTCACGCTGCGCGGCATTGAGCGAATCAAGCAGGTGCGAAACATCCATCCGCCCATTGTAATGCCGCCTGCCTCAGCGTTTGCGACCGGAAACAAAGCCGCCGATGATCAGGACGCCGCCAACCACGACGCCGGCCACGCCGGCCCATTGCGGGATGCTCTTGTCGGTCTTTGCGGTCAGTTCCGCATCGCCAACCTTGACCAGCGTGCTATTGGATGAATACGAACCGCCGGCGACGAGGACCCAGATGCCGAAGGCGAGGGCGATGATGCCGAGTACGATCAGGACGCTGCGCATGGACGATTCCTTGTGCTGTGGGGAAGGCTGATCGTATCGGCAAGACGGCCAGGATGCCAGCGCAGGTGCACAGAAAAAATTCAGGGGCCGGAAAAAAGTTGCCCCGAGGACCAGGGGGGAGTCCTCGGGGCGGGGAGATCGTGATCTGGGGAGGGATCCGATCTCCTTGGGTCCACTCAGGGAGGTGAGTGAGCCGGACGCCGTTGCGTGCGTCCGAAACATTAGATGGGGTATTGGGGGAGAAAGTTCAAAGCACCGGATCGGATTGGTTTACTTTCGGTTCATGTCCTTGTGAATCAGAGGCCTGCACGGGGCGTGGTGGTTTTGTACTGTGCCGAAAGTCATGCCCTCAATGGGCCTGTTCCCAGTTATCGCCGCTGCCGATATCGACCACCAGGGGAACTTCGAGTTCCGCCGCGTCGCGCATCAGCTCGCCGACCTTGGCGGAGACTTCCTCCAGGGCGGCTTCGCGCACTTCGAACACCAGTTCGTCGTGCACCTGCATCAGCATGTGCGCATCGTCGCGATCGGCCAGCCAGTGGTCGACGGCCAGCATGGCGCGCTTGATGATGTCGGCAGCGGTGCCCTGCATCGGTGCGTTGATCGCGGCGCGTTCGGCGCCGGCGCGACGAGCCTGGTTGCGGGCGCCGATTTCGTTGAGATACAGGCGGCGCCCGAACAGGGTTTCGACATGGCCCAGCTGGCGCGCGCGCTGGCGGGTATGCTCCATGAAGGCGCGAACGCCGGGGTAGCGCTCGAAGTAGCGGTCGATGTAGTCCTGCGCTTCGCCGCGCTCGATGCCGAGATTGCGCGCCAGGCCCCAGGCGCTCATGCCGTACATCAGGCCGAAGTTGATGGCCTTGGCGGCCCGGCGCTGTTCGCGATCGACCTGGTCGGGGTTCAGGTTGAACACCTCGGCGGCGGTGGCGCGGTGGATGTCGGCGCCGTGGGCGAAGGCGTCCAGCAGCTTTTTGTCGCCGGACAGATGGGCCATGATCCGCAGTTCGATCTGCGAGTAGTCGGCGGCCAGGATGCGCCAGCCCTCGGGCGCGATGAAGGCTTCGCGGATGCGCCGACCGGCCTCGGTGCGCACCGGAATGTTCTGCAGATTGGGGTTGGACGAGGACAGTCGGCCGGTGGCGGCGACGGCCTGGTGGTAGCTGGTGTGGACGCGGCCGGTGTCCGGGTGGATCATCTGCACCAGTTTGTCGGTGTAGGTCGAGCGCAGCTTGGCCGCGCCGCGGTATTCCAGGATCAGGGCCGGCAGCTCGTGTTCGCCGGCAATCGCTTCCAGTGCCTCTTCATTGGTCGACGGTGAGCCCTTGGGTGTTTTCACGTGCGCAGGCAAGTCCAGTTTGTCGAACAGGATCTCGCGCAGTTGCTTGGTTGAGTCGAGGTTGAACGGCTGGCCGGCCAGTTCGTGTGCCTGCTCCTCGATTGCCTGCATGCGTTCGACCAGCGTCTCGCTCTGGCGGTCCAGGGCCTCGGCATCGACCAGCACACCGGTCCGCTCCATGCGCGCCAGCACCTCGACCAGCGGAATCTCGATGTCCTGATAGACCTGGCGCAATTTCTCGATGCTTTGCAGCCGCGGCCACAGGTTCTGGTGCAGGCGCAGGGTGATGTCGGCATCCTCGGCGGCGTAGTCGCCGGCGGTTTCCAGCGGCACCTGCGAGAACGGAATCTGCTTGGCACCCTTGCCGGCCACCGCCTCGTAGGGCGTGGTCTCGATTTTCAGATAGCCCAGCGCCAGGGTGTCCATGTCGTGGCGGCCCGAAGTGGAATTCCACACGTAGGATTCGAGCATGCTGTCGTGGGCCAGCCCGCGCACGTCGACGCCGTGCCGGCGCAGCACGTTGATGTCGTATTTGCCGTGCTGGGCCAGCTTGGGGCGCTCGGGATTTTCCAGGATCGGCTTGAGGGCCTTGAGCACGGCGTCGGCGTCGAGCTGCTGCGGGGCACCGGGATAGTCGTGGGCCAGCGGGATGTAGCAGGCGTGACCGGCCTCGATGCTGAGCGAAATGCCGACCAGATCGGCGCGCATGGGGTCGAGCGAGGTGGTTTCGGTGTCGAAGGCGGTCAGCCCGGCGACGCGCAGTTTCTTCAGCCAGGCGTCGAGCTGCTTTTGCGTGGTGACCAGCTCATATTCGCCTCTTTCGGGTGCGTCGTCTTGCTTGTTGCCGGACTCAAGGTCGCCAGCCGCGGCATCGCTGCCGCCGGAGCCCCCTTCCAGCGCCGCCAGCGCCGACTTGAAGCCGTAGCGGGTGTAGATCGCGCGCAGGCGCTCGCTGTCGGGCTCGGCCTGTTTCAGGTCTTCGGGCTTGCGCTCCAGTTCCACGTCGGTCTTGATGGTGACAAGCTGGCGCGACAGCGGCAGTTGCGGCAGCGCCTCGCGCAGGTACTCGCCGATCTTGCCGCCAAACTGGTCGGCCTGGTCGATGATGGCCTGCAGCGAGCCGTACTCGCCCAGCCATTTGGCCGCCGTCTTGGGGCCGCACTTGTTGACGCCGGGCACGTTGTCGACCTTGTCCCCGACCAGGGCCAGGTAATCGATGATTTGCTCCGGTGGCACGCCGAATTTCTTTTCCACGCCAGCCGGGTCCATGCGGGTGCCGGACATGGTGTTGACCAGGGTGATGGCCGGGCCGACCAGCTGTGCGAAGTCCTTGTCACCGGTGGAAATGGTGACCTCGATGCCGGCCCCGGCGGCTTGCAGCGCCAAGGTGCCAATCACGTCATCGGCTTCCACACCTTGCACGCGCAGCACCGGCAGACCCAGGGCATTGACCAGGTCCAGCATCGGCTCGACCTGGGCGCGCAGGTCATCCGGCATCGGCGGCCGGTTGGCCTTGTAGTCCGGGTACAACTCGTTGCGGAAGGTCGGGCCGCTGGCGTCGGTGACGAAGGCCACGTAATCGGGCCGCGCGGCCAGGGTCTCGCGCAGCATGTTGTGCACGCCGAACAGGGCGCCGGTCGGCTCGCCTTCGGCATTGGTCAGCGGCGGCAGGGCATGGTAGGCGCGGAACAGGTAGCTTGAACCGTCGATAAGCGTCAGATTGGCCATGCGCGCCATTCTCGCATGGCCCTGCTATGGTTGCGTACAGACCTCTACTGCAAGGGAAGTTGCCATGAAAAATTCTGTACTGCTCGCTGGTCTCGCCGGGGTGCTGCTGGCAACCGCGGCGGCAGCCCAGACGCGGCCGGACACGGACCTGCCGCCGCCTTCGATCAACGATCCGGGCGTCACGCCGACGCCGGCTGCGACGGCCCCGCAGGCGGCCAAAACCAGCGGCGATGCGCTGCCAGGTGGTGTCGTGCCGCATACCGAAAGCCCGCCGGAGGTCAATATCCGTCGACAGGGCGAGGACATCGTGCAGGAATACAGTCACGGTGGCCGCGTGTACATGATCAAGGTCATCCCGGCCAAGGGTGTGACCCAGACCTACCGCGACATCAACAACGACGGTCGCCTTGACCTGGAACCCGGCCAGGCTCCGGTGGCGCCGGTCTATTACACGATCTACCAGTGGGACAAGCCGAAACCCGGGCCGAAGGGCAATAGCGGGGACTGAGCAGAGCCCCAGACCCGAGGCGTTGGTCGCGAATCAGGTTCTTCGTCATCCCGGACGGCGCGCAGCGCTGATCCGCGACCCACGGTCTTGTGAAAGTTCCGGTAATCGAGTGGATTCCGGATATCGCTGCGCGATTCCGGAATGACGGGTTCAACTCCCGCTCACCGCTCACCCACTTCCAAGCTCACGCTTTCCTGCGCTACAATACCCGGCTTTGTCGCGCCACCTTGCGTCATGGGGTGACTCGGCAGTTCACGCTCTCCCTGGTCGCGGGGAGGGCATTCGGCTGCCTTGCAGCAGTCAATCAACCGAAGGCAAACATCATGGCAAGCAAACACACCATCACGGCTGATCTGCGTGACGACCAGGGCAAAGGTGCGAGCCGCCGCCTGCGTCGCGCCGGTCTGGTGCCGGGTGTTCTGTACGGGGCCGATCGACCCGCGCGCAGCATCCAGCTCAACCACAACGAAGTCATCCACGCTTCGCGCACGGAAGGCTTTTTCTCCTCCATCGTCGAGCTCGACTTCAACGGCAAGAAGCAGCCGGTGCTGGTGCGCGACTGGCAGGTGCACCCGTTCCGCCAGCAGATGCTGCACATGGACTTCATGCGTGTGCGCGAAGACGAGGAAATTCGCGTCAACGTGCCGTTGCATTTCCTCAATCAGGAAGACTCGCCCGCGGGCAAGACCGCCGGCATCGTCATTTCGCACAACCTGACCGAGGTCGAAGTGGCCTGCCTGCCTGGCGACCTGCCGGAGTTTCTGGAAATCGATCTGGCTGAGCTGAAGGAAGGCGACCTGATCCACCTGTCCGACATCAAGTTGCCGGAAAACGTCAAGATCGTGGCCCTGATGCATGAAGACCACGATTACACCGTGGTCAGCGCGCAGAAGATCAAGGTCGAAGTCGAAGAGCCTGTCGAGGGCGAGGAAGCCGCAGCTGCCGAAGGCGAAAAGGCCGCAGCCGGGGACGACGAGGCGTCGGCCGATGGCGAAGCTGGCGACGAGCCCGCCGAAGACAAGGGCTGATCCCCTTCCTGGCCGTGCCGCGCGCAATTGCGGCGGCACGGCCGGATTCGCGCATGGCGGCTCTCAAGCTCATAGCCGGCCTCGGCAATCCCGGCGCGGAATACCTGCGTACCCGGCACAATGTCGGTTTCTGGTTCGTCGATGCACTGGCGCAGTCGGCAGCTACGGAGTTTCGCGCTGACAGCAAGCTGCATGGCGAGCTGTGCCCGGTGGATATCGACCATCGGGCCGTTCGCCTGTTCAAGCCTTTGACGTTCATGAACCACAGTGGCCGCGCATTGGCTGCGGTAGCCGGATACTTCCGCATCGAGCCGGACGAATGTCTGATTGTGCATGATGACCTGGATCTTGCGCCCGGTGACGTGCGGCTCAAGTTCGATGGGGGCCACGGAGGCCAGAACGGTCTGCGTGACATCATCAAGGCGCTGGGCACGAGCGGGTTTCATCGCCTGCGCATTGGCATCGGCCACCCGGGCATCCGCGATCAGGTCACGCCCTGGGTGCTGGGGCGACCATCGGCTGCGGATGAAGACGTGATCCTGGACAGCATGGCCCGCGCCCGCGAAGTGCTGCCGCTGGCGCTGGCCGGCCAGTTCAACGAAGCCATGAAGCGCTTGCATACGGCCCGGGACCCGGGACTCGGGACTCGGGACTCGGATATGTCACGCTGATTCTTTCAGGCAGCTTGTTCGGAACGCTGTCGCACTTTATTCGGGCAGGAAGCCAGGCAATATTGGGACTCGCACGGAGCACCAATAGTGGGAGGCTCTTCCCGAGTCCCGAGTCCCGAGTCCCGAGTCCCGAGTCCCGGGTCCGGTATCCTGCAACCAACACAATCG
>CBFGSA010000063.1:0-16810 GCA_965651365.1 uncultured Rhodanobacteraceae bacterium | reverse complement strand
CGCTGCGCCCCACCGTGCAGATGGCGGTGTTGCCGGCGGCCACGCCGGACAGCGCCACGGATTTCTTGGCCTTGGGTTTGGTTTGCTCGGTAGTCTCGCTCACGATGTTCTCCGTGTTTCGATAAGGGTGTGTGACAAGCTTGCGATACTCAATCGCGGAATGCTTCTTCGGGCATCAGACTCGGGCATTGCGCGACCTTCCGCACACTGGGCTTGACCGGAGCGCGGTGATCTTCAAGCAACCAGCAGTCGTCGAGGGTCGAGCAGTAACAGATGTTCACCAGGCCGTGCGCACTCATGGCCGTGCGGAAATGCTGGTATTTCGCATCCTCATCGAAAACCAGCAGCGCAAGCGCATCGCCGGGACTCAACACCGCCGTGGCGAGCGTCGAGTGACCGTAGTCGGACTCGGTGTGCGGAAGGCCCATGACTGCCAGCGCATGTTCCCAATCCTGTTGTGGCTTGCCGTCGACCGTCACTTTGACGCTGCGCACGATGGCCGGCCCCACGCCCTTGTTGAACACGGTGAGCTTGTGCACCTGGTCCTGATACGCGATGGACAAACGCGGCCACACTTGCGCGCGTACCTGCTGACGCTGGATGTAGGCGGTATAGCCGGACACGAGCAGCGCCAACAAACCGACCAACGAGGCAATGATGGCCGCCAGTGCGTCCCATCGAATGCGACGTGAGCCAGTCGTCGGGCGCGTTTCATCAGATTGCATTGGCGGCTCGGGCATGCGCGTCAATCCTTTTCGCTGTTGGCAAACAGCGCGTCGAGCTTGTCTTCGTAGGCGTGATAGCCGAGATAGTCGTACAGCTCCTCACGGGTCTGCATCTGCCCTACGTACGCCTTTTGCGTGCCGTCGCGGCGCACGGTCTCGTAAAAGCCCAGTGCGGCCTTGTTCATGGCGCGGTAGGCACCGCAGCAGTACAGCGCAATGTCGACGTTGGCGCTGGCCAGTTCATCGGTGGTGAAAAACGGCGTGGAGCCGAATTCGGTGAGGTTGGCCAGGATAGGCACCTGCACCGCGGCCTTGAACTTGCGGTAGTCGTCCAGGGTTTTCATGGCCTCGGGAAAGATCATGTCGGCGCCGGCTTCCACGTAGGCCACGGCGCGTTCGATGGCCGCATCGATGCCCTCCTTCGCCGCCGCATCGGTGCGCGCCATGATCACGAAGCCCGCATCGGTACGCCCGTCCACGGCCGCTTTCACGCGATCGACCATCTCGGCCTTGCTCACCACTTCCTTGCCTGGCCGATGGCCGCAACGCTTCTGACCGACCTGGTCTTCCATGTGCACCGCGCCCACGCCGACGCGCTCGAAGCTGCGGATGGTACGCGCGATATTGAAGGCCCCGCCCCAGCCGGTATCGATGTCGACCAGCAGCGGCATCTGTGTCGCCTCGACAATGCGCCGCGCGTCGGTGAGCACGTCTTCCATGGTCGAAATGCCCAGATCCGGCATGCCCAGCGAGTTGGCTGCCACGCCGCCGCCGGACAGATACAGGGCGCGAAAACCGACCCGCCGCGCCATCAGTCCGGCAAAGGCCGTGATGGCTCCAGCCACCTGCAAGGGGCTCTCTTCGCGCAGTGCGGCGCGAAATCGCGCACCCGCCGAGTCTGTATTGGCCATGCGATGCTTCCCGAATACGGATCGAACCGCTTATTCTAGCAGCCGCTTGGCCAACGTTGCCGGGACCGGCAGGCCGATCTTGCGCACCAGCGTACTGAAGCGCGGGTCGTCGCGCCAGGGATACAGGATCGGGGCGATGGTCAGGCCGGGTCGCTGCAACCACCAGAAACCGACCCCCGCGACGACCGCGACGAGGCCTCCCAGCAGCGCGACGATCCATGTGCCGTGACGCGCCCGCCGCAGCACGGGTTGTCCTGCATCGTCCGTGTGTTGAACGCCTGCCGGCGTGACATCGAAGGCCCAAGCCAGCACCAGCGCGACTGGAAAACCGAACAGGATCAGAAGCACGACCAGCTTCTTGCTCCACATCGGCATGTGACCGGGCTCCGCATTCAAGTGTGTGGCAATGCACCGACAGACGCAAGCCAGCCCGCATTTCTCGCCACCGTCCTGCTGCAGAGTCGCCCTGAGCGGTCATTCAGGTTTCGTGCGGCAATCTGCGGCACACTGGCGACCTGCCCATTTTGAGTCACTCCCAATGCCGGACTCGAAGCCTTATCGCAAAACCCCGCAAGCCTTGGCCCGGCTCACCCCGGAGCAGTACCGCGTGACCCAGGAAGCCGGGACGGAGCGACCGTTCGACAACGCGTTCAATGATCACCACGAGGCCGGATTGTATGTCGATGTGGTGTCCGGTGAACCCTTGTTCACGTCCATGGACAAGTTCGACTCGGCCTGCGGCTGGCCCAGCTTCAGCCAGCCGGTGGAGACCGACAACGTGCCGGAAAAAAGAGATACCAGCCACGGCATGTTCCGCACCGAGGTACGCTCAAGCCACGGCGACAGTCACCTGGGTCACGTGTTTCCGGACGGTCCACCGGAAACGGGTGGGTTGCGCTATTGCATCAACTCGGCGGCCTTGCGCTTTGTGCCGCTCGACGCGCTGGAGGCCGAGGGCTATGCTGCATACCGCACCTTGTTCGAGGGAGACAAGCCATGAGCAGCCAAGTTGAGCGTGCCGTTTTTGCTGGCGGCTGTTTCTGGGGCATGCAGGATTTGATCCGCAAGCAGCCCGGCGTCATTTCCACACGTGTAGGCTATACCGGCGGTGAGGTGCCCAACGCCACCTATCGCAACCACGGCATGCATGCCGAGGCGATCGAGATCGAGTTTGATCCCGCACGCACCAGCTTCCGCAACATGCTGGAGTTCTTCTTCCAGATCCACGACCCGACCACGGCCAATCGCCAGGGCAACGATGTCGGCAGCAGCTACCGCTCGGCCATCTTCTACACCTCCGACGAGCAGCGCCGCATTGCCGAGGACACGATCAAGGATGTCGAGGCGTCCGGCCTGTGGCCGGGCAAGGTGGTCACCGAAGTGGTCGAGGCCGGCCCGTTCTGGGAAGCCGAACCCGAACATCAGGACTACCTGGAGCGCAACCCCGGTGGCTACACCTGCCATTTCATCCGCCCGGGCTGGAAGCTGCCGCGCCGCGACAGCGCGGCGTAGAACGGCAGGAGCGGGCCATGCCCGCGATCGCAATGCTGTGAGCCGTGAGCGGTGAGCCGTGAGCGGGCCGGCTACCCGCTTTTTTCCGCTCACCGCTCACCGCTTACCGCTCACGGCTCCGCCATCGCGGGCATGGCCCAATGGTGCTTGGTTGGCGCAATGTCCGCATTACTGCAGTCCAAAAGAATATCCGCGTCATTCCGGGGCCACGCGCAGCGTGGAACCCGGAATCCACTTGGTTGCATGGAGAATTGGGCTGGAACGTGGATTCCGGATCGTCGCTACGCTCCGTCCGGAACGACGAGCCTTGACTAAGCGCCAGTGGGGCACGGCCCGCTCCGGCAAAAGCGTGGCCCGCTTCTGCGCAACAGCGACGCCTCACTCAGAGCAGGCTTTCGACGGCCTTGCGCTCTTCACGCAGCTCGGCGGCGCTGGCATCCATGCGCTGGCGGGCGAAGTCGTTGATCGCCAGGTTCTGCACGATTTCGTACTTGCCATTGGCGCAGGTCACCGGGTAGCCGTAGATGATGCCCGACTCGATGCCGTAGGAGCCATCGGACGGAATGCCCATCGACACCCATTCGCCCTCGGCCGTACCCAGCGCCCAGGAGCGCATGTGGTCGACCGCAGCAGAAGCCGCCGAGGCGGCACTGGAAGCACCGCGCGCCTTGATGATGGCGGCACCGCGCTGCTGCACGATGGGAATGAATTCCTGCTCGTACCAGTCACGGCGCACCAGGTCGAGCGCCTTCTCGCCCTTGACCGTGGCGTGCTCCAGATCGGGGAACTGGGTCGAGCTGTGGTTGCCCCAGATGGTCACGCCCTTGACATCATTGACGTGTGTGTCGGTGCGCTTGGCCAGCTGGTAGCGCGCACGGTTGTGGTCCAGGCGCATCATGGCGGTGAAGTTGGCCGGGTCCAGATCCGGCGCATTGGCCTGGGCAATCAGGCAGTTGGTGTTGGCCGGGTTGCCCACCACCAGCACCTTGACGTCGCGGCTGGCGTGTTCGTTGAGCGCCTTGCCCTGCGGCCCGAAGATCTTGCCGTTGGCCTCCAGCAGATCGGAGCGCTCCATGCCCGCACCGCGCGGACGCGCGCCGACCAGCAGCGCGTAGTCGGCATCGGCAAAAGCCAGCTTGGGATCGTCACTGGCCACCACACCGGCGACCAGCGGGAAGGCGCCGTCGTTGAGTTCCATGACCACACCGTGCAGCGCATCCATGGCCACTTCGATTTCCAGCAATTGCAGAATCACCGGCTGGTCCTTGCCCAGCATGTCGCCGGAAGCGATGCGAAACAGCAGCGAATAGCCAATGTGGCCGGCGGCGCCGGTGACGGCGACTCGTACAGGTTTTTTCATGGTTTACTCCGTGAAGGTGAATGGGGAATCGGGATTGCCGAAGGTCAATCGGTCAGACTTCGAAAATGCTGCGGGGCAATCCAGTTTGACGAATTATGGACGCCAACGTACCAGTACGAACTTCGCGATGATCGGGTACCGGAACCGTTCGGCTACCCTGGCGATCTGTACGTTGCATGACAATGTGACTGCCTTTGCGACGAACCTCGACAAAGCCGTGTTGAGCCAATAACGCACAAATCTGCTGGCCGGAAAAGACGCCGAGTCTAGGCAACGTCAACCTCGACCCTGGTTACGAAGACATCAGCGCGCATGCGCTCACGGACTTCATTTGCCGGTGCGGACTCGAAAAACAGTTCCAGCGCCTCACGCAAGTTCGCATGGGCCTGCTCTACTGAATCGCCCTGACTTGCGATATCCAACTCTGGACAGAGCGCTACAAATCCATCGTCTTCACGCTCGATGATTGCGGTCAGTTGCCTTGCCATGGCGCTGCTCTCACGTCAGTTCGGAAAAGAATGCCTGGATGCGTTCCAGACCCGGCTGCAACTGCGCCGCCGGGCAGGTGTAGGAAATGCGCAAGCTGCGCGGCTCGCCGAAAGCCGAGCCGGGCACGCAAGCCACACCCTTGGCCTCCAGCAGCGCCGTGCACAGGTCGGCATCGTTGTCGATGCGCGTGCCATTGTGCGATTTGCCAAAGGCGCAGGAGATGTCCGGGAAGGCGTAAAACGCACCTTGCGGCCGCGGGCAGGACACGCCCGGAATGGCCTTGAGCGCCTCCATGACCTGGTCGCGGCGCCTGGCAAATTCGGCCACCTTCTGCTTCGGTACGTCCTGCGGGCCGCTCAGGGCGGCAATTGCGGCGGCGCTGACCACTTCCGGCAAGCTGGTGATGTGGTTGGAATTGAGCGTGGTCACCGCCTCGGCCACGGCTTCGGGGCCGGCCATCAAGCCCGCACGCCAACCGGGCATGCCGTAGGTCTTGGACAGCGAATCGACGAATACCAGGCGCTCGCGCAGCTCCGGCCGCGCATGCACGAAGTTGTGGTATTCGGCACCGTCGAACACCATGCGGTTGTAGATATCGTCGGTGATGATCCAGGTATCGGGATACTTGACCAGCACGTCGGCCAGGGCCGCAATCTCCTCGCCCGAATACACCATGCCGGTCGGGTTGGACGGATTGTTGAACAGGAACACCTTGGGCTTTTCCGCCAGCGCGGCGTCAAGCTGGGCCGGGGTCAGTTTGTACTTCTGCTCCGGCGGACATGGCAGCAGCCGCACCTTGGCGCCGAGAATCTCGGCGATGTCCATGTAACTGGTCCAGTACGGCGTGGGGAAGGCGATCGTGTCGCCCTCGTCCAGCAGCGCCTCGGCCAGGTTGTAGAGAATGTGCTTGGCACCGATGCCGACCGAGCAGTTGGCACGGGCGTAGCCGTCCAGGCCGATCTCGCGCATGTGCGCGAGAAAGGCATCCAGCAGCTCGGCCTGACCACGGTTGGAGCCGTACTGGCCACTGTCGTGTTCCAGCATTTCGCGCACTGCCTCGTACACATGCGGACCGGGCAGAAAATTGGGCACGCCGATCGAGAAGCTGATGATGTCCTTGCCGACGGCCTTCATCTCGCGGGCCTTCTGGGCAATCATCATGATCAGGCTGGGCTTGGCGCGGCTCATGCGCTGGGCAAGTAGTGGCACGGTGCAAACTCCTCAAAGTCAAGCGGCCCATTTTACCACAGGCGGTTTTGAGCACTGATAGCCATGGGGCATGTATGAATTCCGGCAGCAGCCTGAACAAACCTCGATCTGCTGCTGGAACAAACCGGCTCGCCAAGGCATGATGCAGGTTCCGTCAGTCGAGCGGCGGCTCTGGAACAGAGGCGCCTCGGATCAGGCGGGTCCATTTCGAAACGGGAGGAACAACATGCTGCACTGGCTTTGGGTATTCATCATCGGCCTCGTCATTGGCATCGTGGCCAAATTCATCATGCCTGGCAAAGACCCCGGAGGCTTCATCATCACGGCAATCCTTGGCATTGCCGGCATGTTCGTGGGAACTTTCATCGCTGGCCTGATTGGCATTTCTACCAGCGGCGGAATTGCAGGCTTCATCGTCGGCGTGATCGGTGCGCTGATTCTGCTGTTCCTGTACCACCTGATCACCAAGAAAAAGGCCTGATCCGGCTTGTCCGGGAAACAAGAAAAAGGGCGGCCAGGCGGCCGCCCTTTTTCCTGCCCCAAAGAGAGCTTCAACCGAGATTACGGTTCCATTCCTGGACACGTTCACTGTGCGCGTCCAGCAGCGCGTCGACATCACCTTCGAGTGTCAGCTTGTCGATGCTGTCACCTTTTTGAATGGCATTGACGACCTGCTGGTCTTCTTCGCCAACGACTTCGCCGAACACGCTGTGCTTGTTGTCCAGCCACGGGGTGGCGACGTGGGTGATGAAGAACTGGCTGCCGTTGGTGCCGGGGCCGGCATTGGCCATCGACAGCACACCGGGCTTGTCGTGGTGCAGGCTGGCGTCAAATTCGTCCTCGAAACGGTAGCCGGGCCCGCCGGTGCCGGTGCCCTGTGGGCAACCGCCCTGGATCATGAAATCCGGGATCACCCGATGAAAGCTCAGGCCGTCGTAGAAACCGCGCCTGGCCAGATTGACGAAATTGGCCACGGTGACCGGGGCCTTGTCCTCGTGCAGGCGCACGCGGATGGGGCCCCGGCTGGTCTGGAAGGTGGCGATGATGCTCATGTGGCGCTCCGGAATGGCGAAACGCGGCATTATAGCCCGGGACTCGAAGCGGAAAATACGTGCCATCAGCGCGAGTCATCCTGGATGGCGTGGCACTGCATCATCCTGGGACTGCGCGCAGCGCAGAACCCGGGATCCATTTTCACCGGCCACAAGAAATTAACGGCGCGGTTACAGCGGCAAAGAACACAAATGGATCCCGGGTTCCGCCTGCGGCGACCCCAGGATGACGAGCCTTCTATCGGGTTCCGCCTGCGGCGGCCCCAGGATGACGGCTTTTGGCAGGTCACGGATTCCCTGCGTCGCTCGGGCCCACGATGTCGGCCCTTGTGCCGGGTTCGCTGCCGTGTCCGGCTCCCCAGCGTGTGCGATTTGGACACGCTTGGCCGTGCCCCTCAATCACCTGAGCCGGCCTGCGGCTGTTTTTCGGGCAGGTCGAGTGCGGTTCGTGTCAGGATCTGTGCCCCGCGCGGCTGTGCGTTTGGCGTGGCCGGATCGGGCAGCGGCTGGCCGGACACGACGTGCGCCAGCATGGCGTCCAGGGCGTGATAGGCGTAGGGCAACAACGGCGTGTGTACATTGCCGAAGCCCGGCAGGGCCAGGAAGGCATCGAAATGCTGGGCATGCGGGATTCTCCAGTAGCGCGGCGAACGACCTTCGGCACGCAACCAGTTCACGTAGGCTACCGAGGTGAACGTCGTCGGAACCAGTCCGTCGTCGGCACCGTGCACAACCCAGATCGGCAGCGATTGGCGCGGCAGTTTCGCGGCCAGTGCCGCGACTGATTCGTGCAGCGTTTTGGCCTCGGCAGTGTCGCCGGTCCACAGTTCACGCAGGCAGACGAGTCCGGGAAACGTCGGATCGACCGAGGCATCCATGCCGCCGGCCAGTCCGATCCCGTTGCCGGGCGGAATACCCGAGGCGTCGGCCCACCAGGTCTGGCGCAGCGCCGCGTCGACCGGAGCCGGCAGGCCCTTGTCGGTGACCGCCTGATAGGAAAAGCCGCAGGGCATGTGGCCCACGCCGCGGCGCAGATAGGCCGAGGCGTAGCCGGCGGCCACAGCCCGCCACACGTCGAACGCGGTGGTGGTCGCGGCGGTGGCGATCACGTGATCGCGCCAGCCGCGGGCTTCGAGACGTTCCAGCGCTTCACGTGTTTGGCCAGGCTGTGTTTTGGCATCCAGCAGACCCGCCGCATGCAGGCGCTGGCATCGAGCAATCCACGAAGGCGGCACGGCGCCGCCGGCACGCGCGAACGGCGCTGTGGCAAAACGGGGATCAGCCAGAACGCAGGGCATGAACAGGGCCGCTTCGGTGGCATAGTCGTACAAGGCGCGACCACCGTCGGGCACGTGGATGTTCGGCTCCATCGCCATCACGCCGTCCAGCAGCCCCGCCTCATCCAGTCCGGCCGCCTGCAGCACGGCGCCACCGCCGTTGGACAGGCCCGCGGCGATGATGCGTGTGTTGTCCTGCGTGAACGGCGCCATGTCCGGGTACGCCCGATCCAGCATGGCCAGACCAAAGCGGGCCGCCGTCAGTACATGGCGGCCCCAGTCGGCCTCGGGGTTGTCTTGCGAATGGGCATGCTTGACCGCAATCCCCGCGTTGCTTTCGGCATGCTTCGGTTCGAACTCGAGTGGCGCGCTGCCGGCCGCAGCGCGCGTGCCATCCAGCGTGACGCCGGTACCGTTGGCGGTATCGAAATAGCCCGAACCGGTGCCCTTGTCGGTGTACACCACGGCACAGCCACGCGGCAGCCCGAAGGCACCGGCCAGGGCAATGGCGCCGTACACGCCGCGCGAGCCCGAGGACGGTGCCACGATCAGGCAGCGCCTGGCGGCATCGAAATGATCCGGCGCCTGCAGCAGCACCCGGAACGGGGCGTGGGCGCCAGGCAGGCGGGCGAAAGCGCTGTACTCGCGCCCCGGCACATCCGGTACGCCGCCGTACACCGTGCCATAGCCGCCCAGCGGGCCCAAGTCGGCAATGCCCTTCCAGCTCGCCTGGATGGCGCGCCGGCGCAGCTCGGCGGCGCTCGGATGCACGGGCTCGGCAATGCGGCTGGGCGCACCGGCCAGGCCGGCCAGACCCAGGCCGGCCGACAGCAGGTCGTCATTTCCGCGATGTTCAGTTACACGTACATCACTGGCGGCAAAATCCATGGACGGGCCTCCGACAGGTTGCAGAGGGTCGTGCGCGCAGGCGCTCACGGCCAGTATCAGTGACAGAATAGCGAGTCGCAGTCCGTTCATCATGTCACTGTAGCGCAGCCAGGCGACCCCACCATGCGACCAAAGTCCAACTGCGGCTGGCTGGGGCCGCTTCTAAGCTGACAACCGGAGGTAAAAAATGTCCACGATTCTCATCACCGGTGCCGGCAGCGGCATTGGCGCCGGCATCGCCGCCGAGCTGGCCAGGGCCGGCCACCCTATCCTGACCACCGACCTCGATCTCGATGCGGCCCGCGAGACGGCCAAAACGATCAAGGCCGATGGCGGAGAAGCCGAAGCCTTCGAGCTCGATGTCGCCAGTGCCGACAGCGTCCAGGCTCTTGCTGACAAGCTGTCCGGGCCGGTCGACGTACTGGTCAACAATGCCGGCCTGCAATACGTGTCGAAGCTGGAAGATTTCCCGATGGAAAAGTGGGAGCAGCTCATCGCCGTGATGCTGACCGGCGCCGCGCGCCTGACCCGCACCCTGCTGCCGGACATGCGCCAGGCCGGGCATGGCCGCATCATCAACATCGGTTCGATCCATGGCCTGGTGGCGTCGCGCTACAAGTCCGCCTACGTCTCGGCCAAGCACGGCCTGCTGGGCTTTTCCAAGGTGCTGGCGCTGGAAACGGCCGACACCGACATCACCATCAACACCATCTGCCCATCCTACGTGAAGACCCCGCTGGTGGAAAAGCAGATCGCGGCCCAGGCCCGGGAAAACGGCATCAGCGAGGAAAAAGTCGTCAACGAGATCATGCTCAAGCCGATGCCCAAGGGCGCGTTCATCAGCATCGAGGAACTGGCCGGGATCTGCGCCTTCCTGATGTCGCCAGCGGCGCGCAATATCACCGGCCAGACCATCGTGGTCGATGGTGGCTGGACCGCGCAGTAGCTGGAGATCGGGACTCGGGGTGAGCCGGACCGAACTGCCGGTGGCAGTTCGCAGTCGGCGAACGACCGGCCATGGATGGCCGGGCCGGACAATACCCGCCATGGATGGTTGCTTGCCTAATGCGTGGAACTCGAACTCCGGACTCGGAAGAGCGTGGCGCAGGCTGGGGTGAGCGCAGCGAACCCCAACGTCCATCTACGCATCTGTATCGCGTGTCGGGGTTCGTCCCTCACCCCAACCTGCGTTTTCGCGGCTTTGGCGTCTTTCGCGGACATCATTGACAGTGAGGCGCCATGCCTGGCAGCGGCTGCTAAACTGCGCGGTTTCCATCACCACAGGCGCCGGACATGGCGGACGACAAGGCCAATCCACAGCATTTCATCGCCCAGATCGTGCGCGAGGACATTGCCAGCGGCAGGCACACGGCCATTCGCACGCGCTTTCCGCCCGAGCCCAACGGCTTCCTGCATCTGGGTCACGCCAAGGCGATCTGCCTCGATTTCGGCATTGCGGCCGAGCACAATGGCGTGACCAATCTGCGCCTGGACGACACCAATCCGGGCAAGGAAGACCCGGTCTACGCCGCGGCGATCAAGGACGACATCCACTGGCTCGGCTTCGAGTGGGCCGAGCTGCGCCATGCCTCGGATTATTTCGAGGTGTTCTACCGTGCCGCGATCAAGCTGATCGAGGACGGCAAGGCCTATGTCGATGATCTTGATGCCGAACAGGTGCGCGAATACCGCGGCACCCTGACCGAGCCTGGGCGCAATTCACCCTTCCGCGAACGTTCGGTCGAGGAAAATCTGGATCTGTTCCGGCGAATGCGTGCTGGCGAATTTGCCGATGGCGCCAAAACGCTACGAGCGAAGATCGACATGGCTGCCGGCAACATCAACCTGCGCGACCCGGCCCTGTACCGTATCCGCAAGCTCACCCACCCGATGACCGGTGATGCCTGGCCGATCTACCCCATGTACGACTATGCGCACAGCCTGTCGGATGCAATCGAAGGCATCACCCATTCCTTCTGCACGCTGGAGTTCGAGGACCACCGGCCGCTGTACGACTGGTGTGTCGACCATGTCGACCTGGTCAATCATCCCGAACTGCTGCAACCGCTGGTCGAGGCCGGATTGCCAGCCGCGCCGTCCAAGCCACGCCAGATCGAATTTGCCCGCGGCAACCTCGATTACACCGTGATGAGCAAGCGCAAGCTGCTGAAACTGGTCGAGGAAGGCCTGGTCGACGGCTGGGACGACCCGCGCATGCCGACCCTGATCGGTGCGCGCCGCCGCGGTTTCACAGCCCAGGCCATACGTACCTTCTGGGAGCGCGCCGGCGTCAGCAAGCAGAACAGCGTGATCGACTTCGGCGTGCTGGAAGGCTGCGTGCGCGAGGACCTGGATGCGCGTGCGCCGCGCCGCATGGCGGTGCTGGAGCCGCTGAAGCTGATCCTCGACAACTTGCCCGAGGATCATGAGGAGCCCATCGAGCTGCCCAACCACCCCAAAAACCCGGACTTCGGCACGCGCCAGGTGCTGATGGGACGCGAGATCTGGATCGAACGCAGCGATTTCGAGGAAGAGCCGCCCAAGGGCTTCAAGCGTCTGCGCCCCGAGGGCGAGGTGCGCCTGCGGGGTATCGGCATCATCCGCCACGTAGCCACCGACAAGGACGCCGCGGGCAACATCGCCGCCATCCACGCCACGCTCGATCCCGATTCGCGCGCCGGCATGGAAGGCGCCAACCGCAAGATCAAGGGCACGATCCACTGGGTCAGCGCAAGGCATGCGGTGGCTGCCGAAGTGCGCCTGTACGATCGCCTGTTCAATGTGGCCACGCCCGAGGATGGCCAGTACATCAGCCACCTCAACCCCGAGTCACGCAAAATCGTGACAGCGCAGATTGAACCGGCCGCGGCCGACTGCCCGTCCGAACAGCACTTCCAGTTTGAGCGCACCGGCTACTTCGTCGCCGACCGGCTCGACCACACCCCCGAAAAGCCCGTTTTCAACCGCGCCGTATCGCTGCGCGACACCTGGGCAAAAAAACAGAGCTGAGCTGATGATCGAACTGAAGCATCCAGACTGGCTTGCCGACGCCATTGACCCAACACGTACATTTGATGCCGCGGACGAGCAGGTCGCCTTGGCCATCGAATTGGCCCGACTGAATGTCGAGCACGGCAGCGGCGGTCCGTTCGGTGCGGTGGTGTTTGACGACGCAGGCCGCATTGTCGCGGCCGCAGTCAACCGCGTGATGCCGGAAACCTGTTCGCTGGCACACGCCGAGATCATGGCCTACATGGCCGCGCAACAGGCCCTGAGTCGGGCCCGCCTCAACGAGGACGGCCGGAAATACACCCTGGCCACCAGCGCCCAGCCCTGCTGCCAGTGCTACGGCGCCACCATCTGGGCCGGCATCGACACCCTGCTGATCGGCGCACGCGCCGAAGACGTGATGGAGCTGACCGAATTCGACGAAGGCCCGCTACCAGCCGACTGGATCGGCGAGCTGGAGAAGCGCAATATTGCGGTCAAGCGCGACATTCTGCGCGCGGAAGCGCGTGCGGTGCTGGCGGTCTACAGCCAGGGCGGCGGCGCGCGATACTGACCGGCGAATCTGAAGCCCCACAATCAGCACGCGGCATTGCGCTACACTGGCGAAACCGGAACATCCATCAATGACCGGCAGGAGGCCGCGCATCCATTTGACTGTCGGGGATTGATCATGACCAAACGCGCCAGCTTTGCACTGCTCACCGGATTGCTTGCCCTCGCCTGCCTGGTACAGGCTGCCATGGCCCAGACCACGGACCTGATCTTCTCCGAATATATCGAAGGCTCCAGCTACAACAAGGCCATTGAAATCTACAATGGCACGGGCGCACAGGTGGATCTTTCAAGCTATTCGGTCAAGTTGTTTGCCAACGGGCACACGACGGCGGATTCCACGCTGGCCTTGACAGGCACGCTGGCCGACGGCGATGTCTACGTCATCGCCAACAGCCAGGCTGACGCCGCCATTTTGAACGTTGCCGACACCACCTCGGGTGTGGCCGGGTTCAACGGTGACGATGCCCTGACGCTGCTCAAAGGCAGCAACGTGATTGACAGCATCGGCCAGGTTGGCACCGATCCGGGTTCTGCCTGGGGCAGCGGCTCCACCAGCACCAAGGACCATACCCTGCGTCGCAAGCCGACGATCTGCAGCGGCGACAGCAACGACAGCGATGCCTTCGATCCCGCGACCGAATGGGACGGCTACGCCAAGGACACCTTTGACGACCTGGGCCAGTACACCAGCAATTGCAGTGGCAGCGGCAGCGTGATCCTGAGCGTGGCCGACGTCAGCCAGGCCGAAGGCGACAGCGGCACCACGACCTTCAGCTTCACGGTCAGCCTCAGCAACCCGGCTCCGGTCGGCGGCGTGAGCTTTGACATCGCCACTGCAGACGGCACCGCGACCACGGCCGACAACGACTACGTGGGCCATTCGGTGACCGGAGCCACGATTGCCGAAGGCAACAGCGGCTACACTTTCGATGTCAGCGTCAACGGTGACACCACCCCCGAGTCGGACGAGACCTTCGCGGTCAATGTCAGCAATGTATCCGGGGCCACCAACAGCTCGGCGTCGGCCACCGGCACAATCGAAAATGACGATATCCTCGATGCCGAAATTTTTGACATCCAGGGCTCGGGTGATGCCTCACTGCTCACGGGCACGCGGGTTCGCACCAGCCACAACATCGTCACTGCCGTGGGTCCGGCAGGCTTTTACATGCAGACCCCGGATGCCCGCGACGACAACAATGCACTGACCTCCAATGGCGTGTACGTCTACACCGGCGGCGCACCCACGGTCAGCGTCGGCGACGATGTTTCTCTGGATGCCGACGTCGACGAGTTCTACAGCCTCACCGAACTGAAGAACATCGGCAACCTGATCGTCAACAGCTCCGGCAATGCGCTGCCTGCGGCGATTGCGCTGGACGCGGCGATCCCCTCGCCCGACCCAAACGCGTTGAGCTGCGGCAGCACCAATTTCGAGTGCATGGAAGGCATGCTCGTCAGCATCGCCAAGGGCATCATCACCCGCGCCAATCAGAGTTTTTCAGGCGACCCGTACGCCGAAGTCGTCATCAGCGCCAGTGGCAAGCGCTCCCTGCGCGAGCCGGGCCTGAACTTCGGCTTGACTCCGACCACGGGTGACAATGATGCCGCCGGCGTGTGGGACGGCAACCCCGAGATCTTCGAAATGGATGCCGATGCCCTGCTGCCGGCTTTCGCCAATGTCGCTTTCACCGGCGGCAGCACCTTCGTCGGCGAGGGTGTCATCAGCTACAACTTCGGCGACTACCAGTTCCTGCCCAGCAGCCTGACCATGACCTACAACGCGCCGATGCCCGGCCCGGTGGCAGATGCCGGCGACAGCGCAATCCTGCGCATCGGCGATTTCAACGTCGAGCGCTTCTGTGACGATGTGGATGACGTGAGCGGAGGCAGCGAAACCTACGAGTGCGCTGGCAATACGGTTCCCACGACTGCCGAATACCAGCTCAAGACCGCGCGCCTGAGCGACTACATCGGCAATGTGCTCAAGCTCCCCGACATTGTTGCGCTGGAGGAGGTCGAAAACATTGCCGTCCTGCAGGCCCTGGCCAACAAGATCGATGCCGACTTCGGTCTGACCTACACCCCGCAACTGATTGAAGGCCATGACCCCAGCGGTATCGATGTGGGCTATCTGGTCAACACGGCCCGGGTGCAGATCACGGATGTCCAACAGTTGGCGGCAAGCGACACCTGGAACGACCCCAACAGCGGGCCCGGGGCATTCGTCCACGATCACCCGCCGCTGCTGTTCAAGGGCCTGTTCACCGGCAATGCCCTGAATGAACCCTTCATGCTGATTGCCGTGCACATGAAGTCGCGCGGCAAGGTCGATGACGGCGGCGCGGCGTCTGACCGCGATCGCGAGAAGCGCCTGCGCCAGGCCTACTCGCTGGCACTGCAAGTGCAACAGTTGCAAACTGACTCGGCCAATGCCGGCATCCCCTTGACCGTACTTGGCGACTTCAACGACTACGAGTTCAGTGACGGCTTTGTCGACATCACCGGCATGGTCAGCGGACGCTACGATTTCGCGGCGAACCTGTGGGATTTGTCGGACATTGGCCAGACCGACCAGAACGTGGTCAACCCGAAATTGTGGGATGCGGTGTATTCCCTGCCGGACAACCAGCGCTATTCCTACCTGTACACGGAGAACTTCGGCAACATCCAGGGCTTCAGCCCGCGCAAGCTGCCGACCAACCAGGTGCTCGACCACGCCCTGCTGAGCGATGCGGCACGTGCCAACTTCGTCAGCATGCAGTACGGCCGGGCTGACGAAGATGCCGCTGACACGGTCGAAACGGTCAGCTCCAGCGCCATTGGCGTCAGCGACCATGACGGCTTTGTGTTGCAGATGACTTTTGACCGGATCTTCGCCGACGGCTTCGAGAATCGCGACTGATCGCGTATTCTGTGGCTTCACTCACGGCGCCCGGGCTCCCTGGGCGCCGTTTCTTTTTTGAAACCCGGCATGAATCGAGTCAAGAACGCTCTGCCACTGCTGCTGTTGATTGCCATTGGTGCCGTCCTGTATTTCAGCGGTGCGCTGGACTGGCTGGCACCGGAGCGGCTGGTCGCTGACCAGGCAAGGATGCGCGAACTGATTGCCGCCTCGCCCTGGCTGGCGCGGCTGGCCTACCTGGCCCTGGTGACCTTGAGCGTGGCCACCGGTGTACCCGGCTCGATCGTGCTGATCCTGGCCGGCGGATTTCTGTTCGGCGTTGTCGAAGGCACCTTCTGGTCGGCGATCGGCGTGCTGGCCGGCTCGCTGATCCTGTTTCTGGCCAGCCGGCGCGCCTTCCGCAGTGGCAAGCGCAAGGCACCCGATCTGGTCGAGAAGATCCGCCACGGCTACCTGGAACACCCACTCAGCTACACCCTGTTCGTGCGCCTGGTACCACTGTTCCCTTTCGGTGCCACCACCATTGCCCTGGCCTGGCTGCGTTGCCCGCTGTGGATGTTTTTGCTGGCCAGCGCCATCGGCGGCACCATCATGCTGGTCTTCGAAACCGCGATCGGTGCCGGCCTGGCAGGCCACATGGCCACGGGCAAGGCGATCGGCTTCGGCACGTTCCTGGAGCCGCACATCGCCCTGCCCTTGCTGGCTCTGGGCGTCATGGCGCTCGTACCCGCCATCTTCAACTGGCACCTGGGCCGCCGCCGCGCGCAACGACGCGACAATCAACCGTAGGAGCGCGCCATGCGCACGAATCGGCTTATCTTGCGCGCAGGTCCGGCTGCGTTTCCAGCATGCCCAGCAAGCGACGACTGTCCGGAAAATCATCCGGCAAGCGATTCTTGCGCAGCTCCAGCGCCTGCT
>CBFGSA010000062.1:0-16939 GCA_965651365.1 uncultured Rhodanobacteraceae bacterium | reverse complement strand
GGCCTACGTTTGGCAAGGTGTTCGAGCGCTGCGTCACTCCACCGAGGCCCGGAAGTTGCTGCACGCAACCGTCCATGGTGACCAGTGTCCGGCCCAGCCATCCATGGCTGGTCGTTCGCCGGCTGCGAACTGCCACTGGCAGTTCGGTCCGACTCACCCCGAGTCCCGCACATCTTGACTCAATCCCCGGCAGCATGCGCCGCCAGCGCCTGCTTGATGGGTGCGAGTCGATCGAGCAGGCGCACGCCCAAGCCGCGGGCGGCGGTGAGGGGTGGGGCCTGCCAGGCGAAGCTGCGTTCGATGGCGTCGAATCCGACCGCGTCGAGGGTGTCGGCGCTGCGGCGGCGGCGGGCGTAGCGGGCGAGGACGTGCTCGGCAGCGATGTCCTGTTTGGGGTCACGCGCGGCCGCGAGCACCTTGCGCAGTTCGGCCACGTCGCGCAGGCCGAGGTTGACGCCCTGGCCGGCCAGTGGGTGGACGACGTGGGCGGCATCGCCGATCAGCACCAGCCGTTGGGCGTGAAAGCGGCGTGCCAGTTGCAGTTTCAACGGGAAGGCGGCGCGGGGGGTGGTGTCAACCAGCGGACCGAGACGGAAGTCGCTGGCGACGCCGAGTTCGCGCAGGAATTCGGCATCGTCGAGCTGCAACACGCGTTTGGCTTCGTCCTCGGGCAACGACCAGACGATCGAGCAGCGGCCGTCTTGCAACGGCAGCATCGCCAGCGGACCGGTCGGCAGAAAGCGCTGCCAGGCAATGCCGCCGTGTTTGCGCTGGCCGCGCACGTGCGCGACGACGCCGCGCTGGTGATAGTCGCGGCTGCGGCAGGCCATGCCGGCGCGCTGGCGCAACGGCGAGGCGGCGCCATCGGCAGCGACCAGCAGGCGGGATTTCAACCGCTCGCCTGAAGACAGATCGATCTGTACATGATCATCGCGCCAGCGCACTTCCTCCACCCGTGCGGGGCAGTGGCAGTGTACGTCTGCCTCGCGCAGGGCTTGCCACAAGCGATCGACCAGCAAGCCGTTTTCGACGATCCAGCCCAGGCTGTCGCGGCCGCGTGTCGCCGCATCAAATTCGAGTTCGGCGCCGCTGTCGTCATCACGCACTTCCATGCCGCGGTACGCACAGGCGCGTGCATCGCGGATGGCGGCCCACACACCCAGTTGATCCAGCAAGCGCGCCGAGGACGGTGCCAGCGCGAAAACGCGCAGATCGAGTTCGGCTTCCGCCTGCCACGGCCGCGGCTGGCGCGCCTCGACGAGTTGCACGGCGAAGCCGTCCCTGGCCAGTGCCAGCGCAGTGGCTGCGCCGACCACACCGCCGCCGACCACGATGACATCACCGAGGCGTCCGCGGCTCACGGTTGAACCTCCAGCACGGCACGCGGTGGCTGACCGCGCCAGCCCATGCCGCGCTGCGCCAGCGTACGCTTCAGCGGCCCGGCGCCCAAGCCCAGCAAAGCCAGCGAGCGCAGCGGTGCCAGCAATGGCTGCTGCAGACACGCCAGGCGCACCAGGCCATGGCTGAAGGCCATCACGCCGTCGCGATCCGGCTGGCGGCGCGCTGCGTAGTGGGCCAGCAGTGCGGAATCGCCCGGATCTTCGGCAGTAGCGACCATTTCGGCCAGGGTCAGGGCATCGCGCAGGCCCAGGTTGAAGCCCTGGGCACCGATCGGGTGGATGGTCTGGGCCGCATTGCCCACCAGCACCGCGCGCGGCGCGACCAGATGCTCGGCCGCCACGCGCATGATCGGATGGCGATGCCGGGGTCCCGGTCTGGTGAGGCGGCCCACGCGGGCGCCGAAACGGCACTCGGCGAGGCGCAGGAATGCCGCATCATCCAGCGCAGCCACGGCATCGGCCTCGTCGCTGGCAACCGTCAGCACCAGACCGGCCCGGCCCTGCGCCAGCGGCAGCAGCGCCACCGGCCCGGCATCGCTGAAACGTTCGAAAGCACGCCCGTCAAGCGCGCGCTCGGGGGTGACGGTGGCCACGAACAGGGTCTGGTGGTAATCGTGCACGCGGTTGCCAATACCCAACCAGTCGCGCAAGGTGGAGCGACCCCCGTCGGCCGCCACCAGCAGGCGCGGCGCACGTTCGGTGACCGCACCATCACCTTGCTCGATACTTGCAACCCAGCCGTCATCGGTCGCGCGGATGGCCGTAACCCGCGCTGGTGCCATGTGTTTGAGATGGCTGCAGGCGGCCAGTTGCTGCTGCAATCCGGCACCCAGCTCGCGCGCGGGCAAGGTCCAGCCCAGCGCATCCAGGTCAAGGTCTTCGGCCGCCAGCCGCAGGCTGCCGAATTCGCCGGCACGGGACACATGCAGGTGGCGGATCGGCGTGGCCTGTGCCGCGACCCGCGGCCACACGCCGAGGCTGCGCAGGCCGTTGACGCTGGCCCGCGCCAGGGCCAGATTGCGTTCCCCGTAAGTGGGCTCGGACGTCGGCGCGGCAGCATGCATTTCGACCATCGCCACGTCGCAGCCGGCCTGTTCCAGCGCGATCGCCAGGCTCGCGCCGACCAGACCACCACCCACCACCAGAATGTCGCATTGCAATGCCATCCGCGCATGCTACTACGCCGGTGAAAAACATCGGCGAAATTCGATGACAGGGCGATGCGCCGCGGGTATAGTGGATTTCACCTACCAACGGGGGCAAGGGGTTCATTATGTTTATCAAACTGCTTCAGCGCTCGGCGCTTGTTTTGGGTTTTTGCGTGGCGTCCATGGCCAGTGCGGCCTCGGCCCAGTTGCGCCTGGCCGATACGCCGATTCCGCTCAAGGCGCCCGCCGGGGCAACAACGGCCATTGTCAGCCTTGCCTTGCCCGACGGCCAGGTCGTCAGTGCGCCGTTTGACGCCAAGGGTGAAGGCATGCTGCCACTGGCCAGGGAGTCGCTCGCCGACGGGCTGTACCGCTATGAGATCACCTGGGCCGGAAACGGCAAGCCCCGCACAGGTGGAATGGACAATGGCCGCGCATCAGACGCTGCGGGCGCGCCGTCCTTCTCTGACACTGCGGCGAGCGCAGGCAACTCACCGCACACCGTCAGTGGCACCTTCCGGGTTGTCGACGGCCATGTACTGGCACCGACGGAGCAACCCGAACCCGGCTCGGCTCCGCATACCTATGCACGTGTGCCCACCGCCGCCAACAACCAGGTATTTGCTGAAGACCTGATCGTGCAGGGCAGCACCTGCGTCGGCGTCGACTGCGCCACGAACGAAAACTTCGGCTTCGACACCATTCGCCTCAAGGAAAACAACACGGCAATCAATTTCACTGACACCTCAAACACCGGGAGCTTCCCCGGCAACGACTGGACGCTGCAGGCCAACGACACCACCAACGGCGGCCTGAACCGCTTCATGATCCAGGATGTCACCGGCGGAAAGACTCCGCTCAGCGTGCTCGCCGGCGCACGCAGCGACGCCCTGTTCATTGACGGCAGCAGCAATATCGGATTTGGCACCAGCACACCCGCACTGCCGCTGCACCTGAAATGGGGCAACACGCCGGCGCTGCGCCTGGAGCAGGACAACAGCGAGGGTTGGGGTGCACAAACCTGGGATATCGCCGCCAATGAAGCCAATTTCTTCATCCGTGACGTCAGTAATGGCAGCAAGCTGCCGTTCCGGATCAAGCCCGGCGCGCCCACCGGCAGCATTACCATCGGCGACAATGGCCAGATCGGCTTCAACATGAATGGAAACGCCTTTCCCAACGTACCGATCGACATTCGCCGCAACCAGGACGCCGCCAGCCCCATCGCCGTGATTCGCCTGACCAATGCCGACGGCAGCATCCAGGGCGGTTCGGATCGCTTCACGGTCGACAGCAACGGCAATGTCACGGCACGCGGCAGCATCGTGCAGTTGTCCTCGCGTACCGCCAAGGACAACTTCACGCCGGTCAACGAGCAGGACGTTCTGGCGCGGGTGGCGGCGCTGAAAATCGGCACCTGGAACTACAAGACCGACCCCGCTTCGGACCGCCATCTCGGCCCGGTGGCCGAGGATTTCCACCAGCAGTTTGGTCTCGGCGGCAGCGACAACCGGCACATCGCGCTGACCGACATGGGCGGTGTGGCGCTGGCCGCGGTGCAGGCGCTGCAAAAGGAAATCCAGACCCGCGACAAGCTGATCCAGGCGCTGGAACAACGCATCAGCCAGCTTGAAGCGATGCAGGGCGCGCACCCCACGGCCCAGCGCTGAGGTGGCGCCATGAATCGCACCCGCAAGCCCTGGCTCTTCGCCACGCTGGGCGGCCTGCTGCTGGTTTTCAGTGCCACCGTACAGGCCGCGACCTACAACGTCGAGCACGACCCGACGGCAGACACGCTGCGGCTGCGCGATGCCGACACCGGCGTGGTGAGTGCCACCTCCGCGGTCGGCTGCTGTGACGTGGTTGCCGACGGACTGGCCACCGACCCTGTCGGCGGCCGCCTGTTCGTGCTCGATGCCACCGATACCGGGACCCATCTGGTCACCCTGGCCCTGCCCGGCCTTGGCACGCTGCACGATGCTGCACTGGCCACCGGCTCCACCGTGTCCAGTCTGCGCTACAACGCCGCGACCGGGGTGCTCTACGCGCTTTCTGCCGACGCCAGCACGGGCACCCTGGCCCTGGTCGCGCTCGATCCGGCCACCGGCACGGTCAGCACGATTGGCAGCGCCGAAAGCAACTGCTGTCTGGTGGTGCCCGGCAGTGCCGCCCTGGCCTCCGACAGTGCCACGCTGCTGGCGGTGACCCGCGCCCTGGATGACACGGCGCAGGAACTGTCCGCGTGGAATCTGGGTACCGGCGTTCGCAGCGCCTACGCCCTTGCCTCCGGACGGCATGTCGACAGCCTCGTGCGCGACACGGCCCAGGCGCGATGGCTGATGCTGTATCGCGATGACGGCGGTGATCAGACCCTGGCACAACTGACTCTTCCGGCCACCGTCACGCCGCTGGCCACGCTGACCGCGTGCTGTGCCACGCTGGCCAGCACGGCCGCTTTCGATTCCGGCAATGGCCGCTTGCGTTTTGTCGCGCGCGGCGACAGTACCGGCACCTTGCGCAGTTACGCATTTGGCACCGGCGGCACGGTTCAGTCCGGGGAAGTTCTGGCCAGCAGCATCGGCATGATTCAAACCGCTACCGCATCCGATGTGATTTTCGCCGACGGCTTTGAAGGGGTGGCGACACTCACGGGCGGCGCGGCGCAGCACACGCTGCTTGCCACCAGTCCGGCAAGCGTTCTGCAAGCGCTCAGCGCGATGTGGCATGACCACACCAACAATGCAGTGCCGGCATTGGGCCGGAACGGCGCCCTCGGCAAAACAAGGCTTGCTGCATCAACCGAGACTCTGGCCCCCGCTCGTGCATCAGCAAGCACCCTGGCCGATCCGGCCATTCCGGTGCCCACCCTGCACCGCACTTCGCTGCTGCTGCTGATGCTGTGCTTGATGGGCCTCGTACTCTTGCACAGGCGCAACAGACACCGCGGCTGAATGCGCTACCATGACGGCGCGCCGCTTGGGCGCGCCGTCTCCGTTTGGGCCCTCGATGAATCTGATTGCCGTGACCCATGGCGCCGTGGACTGGTCACCCGATCTGTGCGTCGGCCAATCGGAAATGGCACTGTCGGACACCGGCTTCACTGCCGTGCAGCGTCTTGCCGCGAGCTGGCCGGGGCCGTCTCCGCGGTTTCTGGTGGCGAGTGATTCGCGCCAGTGTCGCCAGAGCGCGCAGGTGTTTGCCGCACAACTTGCCAGCGAGCCGCTGTTCGATCCGCGCTTGCGCGAGATCGATCTTGGCGAATGGCAGGGTCGCAAATGGAAGCAGGTTGCACGTGAAGACCGGGAACGCTACGGCCATTGGCTGGCCAATCCGGTGATTCAGGCCGCTCCCGGCGGCGAGAGTTTCACCGACCTTCTACGCCGCAGTGGCGCCTGGCTGGCCTCCATGCTGTCCACCACCCGGCCCGGCGACACCGTGCTGGCCGTGACCCATGTCGGCACCTTGCGTGCATTGTTGTGCCACACCTTGGGCCTGACCCCGGCGCGCAGCCGCAGCGTGTCGGCGGTGCCCGCCGGCGCCAGCCTGATCCGCTGCCATGATGGCCGGTTTGAAGTATGCTATTTGAATGCCACGCAATTTCAGGACGCACACGATGCTTGATCCCCAAAGCACAACCCGACGCAACATGATTTTCACGCCGCGCAGCCTGGTGCTGATCGGCATCATCGCCGGCGCGATCGGCGTGCGCCTGCTGACGCACTTCTTCCCCGGCGTATTGCCCTGGAACTTCAGCCCGGTGCTGGCCGTGGCCCTGTTCGGTGGCGCCTGTTTTACCGACCGTCGACTGGCCATGCTGGTACCGCTGGCGATCATGCTCATCGCCGATGTGATCATCGGTCTGCACGCGATGATGCCCGTGATTTACCTGTGCCTGGCGGCCACCGTGCTGCTCGCTTCGGGCCTGCTGAAGGGTCGGCTGGGCGTGGTGCGCGTGGCGCTGGCCGCGGTCGGCAGTGCGACCGGCTTCTATCTCGTCACCAACTTCGCGGTGTGGCTGACCTCGGGCATGTACCCGCTGACCGGCAGTGGTCTTGCCGCCTGCTACGCGGCCGGCCTGCCCTTCTACCAGTTCGGCAGCCTGCCCGGCACCGTGCTGTGGAGCGCCGTGCTGTTTGGCGGTTTTGCGCTGCTGACGGCGCGTTTCCCGTCTTTGGAGGCGCGGGCGCAGACGGTTTGAGGCCTCTCGTCGTGAACGGCATGCGGCGGTTCCGGTGCGCTTCGCTGCGCTCGGCAGCACCCTGCGGTGGGGTAGCGGATTGCCGTGGGTAACCGGCTGTCAAAAATCTATACGCGCACCGGCGACGACGGCAGCACCGGCCTCGGTGACGGCACGCGGGTAGCCAAGGACTCGCTGCGGGTGGTGGCGTACGGCACCACCGATGAACTCAACAGCACCATCGGCATGGTGCTGGCCGCCGACGGCGTACCCGACACCGTGTGTGAGGTGCTGGTGCAGATCCAGCACGACCTGTTCGATCTGGGCGGCGAACTGTGCATTCCCGGCATGGAAATGGTGCATGACGCCGACATCGAGCGGCTGGAAAACACTCTCGACGAACTCAACGCCGACCTGCCCCGCCTCAAGGAATTCATTCTGCCCGGCGGTGGCCCGGCGGCGGCCGCCTGTCATCTGGCCCGCACCGTGTGCCGCCGCGGCGAGCGCGCCGTGGTCAGCCTGGCACGCGAGGAAGGCGTGCGTCCCGAGGTACAACGTTACCTCAACCGCTTGTCGGACCTGCTGTTCGTGATCGCCCGCGTGCTGGCCCGCGAGAGCGGCCACGGCGAGGTGCTGTGGCAGCATGAACGCCGCCCGCGCCCGTCGCCGTAGGAACGGCCCGTGGCCGCGACGAGAATCGAAGGAGCGCCAGCCCTTGCCTTGACCTTGGGCCATACTCGCCTGCACGCAGGCTTCTGCGACGAAAGCGCGAGCCTGTAGGAGCCTGCATGCACGCGATCACGGCGCTTGCCGCTTGCGGTCATCATCGCGGCCTTGGGCCGCTTCTGCAGTGCGCGCATGACGCGGCTGCGCCGCCTGTCCACCATACCCCAACCGGAACTGCCCAATGCTGCTCAAATCATTCGCCCTGGTATTCGCAACCGTGTTCGTGGCCGAGATTGGCGACAAGACGCAACTGGCCACGATGCTGTTTGCATCCCGAGAGGACATCAGCCCCTGGATGGTCTTCTTTGCCTCCTCCGCCGCCCTGGTTTGCGCGGCCGGGATTGGTGTTCTGGTGGGCGCGCAACTTGAGCGTCTGGTATCACCGCAAACACTGAAGCTGGTTGCCGGAGTCGGCTTCATTGCCATTGGCGCGTGGACCCTGCTGAGTCGGTAACTCCGACATGACCGTCGCACTGTTCAGCCACCCGGCCTGCCTGGAACATGCGCCGGGTCCGGCGCATCCAGAATCGCCATCGCGCCTGACCGCCGTGCTTGGGGCCTTGCGGGCCGCCCGACTGCCCGGCATTGCGGAACGCGAAGCGCCGCGCGCCCGCCGGTCGCAACTTGAACGTGTGCACACGCCGCAGCATGTGGCACAGATTTTCGCGGCCGAACCGGCGTCCGGGCTGGTTACCCTGGACGCGGACACGGCGGTGTCGCCCGGGTCGCTGGAGGCTGCCCTGCGCGCCGTCGGCGCCGCTTGCGCCGCGGTCGACGCGGTGGTCGGTGGCGAGGCACGGCGGGCATTCTGCGCGGTACGTCCGCCGGGGCACCACGCCACAACCGATGCGGCGATGGGTTTTTGCCTGTTCAACAATATCGCCGTGGCCGCCGCGCACGCGCTGGAAGCACACGGTCTGAAACGCGTTGCCATCGCCGATTTTGACGTGCATCACGGCAACGGCACTCAGGACATCTTTGTCGACGACACGCGCGTGCTGTACCTGTCCAGCCACCAGATGCCGCTGTATCCCGGCAGTGGCTCACCCGACAGCCGGGCCAGCCATATCCGCAATGCCACCCTCCTGCCCGGCAGCGATTCGGCCATCTTCCGTGCATTGTGGCGGGAGCATTTGCTGCCGGCCCTGGACGCCTTCGCGCCCGAACTGGTGCTCATCTCGGCCGGGTTTGACGCCGACCGCCGCGACCCGCTGGCCCAGATCGAGATCGATACCGCCGACTACACCTGGATCACGCGCGAGTTGTGCTCGCTGGCCGATCGCCACGCCGCGGGCCGCGTGGTCTCGGCACTGGAAGGCGGCTATGACCTCGCCGCCCTGGCGGAGGATTCGGTGGCGCATGTCCGTGCGCTCGTGGAAGCACGGACGTGATGGCGTTCGATTTCGTGATTGTCGGTGCCGGCTCGGCCGGCTGTGTGCTGGCCAACCGCCTGTCGGCCAACCCCAATCATCGGGTCTGCCTGCTCGAAGCCGGCCCGGCCGATACAAGCTGGCTGGTTCGCGCGCCGGTCGGCATCATTGCGCTGATGCGTTCGCGGCGGCGCAACTGGCGTTACTGGACGGTGCCGCAGCAGCATCTGGACGGGCGCCGTCTCTACATCCCGCGCGGCCGAACCCTGGGCGGCTCCAGTGCCGTCAATGCCATGATCTACACCCGCGGGCACCCTTCGGACTACGATCACTGGGCGGCGCTGGGCAATCGCGGCTGGGGCTGGGCCGATGTGCTGCCGATCTTTCGCCGCTGCGAGGGCAATGTGCGGGGTGCGGACGCGTTTCACGGTGGCGAAGGCCCGCTCAAGGTTTCCGACCTGACCTGGGCACACCCGGTCAGCGACGCCTTCGTCGAGGCCGCGCGCGAGGCCGGCGAGCGCGTCAATGACGACTTCAACGGTGCCCGCCAGGAAGGCATGGGCCGCTACCAGGTTACCCAGACCGGCGGCGAACGCTGCAGCGTGGCTCGCGCCTTCCTGCATCCGGTGCGCGATCGGCCGAACCTGACGGTGCTGACCGGCGCCCGCGTGTCGCGGGTACTGCTGGATGGCCGGTCTGCGGTGGGCGTGGAATGCCGCGTGCGCGGCGCGCGGCGCCGTATCGAGGGTGGCACGGTGATTCTGAGTGGTGGCGCGATCAATTCGCCCCAACTTCTGCTGCTCTCGGGCATCGGCGCGCGCGACGCGCTTGAACCGCACGGCATCCACCCGCTGCACGAGCTGCCGGGCGTGGGCTGCAACCTGCAGGATCACCCCGATGCACTGGTCGTCACCCGCTCGAAGCGCCACGACACCTTGAGCCTGGGTCCAGGCTATCTGCCGCAGGCGCTGAAATCGGTGTATCGCTTTGCCCGCGAGCGTCAGGGTGCCCTGACCAGCAACGTGGCCGAGAGTGGCGGCTTCATCAAATCGCGCGATGCCGAAGCCATTCCCGACCTGCAACTGCATCTGAGCGCGGCCCTGCTCGACAATCACGGCCTGAACTGGAAATTCAGCCTGGGCTGGGGCTATTCGGCGCACGTGGCGGTGCTGCGCCCGAAGTCCCGCGGCAGTGTGCGTCTGGCCGACGCCAACCCGACCACGCCGGCGGCGATCGATCCTGCTCTGCTGGAGCACCCCGAGGACATGGCATGCCTGGTGCGCGGCGTGCGGCGCCTGCGCGAGATACTCGGTCAGCCCGCACTGGCACCCTGGCGCGGCGAGGAACTGCTGCCCGGAGCCGCGCTGCAGGATGATGCCGCATTGCGCGCCTTCATCCGGCGCAAGGCCGAAACCATCTACCACCCGGTCGGCACCTGCAAGATGGGGCACGACGACCTGGCCGTGGTCGATGACACGCTCAAGGTGCATGGCCTGGACGGGCTGTACGTGGTGGATGCCTCGATCATGCCGAGCCTGATCGGCGGCAACACCAATGCCCCGACGGTGATGATCGCCGACAAGGCGGCCGACGGGCTTCTGGCGCGTTGACGCAATTGTTCCCCTGCCGCCGCGGGCCGCTTTCTGCTAACTTGCCGCCTTTACCATCAAGGATCAGGCCTGCGTGCAAAACGGTTCCTGTGCAAATCCGCGCCCTGCCTTGCTGGGACTCGCCATCAGCCTGGCCCTGGGTCCGGCCGCCGCGCTGGCGCAGTCGCCAACGTGCAGCACCACAGACCCGGCCTGCACCCGCCAGGCGTCGCAAGCGACCCTGTGCGGACGCTACCCCTTGTATGACGATCGCGTGACTGATCTTGCGCCGAGCACCACCGAGGGCCAGCCGACCGTCAAGGCCACGACCGACCACATCGACAGCCCGGACGGACGCCAATACCAGCTTGTTGGACATGCGCAACTGCAGTACGGCGACCAGGTGCTGCGCGCAGACCGTGTCGACTGGCAACGCGACAGCGGCAACTTCGACGCCAGGGACAAGGTGCGCTACCAGAACACCAGCCTGCTGCTGCAGGCCGCGCACATGCAGGGTAACAGCGAGTCGGGGACCGGCAGCGCCGAGGATGTCGATTTCCAGATGCGTGATTCGCGCGGCAACGGCCACGCCGGCGAGGTGAGCTTGCTGGGCGACAACAAGAGCCGCCTGGGCCGCGTCAGCTACACCACCTGCAGCCCGGACCACACAGGCTGGGAGCTGCGCGCCAAACGCGTCGACATCGACCAGAGCGAGGAAGTCGGGCGCGCCCGCAATGTCACCATGCGTCTGGACGGCGTGCCGATCCTGTGGCTGCCCTACGTGCGCTTTCCGACCAGCGACCGGCGCCAGAGCGGCCTTTTGTATCCGACCCTGGGCTATGACGAGAGCCGCGGCTTCGACCTCACGCTGCCCTGGTATCTCAACCTGGCGCCGAATGCCGATGCCACCTTGTACCCGCGCGTGATCGGACGCCGCGGCGCCATGCTGGGCGCCGAGTTCCGCTATCTCACGGATACCAGCCGCGGCACCATTCGCGGCGACTACCTGGCACACGACCGCATCGCCGACCGCTCGCGCGGCCTGCTGCGTGCGCGCAGCACCACCAGTCTGGGGCAAAACTGGCGCTTCAACGTCAACATCAACCACGTGTCGGACCGCAGCTACTTCGAGGATCTGGGCAGCAGCCTGTATTCCAACGCCACCCACCTGCTGCGCTCGGCCGTGTATCTGGACGGGCGCGGTCACGGCTGGCACGCTGCCGTCGGCGCCGACCAGTATCAGATCACCGATCCCGACCTGCCGGAGAGCTACGAACCGTACAAGCGCCTGCCGCGTGCGATTTTCGATGCCCACGGCCAGCTCGGCCGCACCTTCACCTACGGTATCGACAGCGAATTTGTCAGTTTCCACAAGGACAGCGGCCTCGATGGCCGCCGACTGGACCTGGAGCCGTACGCGGACTGGAACCTGCAAGGTCCATGGTGGTACGTGAATCCGCACCTGGCCTGGCGCACAACCCGCTATGCGCTGGATCGCGACAATGATTCGAGTCCGTCGCGCTCGCTGCCGATTGCCAGTGTCGATGCCGGCCTGAGCTTCGAGCGCCCGGCGGCACTGTTCGGCCGCAGCTACACCCAGACCCTGGAGCCACGCCTGTACTACCTGCGCGTGCCCTACCGCGACCAGAGCGACATTCCGATCTTCGACACCAGCTACCAGACCTTCGACTACTGGCAACTGTTCAGCCCCAACCGCTTCTCCGGCGCCGACCGGCAGATGAATGCCAACGACCTGACCCTGGCCCTGACCAGCCGTCTGCTCGGCGATGACGGCAGCGAACGCCTGTCGGCCAGCATCGGCCAGATCCGCTATTTCGAGCCGCAGCGTGTGCAATTGCCTGGCCGTGCCGAAACCGACTATTCAGGTTCGGCTTATGTAGCCCAGGTCTCGTCCCGCCTGTCCGAGCACTGGCAGCTCAACCTGGCCCAGCAGTGGAACCCGAATGGTGACTATACCGAGCTGTCCACGGTCGCCCTGCAGCACCGCACCTGGCGCAACGGCATCATCAACATGGCCTATCGCTACCGCCGCAACTATCTGGAACAACTGGATTTTTCAACGTCCTATCCCTTGAATGGCCGCTGGAATCTGGTCGGCCGCTGGAACTATTCGCTGGATCAGGGTCGAACTCTTGAAGCCCTGGCCGGCATCGAGTACAACAGCTGCTGCGTGGCCGTGCGGCTGCTCGGACGGCACTACATCCGCAACAGCGCCGGAGACATCAGCAACGGCATCATGCTGCAAATCGAATTCAAGGGCATCGGCAGTGTCGGTCAGGGCGCGGAGAACCTGTTGCGCCATGCTATCCTTGGCTATCAAGACGCCGAACTTCCCGTCCCCCAGACCGGAACTCCATGAAACAGATCATTCTTTCGAGCCTGCTGGCCGTGGCCGGCATCGTGGCCGCACCGGCCGCCATTCATGCCCAATTGCTGCCGCAATACCAAACCCATGAGCTGGATCACATCGTGGCCGTGGTCGAGGATCAGGTGGTGCTGGAAAGCGAGCTGGACCAGGCCATTGCCACCGTCAGGCAGCAATTTCAGGACGACCCTTCCAAGCTGCCGCCCGAAGCCACCCTGCGCAAACAGGTTCTGGACCGCCTGATCCTGCAGAAACTGCAGGCGCAACGCGCCCACGACATGGGCATCCGCGTCACCCAGGACGACGTCAACCGCGCGATCAGCGGCATCGCGCAGCAAAATGGCATCTCGCCGCAGCAGATGCGTGAGGCGCTGGCCCAGCAAGGCATCAGCATGGGCGCCTTCCAGCAACAGATTGCGGATCAGATTCTGGTACAGAAGCTGCGTCAGCAGGTGCTGCAGCAGCAGGTCAACGTCACCGATGCGGAAATCGACAACATGCTGGACAGCCCCGGCTTCAAGGCCGGCGAGGTGCACCTGGCACATATCACGATCCAGGTGCCGCAGGGCGCCGGTCCCGACGACATTGCCAAGGCGCAGCAGACCGCCAACGAGGTCGAACAGGCCCTGAAATCCGGCATGGACTTCAATGCTGCAGCCATTCGCTACTCGCAGGCCCAGGACGCACTTGAAGGCGGCGACCTGGGCTGGCGCCGACTGAGCGAGATGCCGCCAAGCTTTGCCGACGTTATCGGCTCGATGAAGCCGGGCCAGGTTACGCCACCACTGCGTGACCCGGGCGGGTTCCACATCATCAAGCTCATCGCCACCCGCAAGTCTCCGCCGACGATCGTCACCGAATACCACGCGCGACACATTTCGATCCATCCCGACGCCTTGACCAACAACGCCCAGGCCAAGGCCAGGATCGAAAACCTGCGCCAGGAAATCGTCAGCGGCAAGGCCACGTTCGCCAAGGTGGCGGAAGCCGAATCCGACGACGATGCCACCGCCAACCAGGGCGGCGACATGGGCTGGTTCCCGCTCGACGGCTGGGGTCAGTCGGTCGCCACTCAGCTGCAAAAGCTCAAGGACGGCGAGATCTCGCAGCCGTTCGAAGCCGGCGGCGACTGGCACATCATCGAACGCCTGGGCCAACGCGAACAGGACCGGACCACCGAGGCGCGACGCGATCAGGCCCGTCAGGCGATCGAGAACCGCAAATCCGAGGATGTCTACAACAACTTCCTGCGCGAGTTGCGGGCCCAGGCCTATGTGGACATTCGCCTCGATGGCGCCAAGAGCGGAGCCGCCCAGGCGCCGTGACCGCGCTGCCACGCCTGGCGATCACCGCCGGCGAGCCTGCCGGCATTGGCCCGGAGCTTGTGGTCCGGCTGGCCGCCAGCGACATCCAGGCCGACCTGGTGGCCTTGAGCGATCGCGGTCTGATTGAGCGGGCTGCTGTGCGCTGCGGTCTTGAACTGCAATTGCTTGAAGACGGCGGCGCCGCAGTGCACGAGCGCCGTGCCGGCCAGTTGCGTGTCCGCCAGATCGATCTTGCAACGGCGGAACACCCCGGTCAGCTCGAGCCGCGCAATGTGCCCTTCGTGCTGGCCACCCTGGCCGCGGCGGCCGACGGCTGTCTGGCCGGCCACTTTGATGCAATGGTCACGGCACCGGTGCACAAGGGCGTGATCAGCGATGCCGGCGAACCCTTCACCGGGCACACCGAATTTCTGGCCGCGCGCGCCGGCGCCGACGTGGTGATGATGTTGATGAGCGATACGCTGCGCGTGGCGCTGGCGACCACGCACCTGGCGCTGTCACAGGTGCCCGCAGCCATCACGCCAGCGCTGCTGGAGAAGACACTGCGCATCGTGGATGCCGAATTGAAACGCAAGTTCGGCATTGCCGCGCCGCGCATCGGCGTGCTCGGCCTCAATCCGCATGCCGGCGAAGGAGGCCATCTCGGCCGCGAGGAAATCGAGATCATTGCGCCCCTGCTGGACAGATTGCGCGGTGAAGGGCTCGGCCTCGACGGGCCGCTGCCGGCCGACACGGCCTTCACCCCCGCGGTGCGCCAGCGCCACGATGCCGTTCTCGCCATGTATCACGATCAGGCATTGCCGGTACTCAAGGCCGAAGCCTTCGACCGGGCCATCAATATCACCCTCGGGCTGCCCTTCATACGCACCTCGGTCGACCATGGCACCGCCCTGGACCTGGCAGGACACAATCGTGCCAGCAGCGCCAGCATGCTCTCGGCAGCGTATTGGGCGCGCAAGCTTGCCCTGCTGCGCCAGGCCACATGAGCACGCGACTGAAAAAGCACTTCGGTCAGCACTTTCTGCATGATCGTGACGTACTCGCACGCATCGTGCAGGCGATCCACCCGCAGCGCGGGCAGACTGTGGTGGAGATCGGCCCGGGTGGCGGCGCACTGACGCTACCGCTGCTTGACCGCACTGGCCACCTGATCGCCATCGAACTGGACCGCGACCTGCACCAGCCGCTGCGTCAGCGCGCCACCGCGCACGGCACGCTGGAGCTGATCGAAGCCAACGTGCTCGATGTCGACTTCACCGCCTTGGCCGCGCGATCCGGCAAGCCGCTGCGCGTGGTCGGCAACCTGCCCTACTACCTGTCCAGCCCGATCCTGTTCCATTGCCTGGCGCATGCACCGGCCATCCGCGACATGACCTTTCTCTTGCAGAAGGAAGTCGTCGAGCGCATCGTGGCTGCGCCCGGCAGCAAGACCTACGGCCGGCTCAGCGTCATGCTGCAACTGGCCTGCCACGCCGAAGCCCTGCTCGAAGTGCCTCCCAGTGCCTTCACGCCACCACCCAGGGTCGACTCGGCGCTGGTGCGCTTGCTGCCACGACCGGGATCGGAACTGCCCGTTGTTGATCCGGCCGCGCTGGCCGGCATTGTCCGAGCCGCATTCGGTCAACGCCGCAAGACCCTGGCCAATGCGCTGAAAAATCATCTGGGCAGCGACCAGATCCAGGCTGCCGGTATCGACCCGCGCGCCCGTGCCGAAACCCTGGCCCCCGACGCCTTCGTGCAACTGGCCAATCTGGCGTAACACCGACACCGACTTGTGACTCACGACGCCAACACGCACAATCATGCAATGAATTGCATTGTCCATCTCGACTCCGCCCGCCACCTTTTGGCAACTGCGCTGCGTGGGCCTTGGGCTTGCGGCCAGTCGTGCCCGGCACCATCCCCCTGCCCGGTCGACTGAGTCATGACGACCTGGGCCATTGGCGACATTCAGGGCTGCCGCCCGGAACTGGAGCGTCTGCTTGCGCGCATTGCATTCGATCCGGCAGCCGACCGGCTGTGGTTGTGCGGCGACCTGGTCAACCGCGGCGGCGAGTCGCTGGCCACGCTGCGCCTGCTGCATTCGATCCGCGAATCGCTCACCATCACCCTGGGCAACCATGACCTCAGCCTGCTGGCCATCGCGCTGCGCGACGAGGAAGCACAGGCCAGGGTCAACCCCGACCTGCGCGAAGTCCTGTTCGCCGAAGACCGTGACACCCTGCTCGACTGGCTGCGCCACCAGCCCCTGCTGCACCACGATCCCGAACGCGGCATCGCCATGGTCCACGCCGGCCTGGCGCCGCGCTGGACCATGGGCCAGGCACGGCACGAGGCGCGCAATGTCGAGCGTGTACTGCGTGGCCCCGAACACGGCAAGCTGCTGTCGCACATGTTCGGCAACAAGCCGGCCCGCTGGACGCCCAGTCTGCGCGGCCAGAACCGCCAGCGCGCCACCATCAACGTGCTGACCAGGATGCGCTATTGCGATGTCCAGGGCCGGATTGATTTTCATGAAAAAGGCCCGCCCGGCACGCAGCGGGCGGGGCTGTATCCCTGGTTTGCCGTCCCCGGCATGAAAAAGGATCGCCCGCGCATTGTGTGTGGCCACTGGTCGGCACTGGAGCGGTTTGCCGGGCTGGGCGTGTTCGCCCTTGACACCGGCTGCGTCTGGGGCGGAAAGCTTACCGCCCTGTGCCTGGACGACGACGAGCCGCGCTACCTCGCGGTGGATGCCGAGCCATGCCGCCAGCCGGCGGAGGAAAAGCCTTCACGCCGTCGACCGCAGATCGGAAGAGCACACGTCTGAACTCCAGTC
>CBFGSA010000061.1:0-17202 GCA_965651365.1 uncultured Rhodanobacteraceae bacterium | reverse complement strand
CTAGCAGCCGGGATTCGAGATTCGAGATTGGGGATTCGCAAGTGCTGCTTGCGGAGCCTGTCGCGGATTTTCCTGCAGGAACGGCAGGATTGCCACGGTCGCCGCGACCACCGGATTTGGAAAAGGCCGAAACTCGAATCCCGAATCCCCGAATCCCCAATCCCGGCCGGCCGGCGGCCGACACAAAAAAACCGCTTCCTCGCGGAACCGGTTTTGTGTGCTGTGCCGTAGTGGTCGGGGCGGCGAGATTCGAACTCGCGACCCCTACAACCCCATTGTAGTGCGCTACCAGGCTGCGCTACGCCCCGACATGCGGCATTGCAGAACGGCTATTGTAGCAGCCGCTTCCAAGGCTTGGGAACAGCGGGCTGCGCCGGTGTCACCCTCCTGCCCGCTCATCTTCAGCAGCAATCACTTCGAGCCGCGGGTCGCCGCGCCAAAGCGCTTCTTGAGGGCGACACAAGGATCCTCGCGCGCCGCACCGGGCGTGAACAGCACGTAGTCAAACGGCAGGCGCTGCACATTGTAGTCGGCGGCGTAGTCGGCCGGCGCCGTTTTTCCCGGCCTGGTCTCGATCATGGCGATACTGAGGATATCGGCGGCCGGGTTGTCGCGGCGCAACTCCAGCGGCACGCCGAAGTCGGTGCGCGCGTGGCCGGCGCCGGCGATCAGCACCGCTCCATCGGCGGTGGCCTTGCGCTCCATACGCAGGGCCATGATCGCGTTGCGGGTGCGCTGGGCCTTGACCATGCCGCCCAGAGCAGATTTGGGCATCAGCCTGCAATGGCTGATGTAGATTTCCTCCAGCATGGTTTCGGTGCGTGCCGCGGGCCACGGCTGGCGCAGGCCCAGGGTCTTGACCCGCGCCGGTTGCAGTGCGTTGTAACCTTTGAGGGCCACGGCCTTGACGGTGGCGCTGGGCAGATTGGCGGCGACAAGCGGCAAGTGCGCAGCCAGGGCCACGTCGGCAATCGGCTGGTACATCGACCAGGCCGGCCAGCCACTGTCGGCCCAGTCGACCGCCGGCCCCAGACCGCGGCCATCGGCGGGCTGGCTGGCAAGATAGTCGCTCAGGGCGGGCTGCTGGTCCAGATCCAGCATCTCGAAGGCGACGGCCGGCTTGCGACCGGCATCGACGACTGCCTGCAAAAGCTCGGCCTGCAGACGGTGGTGATCGGGGTTGTCATGGGTTTCACCCAGCAACACGAAGTGCGCGCCGGCGACCGCCTGGCGCAATTCGGCCGCTGTGGCCCAACGCTGCGCACGGGCGTTCCAGATGCGTCCCACCAACGGGTTGGTGGCATCCTGGCTGGTCTGCCACTGCATGGCCCAGAGCGATGGAAGCGGCGTGGACGGAGCCTGTGCCGAGCCGGCGGCGCAGCCGGCCAGCAGGGCCGGAAGCGCCAAAAGCGCCAGAAGCAGGATTTTGGGCATGGGATGCGTACTCTCGTGAAAAAATCGGATCATTCAGGAACGGCCGCTACTGAACGTCAAGCTGTCATTCTGGCGGCTCGCGAAGCGGGCGGCCGGGGACAGCAAAGCGGACGATGGATCCCGGGTTCTGCGCTGCGCGCAGCCCCAGGATGACGGGTGTGTCGGGGATCCCGGGATGATGGATCCCGGGTTCTGCGCTGCGCGCAGCCCCACCAGGATGACGGGTGTGTCGGGGATCCCGGGACGATGGATCCCGGGTTCTGCGCTGCGCGCAGCCCCAGGATGACGGGCGTGTCGGGGATCCCGGGATGACGGGGAATCGTGGAACCCGCATTCTTGCGCTCCGTGCAGCTGCGGAATGAGCGCGTGTCGGGGTCTGGCGCTCAATGGCGCAGGATTTTCAGCACTTCTTCCAGCTCCAGGCGCACCTGGTGCACGATCTGCTGCGACATGCTGGCTTCCATGCGTGCCGGCTCGCCTTCCAGGCGCTGGCGTGCGCCGGTGATGGTGAAGCCCTGGTCGTAGAGCAGCGCACGGATCTGGCGGATCATCATCACGTCGTGGCGCTGGTAGTAGCGCCGGTTGCCGCGCCGCTTGACCGGTTTCAGCGCCGGAAATTCCTGCTCCCAGTAGCGCAGCACATGCGGCTTGACACCGCACAGCTCGCTCACTTCACCGATGGTGAAGTAGCGCTTGGCCGGGATGGCCGGAAGCTCGGCGTTATTGCTTTGGTCCAGCATAGGCGTCGACCCGATCCTTCAGCTTCTGGCCCTGGCGGAAGGTCACCACTCGCCGGGCGGAGATCGGAATCTCCTCGCCGGTCTTGGGATTGCGTCCGGGGCGCTCATTCTTCTGGCGCAGGTCGAAATTGCCGAAACCCGAAAGTTTCACCTGCTCCCCCTGGGCCAGGGTATCGCGCATGGTCTCGAAGAACGCATCCACGAATTCCTTGGCTTCACGTTTGTTCAGCCCGACCTCCGAGTACAGGCGCTCGGCCATGTCCGCTTTGGTCAACGCCATTTCATCCCCTTAGTCTGGCTGCACATTGCGCAGACAAGGCCGCAACCACCGTGGCCACGCACTCGTCCACCTCGTTGTCGACAAGAGTGCGCGAACGCGCCTGCAAAATCAAGCCCATAGCCAGACTTTTTCGACCCGGATCAAGCTCGGGGCCCTGATATTGGTCAAAAAGCCGCAATTCCCGGAGCCGTTCGCCCGCGGCCTGGTGCACGCAATCGGCAATTTGCTGCCAGGGAGTGGACGCATCCACTTCCACGGCCAGATCGCGGCGAACATGCGGGAAACGTGCCACCGGCTGCGCCTGCGGCAAGGGGCGCTGTTGCACGGCGATGAGCTCGAGCTCTGCCACCAGCACCACCTCGTCCAGACCCAAACGGGCAGCCAGGGCCGGATGCAGTTCGCCCAGCCAACCCACCGGCTGACCGTCCTGCAGTACGCGCGCAGCGCGGCCGGGATGCAGCCAGTCGGGCAGCGTTTCCGCATCGAAGGCCCACGCCTTGTCGCCCGCAGCGAGCAAGGATTGCACATCGCCCTTGAGGTCGTGGAAATCCAGTGCACGATGCGACTCGCCCCATTGCTCGCGGCGCGCATCGCCGCAGGCGACCAGCGCCAGCATGGCGGTTTCCCGCGGTGCCGCTTCGCCCCCGGCCGCAAACACGTGGCCGCTTTCGAACAGGCGTACCCGTTCCTGCTGGCGCGCGCGATTGCGCCTCAGTGCCTGCACCAGCCCGGGCAGCAGGCTGGGCCGCATCACGGCCTGATCCGCCGACAGCGGGTTGGCCAGGGTAACGCCACCCTGTGCCAGGCCCCAGGCGTCCAGCAGGTCGGCACTGACGAAGGCCATGCAGATGGCCTCGTGATAGTCGCGTGCGATGAGCTGGCGGACCAGTTGGTGACGCGGCAGCAGAGTCTCCGCTTCGGGCGCCAGCACCAGTTCGCCGGACGGCGCGCGCACCGGGATTTGCGGGTAGCCGTGGATGCGGGCCACCTCCTCGATCAGGTCCTCTTCGCGCTCGATGTCGAAGCGCCAGCTGGGCGGGGTCACCTGCCAGCCATCAGGCCCGGCTTGGGGCTGCAGGCCCAGGTTGCCCAGAATGGTCGCGACGGCAGCATCATCAATCGACAGGCCCAGCACGCGTTCCAGTCGCTGGCGGCGCAGGCGGACCGGCGGGCGGAGCGGCAGATCCGCCGTGTGTTCGGACACGCACACCGGCCCCGCCTGGCCGCCGGCAATCGACAGCAGCAGCTCGCTGGCGCGCTCCAGCGCCTGGCGCGGCAGCTCGGGATCGACCCCGCGCTCGAACCGGTGCGAGGCGTCGGTGTGCAGGCCAAGGCGGCGGGCGCGGCCCATGATGGCTGCCGGCGCGAAATGCGCGCTTTCCAGGAAAATGGTCCGTGTATCATCAGTGACGCGCGAGGCATGGCCACCCATCACGCCGGCCACGGCCAGCGCCTGCCGGTCATCGGCAATCACCAGAAAGCTCTCGTCAAGTGTGGCCTCGCTGCCATCCAGCAGGGCCAGCGGCTCGTCCTTGCGCGCATGCCGCACCACGATATCGCCGTCGAGGCACTCGTTGTCGAAGGCATGCAGGGGTTGGCCCAACTCCAGCATCACGTAGTTGGTCACATCCACCACCAGGCTCAGTGGTCGCAGGCCTGCGCGGCGCAGGCGTAGCGCCATCCAGGCCGGGGTCGGTGCCGCCATGTCCAGCCCATCGATGACCCGACCCAGGTAGCGCGGGCAGTCGGTGCCGGCTTCGAGCCGGATGCCGCGCACGCTGGCGCTGGAAACTTCTGCCGTCGTTTGAGCCGAAGGTGTGTACGCCTGCCCGAACTGGGCCGCCACGTCCCGCGCCAGGCCCTGCATGCCGAGACAATCCGGGCGGTTCGGCGTCAGGCCGAGCTCGATCACGGCGTCGGGCAGCTTCAGTGCCGCCGCCAAGGGCTGGCCGGCCGCGGCCACCGCGGGCAGCTCCATCAGACCGTCGGCGTCGTCGGCCAGCGCCAGCTCGCGCGCCGAGCACAACATGCCGAAGGACTCGATGCCGCGCAGTTTGGCCGGCTTGATCTTGAGACCGCCGGGCAATACCGCGCCAACCGTGGCCAGGGGTGCCTTGAGGCCGAGCCGGGCATTGGGCGCCCCGCACACGATCGTCAGCGGCTCGCCCGAGCCGGCCGTGACCTGGCACACACGCAGCCGATCGGCATCCGGATGCGGCTCGATGGCGATGATCTCGCCCACCACGACGCCTTCCAGTCCGTCACCCAATCGTTCCACGCCATCGACCTCCAGCCCGGACAGGGTCAGGCGCTCGACCAGCGCCGCGTGGTCGGCGGGGATGTCGATCAGTTGGCGCAGCCAGTTTTCGGAGAATTTCATGCTTGGAGCCGGGATTCGGGATTGGGGATTCGGGATTGGGAATGCACGACTCGCACTGTTCCGATCGTGACGTCATCCTGGGGCCGGCCGAAGGCCGGAACCCGGGATCCATTTTCAAAATTCGAGCAGTGGCGTGCGTCAAGGAAGTCCGGAAAATCAAAATGGATCCCGGGTTCCGCGCTGCGCGCGGCCCCAGGATGACGATACATCTTTCCTCGAACCAAGCTGCGCAAGGTCAATACAAGCCCCACGCCCCGAATCTCGTATCCCCAATCCCGAATCCCGGCCTTCACGCGAACTGCTCCAAAAACCGCAAATCATTCTCGAAGAACGCGCGCAGGTCCTCGACGCCATAGCGCAGCATGGCGAAGCGGTCGACGCCGATGCCGAAGGCGAAGCCGGTGTAGCGTTCGGGGTCGATGTCGCAGTTGGCCAGCACGTTGGGGTGGACCATGCCGCAGCCCAGCACTTCCATCCAGCGTTCGCTGCCGTCGGCGCGCGGCCAGGCGATGTCGACTTCGGCCGAGGGCTCGGTGAAGGGGAAGTAGCTGGGTCGGAAGCGCATCGCGATGTCGCGCTCGAAGAAGGCGTTGACGAAGGTGGCCAGCGTGCCTTTCAGGTCGGCAAAGCTGGAGGTTTCGTCCACCAGCAGACCTTCGATCTGGTGGAACATCGGCGAATGGGTCTGGTCGGAGTCGCTGCGGTAGACCTTGCCCGGTGCGATGATGCGCAGCGGCGGCGTGCGGCCTTGCATGTGCCGTATCTGCACCGGCGAGGTGTGCGTGCGCAGCAGCCGCCCGTCCGGAAAATAGAAGGTGTCGTGCATGGCCCGCGCCGGATGATGCGGCGGGAAATTGAGCGCCTCGAAGTTGTGCCAGTCGTCCTCGATTTCCGGACCTTCGACGCGCTGATAGCCGAGCCGCTCGAAGATCGAGGCAATCCGTTCCAGGGTGCGCATGACCGGATGCTCGCTGCCACGCCCGGCATTGCGGCCCGGCAGGGTGACATCCACACGCTCATTGGCCAGGCGGGCGTTCAGCGCCTGGTCTCCCAGTACCTGCTTGCGCTCGGCGAGGGCTTGCGCCACCTGCTGCTTGGCCTGGTTGATCGCGGCCCCGGCCGCCTTGCGCTCATCCGGCGGCAGCGTGCCGAGCTGCTTCAGCCGGCTGGTAATGCTGCCGGACTTGCCCAGCAGCGCCACGCGCAGCTGTTCCAGCGCATCCGTGTCGCGGGCCGCTTCGACTTCGGCCAGCGCCTTGTGGGTCAATGTGTCAATGTCACTCATTGCTTCGCTGATCCGGCACCGATGAACGGTTACAAACGAAAACGGGGAAGGACTCGCGCCCTTCCCCGTCGGGAATCACATCAGCTCACCGCCATATTCGGCGACGATTGATGTCAGGCCGGGCGACCGCCCTTGAGGTGGTCCTGCAGTTCGTTCAGGCCATCAAAATCGCCGTCGGCGGCCAGCTTGGCCTGCTGCGGCCAGGTGGTCGGATCATGGGCGGCAAAACGGCTGCCCGCATCATGCAGGATGCCCTTGAGCGTGTCCACGTCGGCAGCGGCCAGTTCGGCAAAGCTGTTGATGTCGGCGCCGTGCATCAGCTCGGCGATCTTGGGTCCGATGCCTTCGATCCTGGTCAGGTCGTCGCCCTTGGCAGCCTTCCTGGCGGCCGGCCTGGGCTTGGCTTCGGACTTCGGCTCGGGCTTGGCTTCCGCCTTGGGCGCAGTCTTCGGCTCGGCCTTGGCCTTCTTGGGTGCCGACTTGGGCTTGGGCGCCGGCTTGGCCTTGGCGGCAGGCTCGATCTGTGGCTGCACGATATTCGTCTTGTCACTTTCGCCCAGACCCAGCGCAGCGCGCGCCTGATCGGCGACGGCACCAAAGGCGCGGATGTCGTGCACGGCCAGGTCGGCCAGCACCTTGCGGTCGATCTCGATGCCGGCCTTGTTCAGGCCGTTGATGAGGCGACTGTAGCTCAGGTCGAACATGCGCGCCGCCGCATTGATGCGCGCAATCCACAGCGAGCGGAACTGGCGCTTCTTCTGCTTGCGGCCGATATAGGCGTACTGGCCGGCCTTGATGACCGACTGCTTGGCTACGCGATAGACGCGCGAACGCGCACCGTAATAGCCCTTGGCCTGCTTGAGGACCTTCTTGTGACGCTTGCGGGCGGTCACACCACGCTTGACTCGTGCCATGATCTATTCTCCCGCTCAGACGTAGGGCAGCATGCGCGCCACGGACTTGTGGTCGGCATCAGCAACATGGTTGGTGGAGCGCAGGTTGCGCTTGCGCTTGGTCGACATCTTGGTGAGGATGTGCGAGCGGAAGGCGTGGCCGGCCTTGAACTTGCCGGACGCCGTCTTGCGGAAGCGCTTGGCTGCGCCCCGCTTGGTCTTGATCTTGGGCATTGGTTTGCTCCGTTGTCTTGTTTTTCGACTGACCCGGGCGGCAGCCACGCTGCGCTTTCCATCCTGCCGGGATCGGCGTATGCGGCCCATCCAGCGGACCGAGCCGGGCATTGTAGCTCAAAATCCCGGAAATGGGGAATAGTGAATCGGGAATCGGAACCAGAAGCTTGGGCGGTCGCTGGACCAAGAGTCTTTGGGATTGCGGGCCTGGGCGTATGCTGGGTGGAAAACCCATCCCCACCCAAACCCTCCCCTTGAAGGGGAGGGCTTCAACGCGCAAAGGCTGATTGGTGCCGATATTCCCCTCCCCTTCAAGGGGAAGGCCGGGGTGGGGACGGGTTTCGCCCGGAGTACAACCAGGCGCATTTCCGAGTCCCGGCTCCCGGACCCGTCAGCTCTTCTTCGGCGGGCCGATCATCATGGTCAGCAGGCGGCCTTCCTGGCGCGGGTACTGCTCGACCTGGGCTTCCTCGCCGAGATCTTCCTCAATGCGCTTGGCCAGGTCGCGGCCAATTTCCTGGTGCGCCATTTCGCGTCCGCGGAAGCGGATCGTGACCTTGACCTTGTCGCCGTCTTCGAGGAAGCGGCGCAGGTTGCGCATCTTGATGTTGTAATCGCCAATATCGGTGGTCGGCCGAAACTTGACTTCCTTGATCTCGACCTGTTTCTGCTTCTTGCGTGCGGCCTGGGCCTTCTTCTGCGCCTCGAAGCGGAACTTGCCGAAATCCATGATGCGGCATACCGGCGGGTCGCCGTTGGGCTGGATTTCCACCAGGTCGAGCCCGGCCTCTTCGGCCATGGCGAGCGCCTTGTCGCGCTCGACGATGCCGACCTGTTCGCCGTCGGCGTCGATCACGCGTACTTGCGGGACACGAATTTCGTGGTTGCGGCGGTGCCGGGCCTTGTTTTCGGTGCTGGCGATATTGCGATCCTCCAATCAGTAGAAAATGCGGTCGATGCGGCGATCAGGGCTGCCGTTCGGCCTCGATGCGGGCAACGAAGTCGTCAACGGGCATGCTGCCCAGATCATCGCCCCCGCGGGTACGCACGGCAACTTTGCCTGCCTCCTTCTCGCGGTCTCCGACCACCAGCAGGTAGGGCACCTTGCCCAGCGTATGCTCGCGGATTTTATAACCGACCTTTTCATTGCGCAAATCCGCCTCGACCCGAAAACCGCGCCGCTCAAGGTCCTGGCTCAACTGCCGGGCATAGTCGGCCTGGGCATCGGTGATGTTCATCACCACGGCCTGCACCGGCGCCAGCCACAGGGGGAAATTGCCCGCGTGATGCTCGATCAGGATGCCCAGAAAGCGCTCCATCGAGCCGACGATGGCCCGGTGCAGCATCACCGGGTGCTGGCGGTCGCTGTGCTCGTCGACGTACTCGGCGCCGAGGCGCTGGGGCATGGAAAAGTCCACCTGCATGGTGCCGACCTGCCAGTCGCGGCCGATCGAATCCTTCATGTGGTATTCGATCTTGGGGCCGTAGAAGGCGCCCTCGCCCGGCAGTTCGCCCCACTCGACACCGGCGGCGCGCAGCGCCGCGCGCAGCGCTTCCTCGGAGCGGTCCCACACCTCGTCCGAGCCGATCCGGTCATCCGGGCGCAGCGCGATCTTGAGATCGATGTCGGTGAAGCCGAAGTCGGCGTAGACCTGCATGGCCTGACGATGGAACTCGGTGACCTCCGACTCGACCTGCCCGGGCGTGCAGAAGATGTGGCCGTCATCCTGGGTGAAGGCGCGCACCCGCATCAGGCCATGCAGCGCGCCGGAGGGCTCGTTGCGCGTGCACGAGCCGAACTCGGCAATGCGGATCGGCAGGTCGCGGTAGCTGTGCAGGCCCTGCTTGTAGATCAGCACGTGGCCGGGACAGTTCATCGGCTTGACCGCGTAGTCGCGCTTTTCCGAATGGGTGAAGAACATGTTGTCCTGGTAATTGTCCCAATGGCCGGACTTCTTCCACAGCTCGACATCCAGAATCGACGGACAGCGCACTTCCTGATAGCCGGATTCGCGATACACGCCGCGCATGTACTGCTCGACCTGCTGCCAGATCGACCAGCCCTTGGGATGCCAGAACACCATGCCGGGCGCGTCCTCTTCCTGATGGAACAGGTCAAGCTGCTTGCCGATCTTGCGGTGGTCGCGCTTTTCGGCCTCCTCGAGCTGGTGCAGCCAGGCCTTCAGGTCCTTGTCGTTGAGCCAGGCCGTGCCGTAGACGCGCTGCAGCATCTCGTTGTCGGAGTTGCCGCGCCAGTAGGCACCGGCCACCTTCATCAGCTTGAAGGACTTCAGCTTGCCGGTGTCGGGCACGTGCGGGCCGCGGCACAGGTCGATGAACTCGCCCTGGCGGTACAGCGACAGGGTCTCGTCCGGCGGAATGTCGAGGATGATCTCGGCCTTGTAGTCCTCGCCCTTGTCGCGGAAGAACTGCACAGCCTCGTCGCGGCCCATCTCCGAGCGCTCAACGGGCAGCTTTTCGGCCACGATCTTGCGCATCTCGGCCTCGATCGCGTCCAGGTTCTCGGGCGTGAACGGCTCTTTGCGCGCGAAGTCGTAATAGAAACCGTTGTCGATCACCGGGCCGATCGTGACCTGGGTGTCGGGAAACAGGCGCTGGGTGGCCTGCGCCAGCAGGTGCGCCGTGGAATGGCGGATCAGGTCCAGCGCCTCGGGGCTTTTCTCGGTCACGATCTCAAGCGTGGCATCGTGGTCAATGCGATGGCTGGCGTCGACCAGCCGGCCATCGACCTTGCCGGCCAGGGTGGCGCGGGCCAGCCCGCTGCCGATGGATGCGGCCACATCGGCCACGCTGGGCGGGGATTCGAACGGCTTCTGGCTGCCGTCGGGGAGGGTAATCTGGATCATGGTCTTGTCGCCGGACAAACTGCAAAGCAAAAAAAAGGACGCCGCGCGTCCCGTGGGTCACGAACAACGCGAAGGGTTCAAATTGGAATCCCGCTAGTCGCCATGTCGCACACTCGACCCGCGTTGCCGCGAGCCACCTTTCACACAATGATGACAAGCGCGAATAATAGCCGGAAAATCAGCGCCGTGCAGCCTGATACACTTCGCGCTTGCATCCAGCCCGGTTCAGCATGTCCGACACTTCAGCCGCCCTGCCCGAAAACATCCGCCTGTCCGTGATCGGCCTCGGCTATGTCGGCCTGCCGCTGGCCGCGGCCTTCGGCCGGGAACTGCCCACCCTGGGCTTCGACATCAACCAGGCGCGCATCGACGAGCTGCGCGCCGGTCGCGATCACACGCTGGAGATGACTCCGGACGCGTTGCGCAAGGCGACCCAACTCGACTTCAGCCATGACCCGGGCGATCTCGCGCGCTGCAATGTTTTCATCGTCACCGTGCCCACCCCGATCGACTCGGCGCGGCAACCCGATCTTGAACCACTGCGTGCAGCCAGCCGTCTGGTCGGCAAGGCGCTCAGGCCGGGCAGCGTGGTGATCTTCGAGTCCACCGTGTATCCGGGCGCGACCGAGGAAGTGTGCGTGCCGATCATCGAGCACGAGTCGGGCTTGCGCTACACCCGGGATTTTCACGCCGGCTACAGTCCCGAGCGCATCAACCCGGGCGACCGCGAGCACCGCCTTGAATCAATCCTCAAGGTCACCTCCGGCTCCAGTGCGCAGGTGGCCGAGTTCGTCGACGCCCTGTACCGGCGCGTGATCACCGCCGGCACCCACAAGGCCTCCAGCATCCGGGTGGCCGAGGCGGCCAAGGTGATCGAGAACACCCAGCGCGACCTCAACATTGCCCTGGTCAACGAGCTGGCGCTGATCTTCGAGAAGCTCGGCATCGACACCCTGGAAGTGCTGGAAGCGGCCGGCACCAAGTGGAACTTCCTGCCCTTCCGCCCCGGTCTGGTCGGCGGCCACTGCATCGGCGTCGATCCCTACTATCTGACTCACAAGGCGCAGCAGATCGGCCATCATCCCGAAGTGATCCTGGCCGGCCGGCGCATCAACGACGCCATGGGCCAGCATGTGGCCGAGCGCGTCATCAAGCTGATGATCGAGCGCCGCATCCACGCCGCCGATGCCCGCGTGCTGGTGTTGGGCCTGGCGTTCAAGGAAAACTGTCCGGACCTGCGCAATACCCGCGTGGTCGACGTGATCGAGGCCCTGCGCAGCTACCACGTCCAGGTCGACGTACACGATCCATGGGCCGATGCGGACCAGGCTCGACAGGAGTACGGCCTGAATCTGGTCACCGCGCCCGAACCCGGCCGCTACGACGCGGTAATCCTGGCTGTCGCCCATCGCCAGTTCGCCGAACTGGGCGCCCAGGGCATTCGCGCCTTCGGCAAGCCCGGCGCCGTGCTGTTCGACGTCAAACAGCTGCTGCCGCGCGATGTGGTGGACGGTCGGCTGTGATGCGCGTTCTGGTCACCGGTGCAGCCGGCTTCATCGGTTCAGCACTCGGCCTGCGTCTGCTGGAACGTGGCGACGAAGTGCTGGGCTACGACGATCTCAACGACTACTACGACGTGCGCCTCAAGCAGGCCCGACTGGCGCGGCTTGAGCCACACGAGAACTTCCAGTTTCGCCATGCCGCGATCGAGGATCGTCCCGCACTGGAGAAGGCCTTTGCGGACTTCAAGCCCCAGCGCGTGGTCAACCTGGCCGCTCAGGCCGGCGTACGCTACTCGATCGAGAACCCGCACGCCTACGTCCAGTCCAACCTGGTCGGCTTCATGAACATCCTCGAAGCCTGCCGCCACGGCGGTGTCGAGCATCTGGTGTACGCCTCGTCCAGCTCGGTCTACGGCGCCAACCGCAAGCTGCCCTTCGCTACCGGCGATGCGGTCGATCATCCGGTCAGCCTGTACGCGGCCAGCAAGAAGGCCAACGAGCTGATGGCGCACACCTACAGCCACCTGTATGGCCTGCCCACGACCGGACTGCGCTTTTTCACCGTCTACGGCCCGTGGGGCCGACCGGACATGGCGCTGTTCCTGTTCACGCGCAAGATCCTCGCCGGCGAGCCGATCGACGTGTTCAACCATGGCCGCCACACCCGCGACTTCACCTACATCGACGACATCGTCGAAGGCGTGATCCGGGTGCTGGACCAACCCGCTGCGCCCGACCCGCAGTTCGATCCGCTGAACCCCGATCCCGCCCGCTCCAGCGCGCCCTGGCGCGTCTACAACATCGGCAACAACAATCCCATCCAGCTCACCCGCTACATCGAGGTGCTGGAACAGTGCCTGGGTCGCAAGGCCGAAAAGAACCTGCTGCCCCTGCAGCCCGGCGATGTCCCCGACACCTACGCCGACGTCGACTCACTGGTACGCGACACCGGCTACCGCCCCGCAACACCGGTCGAAACCGGCGTCCGCCGCTTCGTCGACTGGTACCGCGAGTACTACCAGGTCTGAGCAAGGCGTTCCACTCCACGTAGAAGAGGGGAGTGGGTAGTGGGGAGTAGGAATGCAGAAGCACCAAGGCGATCTCATCCCTTCAACCTCTGTAGGGTGTTGCTGAGCGAAGCGAAGCGCACCGTCGTGAGATTCAATCCACGGCGCGCTTCCTTCGCAAGGCAGCACCCTGCAGCCAATCAGCCCTTCGGCGCCGGTCCCTTCACTGCGGTGACGAAGTCGTCAGGTCTGAGGTATTTGGCGAAAGCGGTCTGGATGGCTTTGGCATCCAGCGCCTTGTACTTGTGCGCGGCGACGGTGTAGCTGTCCAGCGGCTTGCCTTGCAGCGACAGGGTCAGCAGACGGCCGGCAATCGAACCGAAGCTGGACTCGCCCAGCGCAATCCGCCGCAGCAGCATGCCCTTGGCCGTGTGCAGTTCCTCGGCGCTGACCGGTTCGGTCTGCATCTGCTGGATGTCGCGCACCACCATGGCGCGGGCCTTGGCCACCTTGTCCGGATCGCAACCGTAGCTCACCTTGAACTGGCCGCGTTTGGCGTCCAGATCGAGGCCGCTGCGCACGCCGTAGACCAGGCCGTTCTTGACCCTCAGGTCACGCCACAGACGCGAGGACAGCGCGCCACCGCTCAATACCTGGTTGCCCAGAGTCACCGCATAGCGGTCCGGGCTGTTGTAGTCGAGGCCGACGTCCTGGACCAGGGTCACCGAATCCTGCACGTCCGAGGAATCGGGCGTGTGGAACTGGCTCGGCTTGTTCATCGGCACGGCCGGGTAGTCGGTTTCCGGCTTGGCACCGCTGGCCTTCCAGTCACCGAAGCTTGCCGCCACGGCCTTGCGCGCCGCGGCCGGGGTCACATCACCGGCAATCACGATGGTGGTCATGTCGGGACGGAAAGTCTTGCCGTAATAAGCCTTCACATCGGCCAGCTTGAGCGACTGGATCGACTTCGGCGTGGCGTAGCGCAGGCCCGGGTCGTTGTTCGGATACAGCGCGCGGTCCAGATGAATGCTGTTGAGAAAACCGGGCGACTTGATGGTGCCCGCCGCCGCGCCGGCCTGGTTGTGCTGCATCACCATGAACGCGCGCTCGGGCATCGCCGGGTGCAGCTCGTTGTCGGCCAGCAGCTTCATGCCCTGGGCGAAATGCGCCGACGGCACCCTCAGCGAGAAACTGGAGCCGCCGCTTTCGCTGGCGCTGATCGCATCCAGCGCCTGCTGGTACTGGAGCCGGTTGCGGTCCGTACTGCCGAAATTGAACAGGCTGTCCAGCACATCGGCCACGCCTTCGGTGCCCTTGGGTGCCTGCAGATCCTGGTTGGTCTTGATGCGGCCATAGACCTCGACCGTCTTGCTCACCGACTCGGGCTGCACGATCACGCGCAGGCCATTGTCCAGCGTGAACGAATCGGGATGGATCGCCGAGGTCGGCACATCCAGCCTGGCGAAGGCCTTTTGCGCCCAGTCCGGCAGCACCACCGGTCCGCTGGGCTTGCTGGCAAAGCTCTCGGCACCGCCAAAGCCCTTGTGCGCAACCGGCTTGCCCGAGGACTGCGGCGTCAGGATGGCGGTGATCGCGTGCTCGGGCTGGAAGATCTTCCTGGCCAGCGCATTCACCTCGGCCGGCGTCACCGCCTCGATCGCGCTCTTCATCGCGTCCGGCGAGTCCACATTCTGGTAGGCCAGCGCCTCGGACCAGGCATTGGCCAGGCCGGAGACCGAGTTCTTCTGGAACGCGAGGTCGGCGATGGCCTTGTTCCTGGCTGCGCTCACCAGGTCGGCCGGAACACCCTTGGCCGCCGCATTGGCCATGATCGCATCGACGTTCTTCAACACCTTCTGCGCATCGCCGCCGCGCGGAAAGGCCGCCTCGGCAAAGCCGAGACCTGCCTGCGGCAGGAACGAGCCGCTGAAGCCGCCAAACAGGGCCTTGCCGGTCATGCCCATCGCGAACAGATCGCCGCGCTTGGAACCCAGCGCCTGCGACAGCACCAGAGCCGTGGCGTAGTCCTTGTCGTGCAGCCCCGGCATGCGCCAGGCCTTGAGCACGATGCCGACCGGATAATCGGTGGGCAACTTGACCGTATGCGCGCTGACCTTTTCGAAATCGAATTCGGGCCGCGCCGGAATCGTCTTGCGCGGAATGTCGCCGAACAGCGACTTGACCTCGGCCAGCGTGGTTTCCGGATCGACCTTGCCTGCAATCACCAGGATCGCGTTGTTGGGCGCGTACCAGGTGTCATGAAACTTCTTCAGCGCCTGGGCCGTGGTCTTGTCGAACGAGGGCCGCGTGCCCAGACCCGTGTGCGCGTAGGGCGTGCCCTTGAACATCCGCGCGCGCAGCTCGGTAAAGAACTTGTAGGCGGGATTGGAATTGTCGCGCGACACCTCCTGCTCGATCGCGCCGCGCTCCTTGGCCCAGTCCCTGGCGTCCATGTTGACGCCGCGCATGCGGATCGAATGGATTTTCAGTGCCACGTCCAGATCCGAAGCCGGCACGGTGAAGAAATACTGGGTCACGCCCTCGGTGGTATCGGCGTTGAAAGCACCGCCCATGTTGGCGGCAATCGCGCCCAACTGGTCCTTGCTCAAGCCCGGACTGCCGCGAAACATCATGTGCTCGACCGCGTGCGCGGTTCCGGGGAAACCCTTCGGCACCTCGTTGGAGCCGGCCAGGTAATTCATTTCGGTGGTCACCACCGGTGCCAGGTCATTGCGCACGATGACCACGCGCAGCCCGTTGTCGAGGGTGGCGCGGGTGACGTTGTCGGAAGTTGCCGGCTTGGCCACTGCTGCCGTAGCGCCCAGCGCACATGCCAGCGCCGTGGCAGCGAGAGTCGAAAGTCGCTTGATCATGGGTTCACTCCTGTGCCCCGTTGCTCCGTGCACGAAACCATGACGCGGAAAGGCGAGGCTTTCAGTTGGTTCAAAACCGGTCGGGATCGCGTCGACGGCCGGCAGCGCACGACCGTGCGCCTGGCTCAGCACGCAGGGCGTGCCGCCGGGTCCAGCGGCACCTTCGACCGCGACTTGCAACAAATGTTCCCCAGCCCCATGCTGGAAGGCATGCACCGTTCCAATCGAAACTGCAAACTCGGGCGTAGCGTGTGAGCCAGGGCACGGCGATCGTCTGGTTCCGTGACGATCTGCGGCTGGATGACAATCCGGCGCTGGCGGCGGCGCTGGAGCGGGATCTGCTGCCGGTGCCGGTGTACATCCATGCGCCGCACGAGGAAGGCGACTGGGCGCCGGGTGCGGCTTCGAATGCCTGGCGGCAGCGCTCGCTGGCGGCGCTGGCCGAGTCGCTGGAGCAGCGTGGCTCGCGTCTGCATCTGGCACAAGGTGACAGTGGCGACACGCTGCTGAAACTGGCGCGAGAGTGCGCGGCAGAATGCGTGCTGTGGAACCGTCGCTACGAGCCGGCCATTCGCGAACGTGACAGTCAGATCAAGCAGCGCCTGAATGACGAAGGCCTGGATCCGGAGAGCTTCAATGCCGCGCTGCTGTTCGAACCGTGGACGATTTCGACGCAACAGGATACGCCTTACAAGGTATTCACGCCATTCTGGAAGGCGGCGCGGGCGACCGGCATGGACACCCGCCTGTGGCAAGCGCCGAAGGAGCTGGGGCCGGGCAAGGACAGGATGCCACTGAAGGACGGTTTGGCGCTGGATGATCTGGGTCTGGGGCCATCGCCTCCCTGGGACCGTGGCTTCTGGGAGCGTTTCACGCCCGGCGAGGACGGCGCACGCCGAGCGCTGGACGATTTTCTCGATGATGCGCTGAAGAACTATGCGGACCGGCGCGACCGGCCACCCGTGCGTGGCACCTCGCGCCTGTCCCCGCACCTGCACTTTGGCGAGATCTCGCCGCGGCGCGTGGTGGCCGCCGTTGAATCGGCCAGCGGGCGCTCGCACCGCGATATCGACAAATACGTGACCGAGATCGGCTGGCGCGAGTTTTCATACCACCTGCTGTATCACTTTCCCGAGACCGCAACGCACAATCTCAATCCGCGCTTTGACGGCTTTGACTGGAACGATGTGGACGAGGAAACGCTGGAACGCTGGCGCCACGGCCGCACCGGCGTGCCGTTCATCGATGCCGGCATGCGCGAACTGTGGCATACCGGCTGGATGCACAATCGCGTGCGGATGCTGGTGGCGAGCTACCTGAGCAAGCACCTGCGTGTGCACTGGCTGGAGGGCGCGCGCTGGTTCTGGGATACCCTGGTGGATGCCGATCTGGCCAACAACACCCAGGGCTGGCAATGGACCGCAGGTACCGGCGCCGACGCCGCGCCCTGGTTTCGCATCTTCAATCCGGTCACGCAAGCCCGGCGCTTCGATCCCGGAGGCGAGTACATTGCGCGCTGGTTGCCGGGCTTCGCGCACTTGTCGGCAGCCGCCCGCATCGAGCCGTGGCAGCACCCCGACCAACTGCGCCGGCATGCACCCGACTATCCCGGGCAGCCGATGGTGGATCTGGGCGAAGGCCGGGTACGCGCGCTGGCCGCGTACAAACAGACCGGCTGATTGACGCGATATCTGCAGGAGCGGGGCA
>CBFGSA010000060.1:0-17221 GCA_965651365.1 uncultured Rhodanobacteraceae bacterium | reverse complement strand
AGAGCTCTTCCGGTGGCCACGGCTCGACTTCGGGCAAGGCAACTTCCAGGCTGCCAGCACCGGAGGCGGAGCTGGCGCCGAAGATGTCGCCCTGGCCGCTTTCGCGGTCGCGGCTGGCCTGCTCGGCGGCGCGCACCGCTTCGGGCAATTGCGCCGCCAGAGCTGCCCGATGGGCGCCGAGGCTGTCCATGGCGCCGGCCTGGATCAGTGCCTCGAGCACACGCTTGTTGAGGCGGCTGCTGTCGACCCTCGAGCAAAGGTCCGGCAGGCTGGCGTAAGGCTTGTCGCGTGCCTCGACAATCGCTTCACAGGCACCATGACCCACGCCCTTGATGGCGCCCAGGCCATAGCGGATGCGGTCGTCGGCCAGCGCCTCGAACGCCCAGCTTGACGCGTTGACATCCGGCGGAAGCACCTCGATGCCCATGGCGCGGGTGTCGTTGAGCAGGCCCACCACCTTGTCGGTATTGTCCATGTCGGCCGACAGCGTGGCGGCCATGAATTCGGCCGGATAATGTGCCTTGAGCCAGGCGGTCTGATAGGCCACCAGGGCGTAGGCCGTTGCGTGTGACTTGTTGAAGCCGTAGCCGGCGAACTTCTCCATCAGGTCGAAGATCGCTTCGGCCTTGTGCGCGGACAGGCCGTTTCTGTCCGCACCCTCGCGGAACAGTTCGCGATGACGGGCCATTTCCGCCGGCTTTTTCTTGCCCATGGCGCGGCGCAGCAGGTCGGCACCGCCCAGGGTGTAGCCACCGACGATCTGCGCCATCTGCATGACCTGCTCCTGGTAGACCATGATGCCGTAGGTCTCGGCCAGAATGGACTCCACGCGCGGATCCGGGTATTCGACCTTTTGCTCGCCTTTCTTGCGCGCCACGAAGTCGGGAATCAGGTCCATGGGCCCTGGCCGGTACAGCGCCACCAGCGCGATCAGGTCCTCGAACTTGTCCGGCAGCGCATCCTTCAGCAGCCGCTGCATGCCCGGCGATTCAAACTGGAACACCGCCACCGTGCGCGCCTCGCGAAACACCTTGTACGCCGCATCGTCATCCAGCGGAATCTTGGCGATGTCCAGCAGATCCTGCTTTTGCGGGTCCCGGTCCGAGAACCCTGATTCTCCGGCACTGCCATCCGAGTCCCGAGTCCCGAGTCCCGAGTCCCGATCCGCAACGTCCGACCTCTGGCCCGCGCTGCCCGAGCCGTGCGCTGTACCGGCAGATCGCCGCCGCCCGTTCACGGCCTTCACTGCCCAATCAATAATCGTCAGCGTACGCAGACCGAGAAAGTCGAATTTGACCAGACCCACGGCCTCGACATCGTCCTTGTCGTACTGGGTGACGACGCCGCCACCGCCGGGTTCAGCGTACAGCGGTGCGAATTCGGTCAGCGGCTTGGGTGCGATCACGACGCCGCCGGCGTGCTTGCCGGCATTGCGGGTCAGGCCTTCGAGTTTCAGGGCGAGGTCGATCAGGGTGCGCGCTTCCTCGTCATCGGCGTACAGGGCGCAGAACTCGCTGACCACGCGCTCGCGGTCCTTTTTCGATTTCTCGCTGCGGCCCAAAGCATCGGCCAGGGTCAGGTCCAGCGGCCGCATCGGGATCAGCTTGGCGATGCGGTCGACTTGGCCGTAGGGCATGCTCAGCACGCGGCCGCAGTCGCGCAGCACGGCCTTGGCCGCCATCGAGCCGTAGGTGATGATCTGGCTGACGTGATTGCGGCCGTACTTGTCGGCAACGTAGTCGATCACGCGGTCGCGGCGATCCATGCAGAAGTCGATGTCGAAGTCGGGCATCGACACGCGCTCGGGGTTGAGGAAGCGCTCGAACAGCAGGTTGAACTGCAGTGGATCGACGTCCGTGATCTTGAGCGCCCAGGCCACCACGGAACCTGCGCCCGAGCCACGCCCGGGACCGACGGGAATGTCCTGATCCTTGGCCCAGCGGATGAAGTCGGACACGATCAGGAAGTAGCCCGGAAAGCCCATCTGGCTGATCACGTCAAGCTCGTGATCGAGGCGCGTGAAATAGTCCTCGCGCGCGTGTCCGGGCGCCACGCCGTGCGCCGCCAGGCGCGCTTCCAGGCCTGCGCGCGAGCTGGCGCGGATAAAGCTGTCCAGGTCGTGGCCTTCGGGCACCGGGAACTGCGGCAGATGGTAGGTGCCGAACTCCAGCACCAGGTTGCAGCGCTGGGCCAGTTGCACGCTGTTTTCCAGCGCTTCGGGCAGGTCGGCGAACAGGGTGGTCATCTCCTCCGGCGTTTTCAGGTACTGCTCGGCCGAGTAGTTGTGCGGCCGTCGAGGGTCGGCCAGCACGCGCCCGTCGTGGATGCACACGCGGGCTTCGTGGGCGTCGAAATCGCTGCGCTTGAGAAAGCGCACATCGTTGCTGGCGAGAAGCGGCAGACTGGCCTCGTTGCCCAGTGCCAGCGCCGCCTGGACCCAGTCCTCGTCGCCCTTGCGGCCACAGCGTGCGACTTCCAGGTACAGGCGATTGGGAAAGCGCTGTTGCAGCCAGGCCAGTTGCTGGCGCGCCAGCGGCAGTCGGCCGTCGTGGCAGGCACGGGCAATGGCACTGTCACCGCCGGCCAACACGATCAGGCCCGTGTTGTGCGCCTCCAGCCAGGCCGGCTGGATCTGGGCGTGGCCACCGGACTGGCCGTCCAGCCAGGCGCGTGAAATCAGGCGCGACAGATTGAGGTAGCCTTCATGGTTCTGGCACAACACGGTGAGCCGCGTGGGCGCCTCGTTGTCGCGGCTGGCCGCCAGCCACAGATCGCAACCTGCAATCGGCTTGACGCCGACGGCGCGCGCCGCACGATAGAACTTGACCAGGCCGAACAGATTGCTGTCGTCGGTCAGGGCCACTGCTGGCATGCCGGTGTCGGCACAGGCCTTGACCAGCGCCTTGATGCGCACGGTCGAATCGACCAGCGCGTATTCGCTGTGCACATGGCAGTGGACGAACAGGCTGCTCATGCCGATTGCAATGCCAGGGCGCGGCGCACGGGTGCGTAACTGCGACGGTGCTGCGGGCACGGCCCATGCCGTTCCAGCGCCGCCATGTGGGCGCGGGTCGGATAGCCCTTGTGAGCGGCGAAACCGTAGACGGGAAATGCGGTGTCGAGCACGCACATCACGGCATCGCGCGCCACCTTGGCGATGATGGACGCCGCGCTGATGGCCGGTTCCAGGGCGTCGCCGCCGACGATGGCGCGCGCCGGGCAGGGCAGATTGTCCGGCAGCCGATTGCCATCGATCAGTGCTTCGTGCGGCGGCGTGTCGAGCAGTTGCAGCGCCTGCGCCATGCCGTGCAGGGTGGCTTGCAGAATGTTGAGCCGGTCGATGTCGGCCGGTTCGACCAGCACCAGCGACCAGGCCAGAGCCTGCGTGCGGATTTCCACTGCCAGCGCCTTGCGTTTGCTGGCGCTGAGCCGCTTGGAATCGGCCAGCCCGGCAATTGGCCGGTTCGGGTCCAGGATTACGGCGGCTACCGCCAGCGGCCCGGCCAGCGGGCCGCGTCCGGCTTCGTCGACGCCGGCGATGAGGACAGTGGGCTCAGGCATGGGCAGCCTGATGCGGCAGCATTTCGATGACGGCCTGCGCGGCGCGATCGGCTGGATGACCGGCATCGCCACCTTTCAGCATCTGATGCAGGCGGGTGAATTCGTGGCGCAGATGCTGGCGCTGGCTGTCGTTTCCCAGCAGCGATGCGACGGCATCGGTCAGCGTGTCGGGATTGCACTCGGTCTGCATCTTTTCCGTCACCAGTTCATGACCGGCGAGCATGTTGGGCAAGGAATACAGGTTGGTAGTCATAAGTTTCAGGCCGTGTACCAGGCGGTAGGTCCATGCGGAGATGCGGTAGGCGACGACCATCGGGCACTTGGCCAGCATCGCCTCCAGCGCCACCGTGCCCGAGGCCAGCAATGCGGCATCGGCGGCGATGAGCGCTTGGTCGGCCTGGCCATCGAGCAGCTCGAACGCCGGTGTGTCGGGTGATTGTGCCGCACGCGCCGCGTGTGTGGCCAGCCGCGTTTGCAAGGCCTTGAAACAGCGCGCATTGGCCGCCGGAATCAACACCCGAAGCCCCGGCAGTTGCTGCTGCAGGTGCTCCGCGGTAGCCAGGAAATCATCGCCCAGACGCTCGATCTCGCTGGCCCGGCTGCCGGGCAACAGGGCCAGCACCGGGGCGTCCGCAGGCAGGCCGAGCTGGCGGCGCGCCACGGCCTGGTCCGGCTGCAGGGGGAACCGCTCGGCCAGCGGATGGCCAACGAAGCGGGCATCCGCGCCGTGTCGGGCGTAGATGGGTGGCTCCATCGGAAACAGGCACAGTATCCGGTCGGCACACTGGGCGATCTTGCGCGCACGGTTCTCGCGCCAGGCCCACACCGACGGGCTGACGTAGTGCACGGTGACAATGCCCTCGCGCTTGAGCTTTTTCTCCAGACCGAGGTTGAAATCCGGGGCGTCGATGCCGACCACGACATCGGGCCTGGCTGCAATCAGGCGCCGGGCCAGTGCCCGTCGCAAACGCAGCAGGCGGGGCAGGTGGCGCACAACCTCGCTCAGGCCCATCACCGACAGCTCGGCGATGTCGTGCCAGCATTCGACCCCGGCGGCTGCCATGCGCGGACCACCAATGCCGACCAGCTTCACGCCCGGCAGCCTTGCGCGCAACGCCCGCGCCAGATCCGCCCCCAGCACGTCGCCGGAGTCTTCGCCCGCGATCAGCGCGACGAGCGGGGATTCGGTCGCCGCTGACGATTTGACCGAATCGAGTCCCGAGTCCCGAGTCCCGAGTCCCGCACCCATCATCGCACCAGTGAACGTTCGCTGCCCTCGATGAAGTCCAGAAACACGCGCGCGTCTGCCGACTCGGCAGCCATGGCGGCGATCTTGCCGCGTGATTCGGCCAGTGGCTGTCCGGACAGATACAGGGTGCGGTAGGCGCGCTTGATGGTGCCGATTCGTTCGGCGTCGAAACCGTGGCGGCGCAGGCCTTCACTGTTGATGCCCTTGGGCTTTGCGAAATTGCCGGCTACGGTGACAAACGGTGGCACGTCGCGATTGATCACTGAACCCATCGAGGTGAAGGCGTGGCGGCCGACCTTGCAGAACTGGTGCACCAGGGTGAAGCCGCCGAAGATCACGTGATCGTCGACCTGCACATGTCCGGCCAGCGAGGCGGCATTGGCAAAGGTGACGTTGTTGCCAATGATGCAGTCGTGGGCGATATGCACATAGGCCATGATCCAGTTGTCGTCGCCGATCCGCGTGATGCTGCCGCCATCAGCGGTGCCACGACTGAAGGTGCAGAACTCGCGGATCACGTTGCGGTTGCCGATGACCAGCTCGGTCCGCTCACCACTGAATTTCTTGTCTTGCGGTTCGCTGCCAAGCGAGGCGAATTGCCAGATGTGGTTTTCGTGGCCAATCCGGGTCGGCCCTTCGATCACCGCATGCGGCCCGATTTCGCAGTCGTCGCCGATTTCCACATCCGCACCAACGACGGTGCCGGCACCGATCTTGACGCGCTCGCCCAGGCGGGCCTTGGGATCAATATGGGCGCTGGCGTGAATCATCCTTCGCTGCGCTCGGCGCACAGGACTTCGGCACTGGCGGCTTCGGCGCCGTCCACCAGGGCACGGCACTCGAACAGGCCCATGCGGCGCAGCATGCGCTTTTGCGTGATTTCAAGCACCAACTGGTCACCAGGTACCACGGTGCGCGAAAAGCGCGCCTTGTCGACCTTGACCAGGTAATACAGCGGCGCGGCCTGGCGTTCGGAGGCGGACAGTTGCACCAGCACGCCCGAAGCCTGCGCCATGGCTTCGATGATCAATACGCCTGGCATCACCGGGTTACCGGGGAAATGACCCTGGAAGAAGGGCTCGTTGACGGTCACGTTCTTGATCGCGCGCAGGCGTTTGCCAGGCTCGCACTCCAGCACCCGGTCCACCAACAGGAACGGATAGCGGTGCGGCAGCATCTGTGCGATGCGGTTCACGTCGACCGGCAGATCCGGTGTGGCGTTGTTGTCAGTCATGACCAATGTCCTTTTCCAGTCTTGCCACGCGTCGGGCAATGTCATCGAGTTGTTTCAGGCGAACGGCATTCCGGCGCCACAATCCATTGGGTTGCAGCGGCGTGCCGGATGACCAGGTTCCGGCCTCGGTGATCGAGTGGGTCACCAGGGTCCTGGCGGTAATGGTAACCCGGTCGGCGACTCGAATGTGACCGAGGATGCCGGCACCACCTCCGATCTGGCAATGGCGGCCGATTCGGGCGCTGCCGGCCACGGCGGCGCAGCCGGCCATGGCGGTGTGGGCGCCCACGTGCACGTTGTGTGCAATATGGATCATGTTGTCCAGTCGCACATCATTCTCCAGCACGGTGTCATCCAGCGCGCCGCGGTCGATGCAGGTGTTGGCGCCGATCTCGCAGTCGTCGCCGATCAGCAGCCGACCGAGCTGGGGAACCTTGACCCATGCGTCGCCATCGGGCACCAGGCCAAATCCGTCCGAGCCGAGTACGGCACCGGGATGGACGATGACCCGCGCGCCCAGATGCACGTCCTGAACCAGGGTAACCCCGGGCATCAGGTGACAATCGGGACCGATGTGGCAGCCTGGACCGATGTGACAACCGGCCTCGATGACGGCACCTGCGGCAATATCCACATCCGCGGCGATAACGGCATGGGCACCGATGCGGGCGCTCCCGCTGATCTGTGCCGCAGCGTCGATGACGGCGCTGGGATGCATGTCCGGCGTCCGATCCACTCCCCGTTCGAACAGGCTTGCAACGCGTGCGAAGGCCAGTGCGGGGTTCTCGCTGATCAACAAGGCGCAGGCCGTATCGACGGAAACGCCTGAGGCAATGATCACCGCCGAAGCGCGGCAGTTGGCCAACTGCCTTGCGTGGCGCTGGCGTGCAAGAAAGCTGATTTGGCCTTTTTCGGCCCGCGCCAGCGATGCGACGCCATGAATGCGCGTGGTGCCGTCACCGCACAGTTTCAGGGAGAAGTTCTCGGCAATTTCAGCCACGGTCCAACTCGCCGGCATCATTCACAATCCTCCCGGTCTGTCGAGCTCAGTCATCGAGTGTTTGTCCCGACCTGATCTTCGCGGCGGAGTTGCTGCAAGATGGCATCGGTGATGTCGACCTTGGGGCTGGCGTAGATGACCGGGCTGGGCAGTAGCAGATCGTAACCGTGGCTGCGGGCGTATTCCACGGCTGCATTGCTGACGGTCTGCCAGCTCTTGTCCAGTTCCTGGGTGCTGCGCTCCTTCAGGTCTTTCTGCATCCGTTCGCGGGCGCGACGCACGCTGCCGGCCAGCACGTCAACTTCGTGCTGGCGGGTGGCAAGCTGGTCGGCCGTGAGCGAGTCGCGGTCACTGTCCAGCGATGCGCGTAGTGCTTCCAGGCGATCCTGCTGCTTTTGCAATGCCTCGTCGCGGCTGGCGAATTCTTCCTGCAGCCGATCATGCGCCTGTTGTACCTGGGGCGCCTGGTCGAGCAGGCGCTTCATGTCCACGTAGCCGATGCGCGGGCTGCTCTGTGCTTGTGCCAGCATGGGCAGGAGCAGGCACGCAATCAGCATCCTGCCGATCAGTTGTCGTGTTGCTGCCTTCACCCGGTGCTCCCATTGTGCTGGATTGTCGCCATCACGACATCGCGCACATATTAGCAAGCCGCATCCGGAGAAACAGTGCTGTACCTCGCGCAGGCGATCGAATCCGAGGTCGTGTTGCTCAGAACTGGCTGCCGAACGTGAACTGGATGCGTTCCAGATAGCGGCGATCCTTGTCCTGATAATGCAGCGGCTGGGCAATGCTGATCGATATCGGCCCCACTGGCGCACGCCATTTCAGGGTCAGGCCGGCCGAGGCGCGCAGGCCGCGCGTGGAGAAGCTGTTGAAGTCGCTGAACACGTTGCCCACGTCCACAAATGCACCAATGCGGGCCGTGGTGCTGTTTTGCAGGGCCGGGATGGGGAAATACAGCTCGGCGGTACCCAGAACCTTGAACGCGCCACCGATGGGAACATCGTAACTCGTTGTTCCGGGTACCGGCACACGTGGACCCAGCGTGTTGTCGCGGTAGCCACGCACGTCACCCACACCGCCGGCATAGTAGTTCTGCCAGTAGGGCAGGGAAATGTCCGAGTTCTTGCCGTAGGTGTCGCCATAGCCGGTGGAACCGGAAGCGTAAAGCACAAAGCCCTTGGGCATCTGCCAGTAGTGGTTGATATTGTAGAAGAGCTTGTAGAACTCGACCGTCGAGCCGGGCAGGGCCACCCGGGCCGACAACGTCTGGGAGCCACCACGTGTGGGCAGGAAATAGCGATTGCGTGTGTCGCGTCCCCAGCCAATGCTGCCCGTCCACGAATGGATGGTGCGATGCCCGAGAGCATCGATGTAGTCGACAAGGGCCGGTGGTGTCGCAAGGCGCGAAAAGCTCAAGGTGTTGCTGCTGATCCCGAGTCCGACACTGATCGAGTTGTTCTCACTCAGCGGGATGCCGAAATGGGTGTCGAAGGACCGATTGCTGTACAGGTAGTCGGCGATGTTGGCGTTGCCCTGATCAAGCTGGCTCCACTGCAGGTTGTAGCCGACGCTGACCCCACTGTCCGTGAAGTAGGGGTCAAGGTAGGACAGGTTGTACTGTTCCAGATAGGAACTGCGCTGCAGCTGCGCAGCAAACTGATTGCCGGTGCCGAGAAAGTTGTTCTGCGAGACCGAGAAGCTGCCGATGATGCCGCTGAGCTGCGAGTAGCCCAGGCCGAACTGCAGGCTGCCTGCGGACTGCTCTTCGACGCTGATGTCAAGGTCAACCTGGTCCTTGCTGCCAGGTACCTTTTTGGTATCAATATCAACGGATTTGAAGTAGCCGGTACGCATCAGGCGAGACTTCGAGCGGTCGATCGCGGCCTGGGAGTACCAGCCGCCTTCAAACTGGCGCATTTCCCGGCGTGCGACGTTGTCGCGCGTGCTGGCATTGCCGGTGAAGTTGATGCGGCGCACATAGACCCGTGGCCCGGGCTTGACGTAGAAGCTGACTTCGGCCGTGTGATCCTCACGGTTCAGACGCGGAATGATCGCCACGTCCGCGAAGGCATAGCCGATGTTGCTGAGAAGCGCCACGATGCCGCGCTTGGTTACCTGCATCAGCGCATGGGAGAAGTTCTGGCCCTTGTGCACCAGAACCATCCTGTCGATGCTGTCGCGTGGAAGGACGAGGTTGCCCAGCAGCTTGACGTCGCTGATCTTGTATTTGGCGCCTTCCTCGACGTCGGCGCTGATGTACATTGAGCGCTTGTCGGGACTGATGGTGACCTGGGTGGAGTCGATGTTGAAATCCGCGTAGCCACGGTCAAGATAGAAATTGGACAGTTTTTCCAGATCGCCCGACAGCTTTTCACGCGAGTACTGGTCGTCCTTGCTGTACCAGGAGGTCCAGTTACTGGTGTTGGATTCAAAGCTCTTGCGAATCTGCTTGTCGGTGTAGGTCTTGTTGCCGACGATGTTGATGCGCTTGATGCGTGCGGCCTTGCCTTCGTGGATTTCGATGTCGATGGACACGCGGTTGCGGTCCAGATTGACCACGTGTGGCTCGACCGAGACGTTGTACTTGCCGCGGTTGTAGTACTGCCGGATCAGCTCCTGCTGCATCCGGTCCAGCGACATCCGGTCGAAAGTCTGGCCTTCGGCCATGCCCATGGACTTGAGGCCCTTGAGCAGGTCGTCACTCTTGATGTCCTTGTTGCCGCGCAGGTTGATCTTGGAGATGGCTGGCCGTTCGTGCACCTTGATGACCAGGATATTGCCCTGCTGGTCGAAGGCAATGTCCTTGAAAAATCCGGTCTGGAACAGTGCGCGGATGGCCTTTTGCACCTTCTCCTCGGTCAGCGTGTCGCCTTTCTCGACCGGCAGGTAGGTCAATACCGTACCCGCCGAGATCCGTTCCAGGCCGTCGATGCGGATGTCGGACACCACAAAGGGCGCAAATGCAGCCTGCGCCTTGGCGGCCATGCAGGCAAAAAGAATCAGGGCGGCGACTCGCTTCATCGTCGATTCCGAAAACTAGAGTGAAAAGCAGGAATGTCGGCTAACCATGGAGCTCAGGTCACCAGACGCAATATGTCATTGTAGAACGCCAGACCCATCAATGCAGCCAGCAGTGCCATGCCGATGTACTGGCCGGCGATCATGGCGTTCTCGCTGACCGGGCTGCCCTTGACCAGTTCGACAAGGTAGTAGAGCAGGTGGCCGCCGTCCAGCAGGGGAATGGGCAGAATGTTGAGAATGGCCAGGCTGAGCGAGATCAGGCCGAGAAAATCGAGAAACCAGGCCAGGCCCATCTGCGCCGAGGTATTGGCGACTTGGGCAATCGTGATCACGCCGGACAGATTGCGCGCCGAGGCCTGGCCGCTGAGCATGCCGCCGATCATGCGGAAGGTCATGGCGGTCTTGTCCCAGGTCGTGGCGATCGCGGCACCGATCGAGCGCAGGGGGCCGTAGCGCAGGGTGGCCCTTTCCAGCGGTGCTGCGGCGATACCGATGGTCCAGCGCTCCGGACCGCTGTCGGGGTGGCTGCGGTGCGCCGTGACCGGCAGCCTCAGGGCGCTGCCCGTGCGCTCGATGCCAAGCGTGAGGCGCGGGTTTTCGGCAGCCTGCTTGTTGATCATGCTGCCCAGCTCGGAAAAGCCGTGCACCGGTTTGCCGTTGATGGACACAATCAGGTCGCCGACTTTCAGCCCGGCCGCGGCAGCGGGCGAATCCGGCAGGACCTTGCCCGCACGCGCCGGTGGCGGTTGCAGCCCCAGGCCGATCTGCGCCATGGCCTGGCCCATGTCGCCATCGGCCGGCAGCTTGTTGAGCGACAACTGCAGGGTGCGTTGGTAATCACCGGCCGACTCGACGGTGATCGAAACCGGCTCTCGCAACAGGATGCCTTCCGACAACTGGTCCAGCGCGCCGGTCCAGGTTTCGACCGGGTTGCCGTTGATGCCGATGATGCGATCACCGTTGTGCAGGCCGGCTTCGGCGGCCAGCCCGTGCGGCGTGCCGATGATCGGCGCCACATCCGGCTTGCCGATGGTGAACATCAGCCAGAAGGCGGCGATGGCGAAGATCAGGTTGAAGGCCGGGCCGGCGATGACGATGGCAATGCGTTTCCACACCGGTTGGCTGCTGAACTCCTCGCCCCTTTCCGCATCGGGCACGTCGCCCTCGCGGGCATCCAGCATCTTGACATAGCCACCCAGCGGAATGGTGGCGATCCAGAATTCGGTGCCGCTTTTGGCCTTGTGCTTCCACAGCGCACTGCCGAAGCCTACCGAGAAGCGCAGCACCTTGACGCCGCAGCGGCGCGCGACCCAGAAATGGCCAAACTCGTGAAAAGTCACCAGCAGACCCAGGGTCACGATCATCCACCAGATTGAGCCAAGTACTTCAGTCATGCAGTCAGAATCCTGCCATCCGCGTGTCCGACCAGGGATACATCACATCGCGGATGGCGTGAAAGGTGGTGCCCATCATGGGGCAAAACGGCTGCCCATGATACTTCGAGCTGCTTCGCGCGCCGTTAAATCGCGCTGAACCAAAGTGTCGATATCGGTCACTGGCTCGGGCGACAACCGGTCCAGGGTGGCCTCGATGACTTCCGCAATTGCCAGAAAGGGCAGTTTGCCTTCGAGGAAGGCGGCAACAGCGACCTCGTTGGCGGCATTCAAGACGGTAGCGGCGTCGCCGCCGACACGCAGCACCTGCCAGGCCAGGGGCAGGCAGCGGAAGGTGCCGGTGTCCGGCGCCTCGAAGTCGAGGCGGTCGATTGCTGCCAGATCTAGGGGCCCGACTCCTGCTCCCACTCGGTCGGGCCAGGCCAGCGCGTGGGCCAGCGCGGTGCGCATGTCCGGGTTGCCGAGCTGGGCCAGGTGCGAGCCGTCGACGTACTCGACCAGGGAATGGATCACGCTTTGCGGATGCACCACGACTTCAATCGCGTCAATCGGTGCATTGAACAGTACATGGGCCTCGATCACCTCCAGACCCTTGTTCATCAAGGTGGCCGAGTCGACCGAGATCTTGCGGCCCATGGCCCAGTTGGGGTGGGCACAGGCCTGGTCTGGCGTGACGCTGGCGAGTGCATCGCGACTCCAGCCGCGGAATGGCCCGCCGGAGGCCGTCAGCAGCAGCCGCCGGACCCCTGCAGCGGCCAAATCATCGTGCCTGGCCGGCAGGCACTGGAACAGCGCATTGTGTTCGGAATCGACCGGGATCAGCGTGCCGCCACCTTCCCTGAGCGCCTGCCGCAACAGCGGGCCGGCCATCACCACCGCCTCCTTGTTGGCCAGCAGCAGTCGCTTGCCTGCAGTCGCTGCGGCCAGGGTCGATTGCAATCCGGCGGCACCGACAATGGCGGCGATCACCGTGTCGCAGGCGCTGCTGCCAGCCGCTTCGGATAGCGCCTCGGGGCCGGCTGCCACCGCGCAGCCCACGCCCCGCTCGCGCAATGCTGCCGCCAGGGCATCCTTGCGCGCGGCATCGGCAATGATTGCCACGCCTGGGCGATACTTTGCACACAGGTCTGCCAGTGCATCCACGTTCTGATGCGCACTGAGCACGCTGGCCCGGAAGTGCTCCGGGTGGCGCGCGATCACATCCAGCGCACTGGCCCCGATCGAGCCCGTTGCACCCAGAATCGCAACCTGCTTCATGGGGATCCAGCACTTGCGCGGCAGTTCGCCACAAGGAAGCTGGTGGTGTCGCTGTCTTGGGCATGGTTCTTTGTTGTAGCGCAAGCAGCCGCCCATGGCGGGCGTTGTCCGGCCCGGCCTTTCCCCGCTGCGCCTCCGGCTCCGCGAAGAAAGTCCTGCCTGCGCCCTCCTGGCTTCGGCGCCCGGAGCGGTGCTCCGGGCGCATGGCCGGTTGTTCGCCGACTGCGAACTGCCACTGGCAGTTCGGTCCGGCTCACCCGGGGTCCCGGGTCCCGGGTCCCGATCCAGACATTCCAGCCAAACCTCATCGCGGACGATCCCGAAAATGTGCCATTGTCCCGCGACCTCACAAGCCCAGCGCCCACACGCCCAAGGCAAACACCGGCAACAGCGCGCAAACGCTGTCCAGCCGATCAAACAGGCCGCCGTGACCGGGGAACAGGCTGCCCGAGTCCTTGACCATGGCATGGCGTTTGAGCAGACTTTCCAGCAGGTCGCCGACAATGGACAGGGCCACCGCGACCAGGGTCAGTGCCAGCAGACCAATCAATGCCGCGGCGGGCAGTTCCAGCAGCAGGCCGGCCACCAGCGCGACCAGCAGCGACAAGCCCAGGGCGCCGTACACGCCCGCCCAGGTCTTGCCCGGGCTGATCCGTGGCGCCAGCTTGCGCTTGCCAAACCGGGTGCCGGCAAAATAGGCGCCGGTGTCTGCGCCCCACACAATCAGCAGTGCGACAAGCAGCCATATTCCGTAGTGAGTGTGTTCGTGCAGCCAGAGCATCGCGGCCCAGGCAGGCACCACGGTGAGCAGGCCTGCAAGCAGTTTGAGCGCGCTGTTTTCCCGCGTCGGCGCAGCCAGCAGGCTGATGTTACACAGCCACAGGATCACCAGCAGCCACCAGGCGGAACCGATGATCAGCAGTGCCGGCGCCAGCCAGGGCTTGCAGTACAGATACAGGGCAGCCAGGGCTACGGACAGCAGCACCGCGCCCAGCAGCCGGGGGAGCTTGCCGCGGTAGCCGGCCAGCATCAGCCACTCGCCAAAGCCCAGCACGAAAATCAGGCCGGCCACGATGGCCATCGCCGGTGCCGGCAGAAACAGCACGCCCAGGACGGCCAAGGGTGCCAGTATTAGTGCGGTGATGATCCGTTGCAGCAGCATCCGTTTCCTCTGGAGGAGCTCGGTTCAGGTTTGTGCCTGTTCCGGCGTGGCGCCATAGCGGCGCTGGCGCCTGGCAAAGTCGTCGATGGCCTCGCGCAGGCAATCGGCGTCGAAGTCTGGCCACAGGGTATCGGTGAAGTACAGCTCTGTATAGGCAATCTGCCACAGCAGGAAGTTGCTGATGCGCCGCTCGCCCCCGGTGCGGATCAGCAGATCGGGTGCCGGTTGGCGTGCCAGGCACATGAAGTTGGCCAGGGCATGTTCGTTGATGTCGCCGACTGCCAGATCGCCGTTGCCCGCCGCCACGGCGATGCGGCGCGCGGCTTGGGCAATGTCCCAGCGCCCGCCATAGTTGACGCAGATATTGGCGATGAGCTTGTCATTGGCGGCGGTCTTTTTGCTGGCCGCTGCCATGCGCATGCGCAGCGGCTCGCTGAAAGCTGACAGCTCGCCGACAAAGCGGATGCGCACGCCGTAGCCGTGCAGCTCATCCACTTCGCGATCCAGCGCATTGAGGAACAGCTCCATGAGGGCACCGACCTCGTCGGCAGGGCGCTTCCAGTTTTCGCTGGAAAAGGCGAACAGGGTCAGGTGCGCAATGCCCTGGCGCAGGCAGAACTCGACCGTGTTGCGCAGAGCCTTCTGACCGGCATGGTGGCCAAAGCTGCGCGGACGGTGACGCTGGCGCGCCCAGCGGCCATTGCCGTCCATGACGATGGCAACGTGCTGCGGCACGCGGCTGGGATCGGATGAATCTGCAGGCATGGGGACAGGTGGCCGTCACATGGCCATCAGTTCGTCTTCCTTGCCCTTGGCGACCTCGTCGATGCTGTCGGTGAACTGATCGGTCAGTTTCTGGATCTCGTCGTCCGCACGATGCTGGTCGTCCTCGGAAATTTCCTTGTCCTTGAGCAAATCCTTGACCTGCTGCATCGCGTCGCGGCGGATGTTGCGCACCGCAATCTTGGCATTTTCGGCCTCGTGGCCGACATGCCTGGCCAGCTCGCGGCGGCGCTCTTCGGTCAGCGCGGGCATGATCAGGCGAATCGTGGTGCCCGCCGTGTTCGGCGTGATGCCGATGTCCGAGGCCAGCAGCGCCTTCTCCACTTCCTTGACCATGTCCTTCTCCCACGGCGATATGGTCAGTGTGCGGGAGTCGCTGACGACCACATTGGCCACCTGGTTCAGTGGCATTTCCGAGCCGTAGTAGGGCACCTTGATGGTTTCCACCAGCGCCACGCTGGCGCGCCCCGTACGCAGGCGCTGCAGTTCGTTTTTCAGCGATTCGACGCTCTTGTTCATGCGAACGCGTGCGCCTTTCTTGATCTCGTCGAGCATGGGAACTATCCGGGTGCGTTGGTATCCGGGCGAGTATAGCAACATCGGGACTCGGGACTCGGGACTCGATGTGCCGGATTCAGGCAGGGCGGGCGGAATCGCGTAGCGGCGCATCCTGCCGGCTGCAAGTTGCCCGCAATGCGGGATGCGCCTTGCTGCTCCCGCCCTACACCGAATCCACCAGGGTGCCGATGTCCTCGCCTTTGAGAATACGCATCAGGGCACCGGACTTGTCCAGGTTGTAGATGCGCAAGGGAATGCGGTGGTCGCGGCACAGAGCAATGGCGCTGGTGTCCATGATCTGCAGGTTGCTGCGGATCACTTCCTTGTAGCTGAGGTGGTCATACAGCTTGGCATTGCTGTCGGTGGCCGGGTCGGCCGAGTACACGCCATCGACCTTGGTGGCCTTGAGCAGCAGCTCGGCGCCAATCTCGATGGCGCGCAGGGCAGCGGCCGAGTCGGTGGTGAAGAACGGGTTGCCGGTGCCGGCCGCAAACAGCACGATGCGGCCCTTTTCCAGGTGGCGGATGGCACGGCGGCGAATGAAGTCCTCGCACACCTCGTTGATCTTGATCGCACTCATGGTGCGTGCATAGCCGCCCAGCTTTTCGATCGCGTCCTGCATTGCCAGCGCATTGATCACCGTGGCCAGCATGCCCATGTGGTCGCCGGTGACGCGGTCCATGCCGCTGGCGGCCAGACCTGCGCCGCGGAAAATGTTGCCGCCACCGATCACCACGCCGACCTGGGCGCCGGCCTGACGCGCTTCGATAATTTCGCGCGCCAGGCGCTGGATCACCCTGGGATCGATGCCATAGTCCTCCTGACCCATCAGCGCCTCGCCGGACAGTTTCAGCAAGATGCGCTTGTACTTGAGGTCGCTGCTCATGTTCGAATCCCGAATCGTATTGGCAAACCCGCGCATTGTAGCGGGTTCGGGCGCCGCTCAGGGATTGGGAATTATGCCTTCGGGATCGAAAAGCCGGGGTTTGTGGTCGATCATTGCTGGAACAGCATTTCCAGGTCCGGACAGACTGTCGTGGCGCGCTCGGACAGAGCCGCCTTGACCTTTTCGCGTGCGCTTTGGGTGTTATCGGACGTGACGGCGCTGGTGATGGTACCAGTGGCCGACTCGGTGCTGTCCTCGCCATTCGCCGATTTTCTGGCAGCCTGCTTGAGTCCGCCCATCGACATGGTCATGGACCTTAGCTGCGTGGACATGCGCACCATGAACTGACTGCAGGTCAGCGAACCGGCATCGACCTGGTCGAGCAACACGTTGAAGTACTTCACCGGAATGTCGTAGTTGCATTGGTCCGTCGCCTTGCGCGCCGCCTCGCTTTCGTCGGTGAGCAGGCTGCCCTTGACCACGGCGCAGGCATTGGCGGGATTCTCGCCGGCGCGGGCCTTGCTCCAGGCCTTCTCCAAAGCGGAGTTGGCCGGCTTCGACTCGGTCTTCGCGGCGGCATCGCCGGAAGACGACGAACAGGCGCCGAGCAGCGCCAGCGCAAGTACGGGCAGGATCGTGATGGTGAATCGCGTGAACATGATATCTCCCTGATTGGTCGGGTTTTCTTGAGCCCATGTCGACGTGGCGGGTGGACCTGGGTCGAGATGTGTGTGGCGTCAGTTCGAGTCGTGCCACGCCCAAAGTAACGTAGCCGACACAAAAAACCGGCCAGGGCAGGTGCCGGTTGAATGGCATCGAACACATTTCCTGTCGCCGAATGTGACAAGGCCGCGACGATGCGCGGCCTTGCAGCTAAATGATTTCAGGGAAATCTGGACGCACAAGGTACGCCCTCGAAACTCCCGGCCCTGACAGCCCCCTGAGTCAGGGGGCGATCCGCGGCGCAGCCGCGGATGGGGGTGTGGAAGCGCATGTGGGGCCCAAAATTTTGCGCAGCAAAATCTTTGGGGATAGCCATGCGCAGCAGGGCTATCACACCCCTGAGTCAGGGGGCGATCCGCGGCGCAGCCGCGGATGGGGGTGTGGAAGCGC
>CBFGSA010000059.1:0-17328 GCA_965651365.1 uncultured Rhodanobacteraceae bacterium | reverse complement strand
CCCGCGACCACGGTCCGGCCCGGCGCGTCGCTGTCGTGGCAATGCGCGTAGCCGCCGTTGAGATTGATGTTGCGGTTGATGATGCTGAGGTTGAGGTTGCTGTAGTCCTGGCCGGTGTTGGCCACGCGAATCAGGGTGTAGTCGTCGGCGCTGGTGGAGGCGCTGGCGATGGCGCCGGCCAGGCTGGCGGTGTCGCAGTTGCCGTCGGCGCCGACCCAGATCGTGGTCGTCGTGGCCGCGGCCGGGCGCGACAGTGCGGCCAGCACCGGCAAAACGGCAAATGCGCACGGCACCAGCCAACGTGTATGCGATGTCATGCGGTTTCTCCCGTGGTGGCTATCCTCACATGGGCGAATACGCGTTCGGTGGCCGGATGCGACATGGATGGCTTCCGTCGGTGTCATGGATTGGACGTCATCCGTTCCCCGGCCCCGCTTCCCGGATCAAGTCCTGGGCCCTTGTGCGGGTTTACGGAGTGCTTGCGTGCGTCTGTGCTGCGGTCAGGCTGGCGCGGTAGCGGGCCGGGTAGGGCGCCGGTTGCGCCAGCAGGACCGGGCCGATGGCCTTGAGCTGAGCCAGGGCCTGCGCGCGCCGCCCCTGCGCGGCCCAGGCCCGCGCCTGGATGCGCATCGCTTCGGCCACGCGCCAGTCGTCGGCCGGGAAGTGCTGGCGCAGAATGCCGATGGCCTCGTCGATGTGATTGGCGGCCTGCTGCGGCCGACCCTGGTCGACCAGGGTTTCGGCGTAGCCCATCAGGTTCTCGGCGATGCGCTTGTGCTCGGCGGGCAGGCGCGCGCGCAGCACCGCCAGCGCGGTGGCGAAGCCATCTGCTGCGTCCGCCAGATGGCCGCGCTCGCGTTCGACGTAGGCCAGCCGGGTGCGATCGATCGCCACGTCGGGACTGGCGGCGCCCAGTACCGCGGTCTCGGCCGCCAGCACGCGCCGCAACAGCGCTGCTGCATCATCGTACTGGCCGCGCTGCTCATCGAGCCGGGCCAGGTTGTACAGCAGGCCGGTCACTTCCGGGTGACGATCGCCCAGCTTGGGGGCCAGCACTGCCAGCGCCTGGCGATAGCCGCGGGCTGCTGTATCGTAGTGGCCGTCGCGATAGTCGATCACGGCCAGGTTGCCACGCGCGATGGCGCGGCGCACCGGATCGGGCGTGGGCCAGCGCGCATAGCCGGCCAGCGCCGTGTCCAGCGCCGCGCGCGCATCGTGCATTTTCTTGTCGCGCATCAGCAAGTCCACACCCAGTTCGTTCCAGGCCAGGGCGCTGGCCTGCACATCCTCGCCGGCGGCGGCGATCGCCTGTCGCGCCAGCGTCACGGCGCGGTCCAGATGGCTGTCGTCGCGTTCGATGCCGGCCAGTTCGGTGAGGCTGCGCGCGTAGTCGGCGCGCTGGTCCGGCCACTGCCGGCGCAGTGCCACCGCCTGGCCCACCAATGTGCGTGCGCGGTCATGGCGGCCCAGCGCGTGGTACACGCGGCCCAGGGTGTGCAGCATTTCGGCGCGCACGCGCGGCTGTGCCTGAAAGCTGTGGCCGATGCGCTGCCGGCCCGCATCGAGTACCTGACCGATGCGGATGTTCTCGCCCTGGGTGTGGCCGGGGTCGGCGTCGCCGAGGATGCCAACCAGAAAGTCGCGCACCGCCGCCGACTTGGCAGCTTCCCGGCGCGCGCTGTCCCGTTCGGCCCGCACCCGTGCATTCTGCAGCGCCAGTGCAATGCTGGCCGCGACCAGCACCAGTGCAGCCGCAGCCACGGCAGCGGTTGCCAAACGGTGGCGGCCGAGAAAGCGGCGCAGGCGGTAGCCCGCGGCGTCGCCGCGTGCGCTGACCGGGCGGCCAGCCAGCCAGTGGCCGATGTCCGCGTCCAGGCGTTCGACGCTGGCATAGCGTTGCGCCGGATCCTTGCGCAGGGCCAGCATCACGATCCGGTCGAGGTCGCCGCGCACGCGGGCGCGCGGCGGCAGACCATCGCGTGCCTGCCGCGGCAGGTGCTGGCTGGGTGGCGGCGGTTCGATCTCGCACAGGGCCTGTTGCAGGGCCACCGGATCGGACTCGTGCCCGGCAAACGGGCGCGTGCCGCAGACCAGTTCGTACAGCAGCAGGCCGAGCTGGAACACGTCGGTGGCGGTGCTGGTGGCCGCGCCGCGCAACTGCTCGGGACTGGCGTGGCGCGGGGTCAGGGCCAGCACGCCGGTGCGGGTGCGGCTGATGTCGCCGGGTTCGGTCTGGAGGGGTTTGGCGATGCCGAAGTCGAGCAGTTTCAACTGGCCGTCGGCGCTGACCAGCACGTTGTCCGGCTTGATGTCGCGGTGCACGATCAGGTGGCGGTGAGCGTGCGCCACCGCGCCGGCGATCTGACGGAACAGGGCCAGCCGCTGGCGCAGATCCAGGTGCTGCGCCTGGCACCATGCATCCAGCGGCTGGCCGTCGATATACTCCATCACCAGCCACGGTCGGCCCTGGTTGTCGATGCCGCCATCGTAGTAGCGGGCGATGCGTGCGTCGCTCAGGGACGCAAGGATCGCGCGCTCGCGTTCGAAGCGTGCCTGGCCGCCACTGCCCGGACCCAGATGCATTCGCTTCAGCGCGCCGCGCTGGGTGACGCCGTCATGCTCGCGTTCGACCAGGTATACCTCGGCCATGCCACCGGCGCCCAGCGTGCGCACGATACGCCATGCGCCGATCATGTCGCCGGCGCGCGGGGCTGGTTCGCCCGCGGCTCCGGCATGTACTGCCTGGGCCTGTTCCAGCGGCCCGGCTGCATGTTCGGCACGCTCCAGCAGGACGCGCAGTTCACGCGCCATGGCTGGGTCCGCGTCGCAGCGCGTGACCAGCCAGTCTTCGCGCGCCGGGCCATCCAGCGGCAGCAGGCAGCGCAGTGCCGCATCAAGCTGCTGCCAGCGGCGGGCGTCGGGCAGGTTCATCCGCCCGCCGCAGGCGGGGCCGGATCGGTCATCAGCGCCGCACCGATCCAGGCACGCGCGCGCAACCAGTCGCGCTGCACGCTGCGCACGCTCAGATCCAGCACGTCGGCGGCTTCGCTGGTGGACAGGCCTGCGAACACGCGCAGTTCGATCAGTTCGACCAGGCGCGGGTCGCGCTCGGCCAGCGCGCTGATGGCCTCGTCCAGCGCCAGTACCTGCTCGGGGCGGTCACCGCTGTCCGGCTGCACCGCGCTCAGCGACAGTCGGGTGCGGCCACCGCCGCGCTTGTCGGCCAGGCGCCGGCGCGCGTGATCGACCACGATCTGGCGCATGGCGCGGGCGCACAGCGCCAGCAGGTGCTCGCGGCTTTCCAGCTTCAGATCCGGCGCATCGACCAGTTTCAGCCACGCCTCGTGTACCAGGCCGGTGGTGGACAGCGTCGCACCGGGGCGCATGCGCCTGAGCGCCGCGTGGGCCAGGCCCTTGAGCTCGGCATACACGGGAGGAAAGCTGCTCGCGAGCACCGCCGGCGCCGAAGCTCCGGCGGGCCGATCCCCCCGGGTCGAATCGCGGCCTTGCACCATCCCGGCCTCCACGGGCCTGCAGGTCACGCAAGACTGCCCCGGCACAGGCCATTTTGCAAGCGCTTGCGCCTCCGCCACTACAGGCGATCGAACGGATCGTGGAACACCACGTCGTCGCTCAGCTCGACCGCGCCGACATCGCAGCGGGCGTTGCCGCTGAAGTCGAAGTCGACCGGCCTGTCCTGAAAGTGCTGGTCGTCGTCCTCGCAGCCGATGATGCCGATGACCGGATGACCCATGTCGATCAGCGGGCTGTCGGTCAGTGGCCAGCTGACCATGGTCAGGCCACCGCGATAGGCCAGTGGCGTCAGGCGCGGGTCGGTGGCCGGATAGTTGGATGAACCGCCGGACAGTTCGCAGGTGTCGTCCGAGTCCATGTTGTAGCGGTTGTTGTTCAAGATTGACGTGGCTGTGGATATCGCGCAGTCTGCGGTGCCGTTGTGCGCAATGACGCTGTTGCGCATGAAGACTTCGCCGTCCAGTCCGGTGATCTGCATGCCCACCCCGCTGTTGCCGGCGATGGTGGTGTTGCGCAGCGTCAGCGTCGAGTCGTCTGCGCTGAGCAGGCCGTTGCCGGTGTTGCTGGCGATGGTGCTGTTGATGACGGTCAGCGTGGGCGTGCCTGTATTGGGCGGGTAATTGCTGACCGCGATCGCGTTGAAGCCACCGCTGCGGGCGTTGGCGAAAATGCTGCTCGAATCAATCGTCAGCGTGCCGCGGTTGCGTACCGCACTGCTGGAGCTGTTGGCGAAACCGGAGACGTGCTCGTTGTCGTACAGCTCGCTGGCGTACAGCGTCGTGGCAGGGCCGTCGTTGTACAGCGCGCCGCCAAAGTTGGCGCGGTTGCCGTACATGCGCATGACCGACAGGAACACGTTGCCAGCGCCAAAGTTCACCGCCACCGCGCCGCCGGCCGCGTCACCCGGTACCGTGGCGTCGCCGCCGGTGATGTCGAAGCCGAACAGCGTCACGCTGCCGGAGTGAATCTCGAAGGCGCGCTCCTGGCCGTTGGCATCCACCACCGGCCGCTGGCCGCTGGCAAAGAAAATGATGTTCACGTCATCGGTGATGTCGAGATCGCCACTGCCGGCATTGTCGTCAATGCCGCTGCGGGTCAGAGTATAGGTCTGCCCTTGGCTCAGGTAGATGGTGTCGGTTCCCGGGTGGGCATTGGCTTCCTGGATCGCCGCGCGCAGGGTGCACACGCCTGGCAGCCCGAGATAGGCGTGGCAGGTGCCATCGCCGGGATTGTCGTCGTAGACGTCGGCTTCGCTGTTGACGGTGAAGTTGGTGGCCTGGGCCATGCCTGCGGACAGCAGCAGGGCGGTCAGTGTGGCAATGTGCTTTTTCATGTGCGTTCCTGGTCGGGTGACAGGGGAATACCCTGTCCTGGAATACGCATTCGCAAGTGAAAAACGACAAGGCGCCGAAGCGCCAGGTGTTACTGCCCTGTCCGGGTGGCTACAATGGTGCACGCCGCCCTGATGCGGCTGCCGACAATCCGTTCATGGGAGAACGCAGATGTTGAAGCTCGCAAGTCTGACCCTGTGCACCCTGTTGCTGGCTGCATGCCAGTCGTCCTCGACCGACGCGACCGCGCCTGCCGCCAATGCGAACGCGCCCACGAGCGCCGCCAGTGTGGCCGCCGCGACTTCGGCCCCGCTGGATCAGCCGGATGAAGCCCCGCCGCCGGTGACCGCTGACCAGCTTTATGCCGGACAGCTTGATGCCGTGCTCAAGGGCGCCTGGCGCTCGCCGGCCAACAAGGCCCGGGACACGTATCGCCACCCGGCGCAGACCCTTGAGTTCTTCGAGGTCAAGCCGGACATGAGCGTGATCGAGATCACCCCCGGTGGTGGCTGGTATGCCGAGATTTTGGCACCCTGGCTGGCCGTGGACGGCCATTACGTCGCAGCCGTGATGAAGCCGCAAAAGCCGCAATCCGAAGCCGCGCAGAACGAAACCGCCCTGCAGAAACTGTTCAAGGCGCATCCGGCCCAGTTCGGCAAGGCCGAGGTTATCGAGTTTGATCGCAAGAATCCCGTGTTCGGGCCGGCCGACTCGGCCGACCGCGTGCTGACCTTCCGCAATGCCCACAACTGGGTCATGGGCGGCTATGCACCGGGCATGTTCGAGGGCTTTTTCAAGGTACTCAAGCCCGGTGGCATTCTTGGCGTGGTCGACCACCGCGCCGACAAGGGCGCTGACGTGGCCAAGGTCAAGGGCTCGGGCTATCTGCCGCTGGCCTACGTGATCAAGCTGGCCACCGATGCCGGGTTCACGCTGGATGCCGAAAGCGAAATCAACGCCAACCCGAAGGACACACACGACCACGCCAAGGGCGTGTGGACGTTGCCGCCGACCCTGACACTCGGCGACAAGGACAAGGCCAAATACGAGGCGATTGGCGAGTCGGACCGGATGACCTTGCGCTTCATCAAGCCCAAGCCCGACCAGATCCAGAAGAGCGGCATGGACAAATCGCCGGCACAACCGATGTAGGAGCGCCATGCCCGCGAACAATGAGCGTGAATCCCCATTCCAGGCCCATCGCGGGCATGGCCCGCTCCTGCACGCTGCCGAATGCTGATCGCATTCAACAAGCCGTTTGGTGTGCTGTGCCAATTCACCGACAACAGCAACAGGCCGCGTCCGACCCTTGCTGAATTCGGCTTGCCGCCAGGGGTCTATGCCGCCGGTCGACTGGATCGCGACAGCGAGGGGCTGCTGCTGTTGACCGACGATGGCGCGCTGGCGCACCGTCTGACCGATCCGCGTCACAAGCGGCCCAAGACCTACCTGGTGCAGGTCGAGGGCATTCCAGACCAGCAGACGCTGGCGCGGCTGCGCCGCGGCGTCAAGCTCAAGGATGGCGTTACCCGACCGGCCGATGCGCGTGTGCTCGATGCGCCAGATTGGCTGTGGCCGCGCGACCCACCCGTGCGCTTTCGCAAGACCGTGTCGACGAGCTGGCTGGAGCTGAGCATCCGCGAAGGACGCAACCGTCAGGTGCGGCGCATGACGGCTGCGGTCGGCTTGCCCACGCTGCGCCTGGTTCGCATTGCGGTCGACAACCACGATCTGGCCAACCTGGCGCCCGGTGCCTGGCGGATGCTCGACGAGTGCCGCACATGACTTTCAAGGATCATTTTTCCGGACACGCCGCGCTGTATCGCCAGGCGCGGCCGACCTATCCGGCAGCCCTGTTTGCCTGGCTGGCCAGTCAGGCACCGTCCCGCGCGCGGGCCTGGGATCCCGGCTGCGGCAATGGTCAGGTGGCCGTGGCGCTGGCCGGGCACTTCGACCAGGTGGTCGCCACCGACCCCAGCGGCGATCAGATCGCCCAGGCTACACCGAACCCGCGTGTGCACTACCGGGTCGAACCGGCCGAGCATTCCAGCCTGGCCGCTGCCAGTGTCGACCTGGTCACGGTCGGTCAGGCGCTGCACTGGTTCGAGCATGCGGCGTTTTTCGCCGAAGTCGCACGGGTACTGCGCCCCGGTGGCGTATTTGCGGCATGGAGCTATGCCGGGTGCCATGTGGCGCCGGAAATCGATGTCCATATCGAGCATCTGTATCGCGATCTCACCGGCCCCTACTGGATGCCCGAACGCGACATGGTGGTCAACGGCTATGCCGACCTGGACTTTCCGTTCGAGCCGCTGGCAGCGCCGCGCTTCGAGATGGTCATGCAGTGGAATGCACGGCAATTGCTGGCCTATCTGCGCTCGTGGTCGGCCAGCCAGAAATACCTCCAGGCGTACGGGGAAGACCCGGTGTGCCTGATCGAAGACTGCGTGCGTGCAGCGTGGGGCGCTGGCCGGGTGACGCGCCCGGTGCGCTGGGAGTTTCATCTGCGCGTGCGGCGCAAGCCGGGACCGCCGCTTTGACAGGCAGCCCGCCGGGCTAGCGTTTGCCGGGCTGACCTGGGCGGGGGAGATTGCGGGCGTGACCGTGGCACCCGCGCCCCGGTTGCGCACGACCGACGTGGTCAGCGGAAACCTGGTCCGGGCCCAGCCGATTCGCGTTGTGGTCGGTCGGCGGCGAGATCGGCACGCTGATTTTCTGCAACGCGCACGGCCCGTACAACTCCAGCCTGGATGTGGTCTTTGCCAACGGCTTCGACAGCATCGGCGCGGCGGTACTGATTCCCTGGGCTCCGATGCACGATGGAGGCGACAGACATCGCCTCCATCGTGTTCCCCATGGTCGCGCCCTGCCTGGCTCTTGCCGGGAGAAATGCGGCGGCAGGCGATCAGCCGCCGTTGGTGGCACGGATGAATGCGGCAACGTCGTCGTGCAGCGCCTTCAGCGAGGGCTGGTGCGCGTAGACCATGTGCCCGGACGGATACAGGTGCACGGAAATGTTCTTGCGCAGCGCGTCCGGAATCGGCAGGTGATCCAGTTCGTGCTCGGCGGCAAAGAACGGCGTGGCCAGGTCGTAATAACCGCCGACCATCATCACCTTCAGCAGCGGATCGGTCTTCATCGCCGCGGCCAGGTCCGGCATCACGTTGGTCGACTGCTGCAGGGCGCGGTGCGCACCGGGTGCCTTGTGCGAGAAGTCCCAGTGATTGAAACCGGCAAACAGGCGGTAGTGCTGGTTCTTGCCAAACTTCAGCGTGGAGCGCACGTAGTCATTGAAGGTCGACACGTAGGCCGAGCTGATGGCCGAGGACTGCGGATCGTAATCCGAGTCCTTGCCCATCGGATCAATGCTGGGCCCGGAAAACCGGGTATCCAGACGTCCAGTGGTGTTGTTGTCATCGCCCAGCAGTTCGTGCTCGAACATGCCGCCGGTGACGCGCAGATTGGCCTTGACCAGGTACTTGACCGGCAGGCCGGTGTACTGGTGCAGCTTTTGCGCCACGGCCTGCTTGCGTGCGGCATCCAGCGTGCCGCCGGCCATGAGAGCCTGGGCGTATTCACCGGTGGCGAATTTTTCCACTTCGGCCACGAATGGTTTCAGGTCGGCAGCCTGCTGCGGCAGCTTGTGGTGATACCAGGCGGTGGCGGCGAAGGTGGGCAGTCCCAGGATGTAGGGCAGGTCGATGCCGGGGTTGTTCTCCGGGCCGTCGATCGAGGTGTCGAAGCTGAGGATCTGCGAGAGCAGGATCACGCCATTCAGATCAACCGATTTTTCGTTGGTCAGAATGTTGGCCAGCACCGCCGAGCGGGTGGTGCCGTAGCTCTCGCCGAACAGGTATTTGGGCGAGTTCCAGCGCCCGTACTTGCTCAGAAAGCGGGTGATGAACTGGGCGAATGCCTGACCGTCTCCGTCGACACCGAAAAACTGCTTGTTGCGCTTTTTCATCAGCGCTTCGCGCTTGTCCTTGTCCGGCGCCTGCGCGATCAGCCGCGAAAAGCCGGTCGCCGGTGCGTCGATGAAGACCAGGTCGGTCGCATCGAGCAGGCTGTAATCGTTGTTGACCAGGCGATAGGGGGCTGCCGGGGTGTGGCTGTCGTCTTTTGTCAGCACGCGGCGCGGGCCGAAGGCGCCCATGTGCAGCCAGACCGTGGCCGAACCGGGGCCGCCGTTGTACAGAAACGTCACTGGCCGCTTGCTGGCGTCGGCCCCATTCTTGAAATAGGCCACGTAGAACAGACTCGCCGTGGGGACGTGCTCCTGGTCACCGTTGCCGTGCAAGACGATGGTGCCGGCCACGGCCTTGTAGCCGATACGCTGGCCTTCGACGCTGACGCTGCCGGTGGAACTGGAAGACTGTTCGCTGGCCAGTGCCTGCATCGCCTTCGCCGTGGGTGAAGCATGACCATGCGGTTGGTCGGCCTTGGCAGCCAGTGCGCCATTGCTGGTGCTGCCCAGCAACACGACAAGAACAAACAGTGCAGTGCGTTGCATGAGATTCCCTCCCGATGTGCAGACAGACATCCTACGCTCCGTGCCCGGCGCCGGCATGCGCCACAAGTCACGCTGGCAGGTCAGGCTTGCAGAGGGGACCGAAACCGACTTCAATGGCTGTTCGAATTCCGTGGGGAGTCCAATGCGATGAAACGATTTGCCTTGATGGTTGCCGCAGCAGCATTGTTTTTGGCCACGCCGGTGCAGGCCACCGACATGTCGGTCGATGGCTTCCCGCCGGCGCAGCCGCCGGCCGATCTGGTGTTGAAGAACGCCAATATCGCCACGCTGGATCCACTGCAGCCCATGGCACAGGCGCTGGCGGTGCGCGATGGCCGGATCCAGGCCCTGGCCAGCGACACCGGCATTGAAGCCTACGTCGGCCCGGACACCCAGGTCATGGATCTGCATGGCGCCTTCGTGACTCCCGGTTTCATCGAGGGCCACGGCCACCTGATGGATACCGGCATGTCGCTGATGCAGCTCGATGTCGGCACGGCGAAGAACTGGGAAGAAATCGTCGAGCGGGTCAAGCAGGCCGTGGCCCGGGCCAAACCGGGCCAGTGGATCATCGGCCAGGGATGGCACCAGGCCAAGTGGAACAAGGTGCCCGAGCCCAATGTCCAGGGCCTGCCGCTGCCGGACGGTTTGGATGCCGTGTCAAAGCGCAACCCGGTCCTGCTCAACCATGCCAGTGGCCACGGCATCTACGCCAACGCGGCGGCACTGAAGCTGGCCGGCATCACCGACGACACGCCCGACCTGGCCGGCGGCACCATCGTGCGCGACGCCAAAGGCCACGCCATCGGCATGCTGCGCGACACCGCGGCCAATCCGGTGTTCGCGGCCTACCGGAAGTATCTGGACACACTGGGGCCGGACGAACTCAAGGCGCGACGCGAGAAGGCGCTGCAACTGGCGATGCACAACGAAGTCAGCAAGGGCATCACCAGTTTCGTCGACATGGGCGCTGACTTCGAGACCATCGACTGGCTCAAGTCCGAGGCCGACAAGGGCCTGCCGCTGCGGCTGTACCTGAACGTCAATGGCGAGTCCGTGGCCAGCATGGACAAGCGCCTGGCCGACTACCGCATCATCGGCTATGCCAACGACCACTTCACCGTGCGCAGCATTGGCGAGACCGTGGCCGACGGTGCACTGGGCACGCGCAGCGCCTGGTTTCTCAAGCCCTACAGCGACGAGCATGCGATCTCGGGCAAGCCGGTGCATTCGATCGAGACCTTGACCCGGATGGCAAAGATTGCTGCCCGTGACGGCTTCCAGGTGGCCTTCCACGCCATTGGCGACCGTGCCAACCGCGAGTTGCTGGACATGTACGAAAAGATCTTTGCCAGGGATCCGGCCGCACACCGCCTGCGCTGGCGCATCGAGCATGCCCAGCACCTCAACCTGGCCGATATCCCGCGCCTTGCCCAGCTTGGCGTGATTGCCTCGATGCAATCGATCCATGCCTGTTCCGATGCGCCCATGGTGGTCAAGCGCATCGGCGAGAAGCGGGCCCGGGAAGGCGCCTACGTGTGGCGCAAGCTGATCGACAGCGGCGCCATCGTGCTCGATGGCACCGACACGCCGGTCGAGGACACCAACCCGATTGCCGGCTACTACTGCGCGCTCACCCGCGCCTACGACCACGGTCACAAGTCTTTCTTCCCGGATCAGGTCAAGACGCCGCGCGAAGCGTTGCGCGATTACACCTGGAACAATGCCTACGCCATGTTCCAGGAGGACAAGCTGGGCTCGCTGACGCCGGGCAAGCTGGCCGACATCGTGGTCTTTTCCGGCGACCTGCTCACCTTGCCAGCCGACCAGATCCTGCGCAGCCGCGTGCTCTACACCATCGTCGGCGGCAAGATCGTCTACACCCGACCCGATGCGGACAAATGGCGCAAGGGCCAGCAATTCCCGCCCATGCCCCAGTTCAACCATCCCGGGTAGAAACAACCGTCATTCAACGCGCATTTCGTAGGTTGGGGTGAGCCAAAGGCGAACCCCAACGCTGACAGGTCGTGAAGAAACGTTGGGGTTCGCTGCGCTTACCCCAACCTACGCCGTGGGTGCCATCCACGCGCTCGCCGCTGTGCCAAATGTCACTTGCTGGCGATTCCTGACAGGGCGTATCTTCGGTCTTTTCCACCTCGGGACACCCTGATGCGCGTGCGATTGATTCTGATGTTGGGCTTGGTGGCCGTGGCGCTGCCGGCCATGGCGGAAACATTGCAAGTGCCGCCGCTGAAGTTCCAGCAGCGCACCCTCGACAACGGACTGCAAGTGCTGAGCCTGGTCGATCATTCCAGTCCCACGGTCACGGTGCAGGTCTGGTATCACGTCGGCTCGAAGGACGATCCGCAGGGCCGTTCGGGCTTTGCGCACCTGTTCGAGCACCTGATGTTCAAGTCCACCAAGCACATGCCGGCCGAGGAGATGGACAAGCTGACCGAGGCCGTCGGCGGCATGAACAACGCGTCCACCGGCAATGACGTCACCAACTATTTCGAGGTGGTGCCTTCCAATCATCTGAAGACCCTGCTCTGGGCCGAAGCCGAGCGCATGTCCAATCTCACCGTGGACGAAAAGAACTTCACCTCCGAGCGCGCCGTGGTCGAGGAGGAGTATCGCCAGCGGGTGCAGGCGCCGCCCTACGGCAAGCTGTTCAACGCGATCGACAAGTATTCGTTCCGCGTGCATCCCTACAAGCGCCCGACCATCGGCAGCATCCCGGAACTGGAAGCGGCCTCGCTGGCCGATGTGCGCGCCTTCCACAAGACCTTCTACCGGCCCGACAACGCCACCCTGATCGTGGTCGGCGATTTCGATCCGAAGCAGATGAACACGTGGGTCAACGACTATTTCGGCTGGATAGCGCATCCAGATTCGGCCATTCCGCAGGTCACCGTGAAAGAGCCAGTGCGCAGCAGGGATCGTACGATCGATCTCACTTCGGCCAATGCGCCGCTGCCGGCGCTGGCCATGACCTGGCTGATCCCGCCGGCCAGCAATGCCGACAGCATTCCACTGGAGGTCGCGGCCCAGCTTCTGGCGGGTGGCAAGTCCTCGCGCCTGTACCAGTCGCTGGTGTATGACCGGCAGTTCGCCCAGAGTGTCGGCGTGTTTGCCGATTCACGCGTCGGACCCGGCCTGTTCACGGCCTACGCGATCCTGGCCAGCGGCCATACGCCGGCCGAGGCACGCAAGGCGATCCTGGCCGGCATTGAGAAGCTGGCCACGCAGCCGATCGACGCGACCGAACTGGCCAAGATCAAGACGCAGATGCTGACCGACCAGCTCAAGCAGCGCCAGACGCCGATCGGCAAGGCCTTCGCGCTGGGCCAGGCGGCACTGTACGAGGGTGATCCGGCACGTGCCAATACCGATCTCGAAGCGCTGCAGCAAGTCACCGCCGACGATGTGCAGCGCGTGCTGAAAAAATATGTCACCGGCGCCCACAGCGTCACCATCAACTATCTGCCCGAACAGAAAAAACCGGGCAAGTCGACCCAGGAGGCCGGCGAATGAACATGTCCCTGACAACAGCGGTTCGTCTGGTTCCGGCGTTGCTGCTGGCCGGTACGGTTTCGGCCAGCGCACAGAGCGCAACCGATTTTCCCACTGCGCCGCCCAAGCCCGGCCCGGCACCAAGCATCCAGGTGCCGACACCGGCCGAGCACACCCTCGACAACGGCTTGCGCGTGATCGCGGTTCGGCGGGACGACCTGCCGCTGGTCAGCGCCAATCTGGTGATCCTGTCCGGCAGCGAGGTCGATCCGCCGAAGCTTCCGGCCGCGGCCAGTCTCACGGCCGAGATGCTGACCCATGGCACCGCGACCCGCAGCGCCACCGAGATCGCCAACCAGGCCGCGGCACTGGGCGGCTCGATCCGTGCCAGTGCCGGTTGGGACGAGAGCGATATCGGCATTACCGTCACCACACCCAAGCTCGGTGATGCACTGGATTTGGTGGCCGATGTGGCCATGCACCCGAGGTTTGCGCCGGCTGAACTCGCGCGCGTACGCAAGCGGGCCGAGGACAGTCTGCGCCTGGCCATGAAAAACCCCGGTCGACTGGCATCGATGGTGGCGCGGCGCGCGGTATTCGGGGGCGGCATGTACGGCCATTCCGATGCCGGCACGGCAGCGTCGCTGAAAGCCATTTCCGATGCCGATCTCAAGGCTCTGCACCAGCGCTGGTACCGGCCCGACAACGCGGTGCTGGTACTGGCCGGCGACATCGAGCCCGAGACAGCCTGGAAACTCGCCGGTACGGCGTTCGGCACCTGGGACAAGCCTGCTGCGCCACTGCCCGAAGTCGAAGGCAGGAACGTCGCCAGCAAGGCGGCGGCACTGACCGTGATCGACCAGGCCGGTGCGGGACAGGCCGGCGTGGTGGCCGCGCATGCGGCAATCGACCGCAAGGCCGATGACTACTATGCGGGCCTGGTGAGCAATGCGGTGCTGGGCGGTTCCTACTCGGCCCGCCTGAACGAGGAGATCCGCATCAAGCGCGGCCTGAGTTACGGTGCCCACAGCTCGCTGGATGCCCTGCGCGACGGCGGCTGGCTGGTGGCCAGCGCGCAGACCAAGAACCCCTCGGCCGTCGAGGTGGTGAAGCTGATGCGCCAGCAGTTTGCCTCGCTGGCCGACGCCCCCCCGTCGGCCGATGAATTGAAAGCTCGCAAGGCCACCATGATCGGCAGTTTCGCCCGGAGTCTGGACACCACCAGCGGCCTGGCCCGCCAGATTGGCGAGCGCGCCGTGTACGGCGTGCCACTGGACGAAATCAACCAGCACATCCAGCGCATCGAGGCGGTCGACGCCGATCAGGTGCGCGCTTTCGCGCGCAAGCATCTGGGTGCGAAGAATCTGAAGGTGGTGGTGGTCGGTGACGGCAAGGTATTCGGCAAGCAGATGAAAAAGGCCTGGCCCGGGGCCCGGTTCATGAAGGCCGACAAGCTCGATCTGTCGCGGTCCGATCTGGGGGCAGACTGAACCAGGTGGCCCGGGATGCGGCGTGCTGAACCGGGCAATCGAACACTCTGGAAACTTCCGTCATCCCGGGGCCGGCCGCCAGGCCGGAACCCGGGATCCATTGTGTTTTTTCGCCGGATATTGGAATGGCGGAACGAAGATCAAAATGGATCCCGGGTTCCGGCCATTGGCCGGCCCCAGGATGACGGATTGGCGGGAGCCCGGGTGACCGCTGCGCGGTGTCCAGGATGACGAGCTAAGGCGCTTACTGAGCGACTTTGGCCCATGGAACGCTCCTACGGTTTGGGAAGCCGCTGCGGCGCGATGTCGGCCAGAAAGGGTGCCCTGGCATCCTTGTCGGACAGGACCGGCTGGCTGATCGGCCAGTCGATCGCGATGTCACCGTCGTTCCAGCGGATGCCGGCATCGGTGGCCGGATCGTACAGAGCGGTGCATTGGTAGCAGAAGGTGGCATTGTCGGACAGCACGGCGAAGCCGTGGGCGAAGCCTTCGGGTACCCAGAACAGGCGCTTGTTGTCGGCACTGAGAATGGCCGCGGCCCAGCGACCGAAGGTTTCCGAGCCGTGCCGGATGTCGACGGCGACATCGTAGACTTCGCCTTCCAGCACGCTGACCAGCTTGCCCTGCGGATTGGGCCACTGGTAGTGCAGGCCGCGCAGCACGCCGCGGGTCGAGCGCGACACGTTGGACTGCACGAAATCCAGCCGGCCCAGGCCCAGTTCCTCGAAGCGGGCCTGGTTGAAGCTCTCGAAAAAGAAGCCGCGCTCGTCGCCGAACACCTTCGGCTCGATCACGCACACGCCGGCGAGGTCGGTGTCGATGCGCCTCATCGGGCCACTCCGTGTTTTGCCACCTCGCGCAGGTAACGGCCATAGCCGTTCTTGCCCAGGGGCCTGGCCAGTCGCAGCAGTTGCTCGGCGTCGATCCAGCCCTGCAGGTACGCGATCTCTTCGGGGCAGCAGACCTTGAGGCCCTGGCGTTTTTCGATGGTTTCGATGAAATTGGCCGCCTCGATCAAACTGTCATGGGTGCCGGTGTCGAGCCAGGCGTGGCCGCGCCCGAGCTGTTCCAGCATCAGCGAGCTGTCGTCGAGGTAACAGCGATTGAGATCGGTGATTTCCAGCTCGCCGCGCGCCGAAGGCTTCAGGTCGGCGGCAAAGTCACACACGCGCTGGTCGTAGAAGTACAGGCCGGTGACGGCGTAATTCGATTTCGGCTGCTTGGGTTTTTCCTCCAGGCCGATCACACGCCCATCATCGTCGAATTCGGCCACGCCGTAGCGCTCCGGATCGTGCACGCGGTAGCCGAATACGGTGGCGCCGTGCTCGCGCGCCGCGGCGCGCTTGAGTCGTTCGGTCAGGCCCACCCCGTAGAAGATGTTGTCACCCAGCACCAGCGAGGAGGGTTGATTGTTGACGAAATCGCGGCCGATCAGGAACGCCTGCGCCAGACCGTCGGGTGAGGGCTGCACCGCATAGCGGATGTTGAGGCCCCACTGTGAGCCATCGTCCAGCAGGCGCTGGAACAGGGCCTGCTCGTGCGGGGTGTTGATGACCAGGATGTCGCGGATCCCGGCCAGCATCAGCACCGCCAGCGGGTAGTAGATCATCGGCTTGTCGTACACCGGCAGCAACTGCTTGCTGACCGCGCGCGTGATCGGATACAGCCGCGTGCCGGAGCCGCCGGCCAGAATGATGCCCTTGCTGGTTGTCACGGTGTTCTTTCCAGAGGAAGCAACCGCACATGGTATCCGATGTGCGCTCCTGCAGATAATCGGCGGGCGGCGAATCCCGAATCCCCAATCCCGGCATCATTGTCCGAGGCGCTGCATCCGGTAGCTGCCGTCGAGCACGCGGTCGACCCAGGCCTGGTTGGCGAGGTACCAGTCCACGGTGCGGGCCATGCCGCTGTCGAAGTCCTGGCGCGGTCGCCAACCCAGTTCCGTTTCGATCTTGCCGGCGTCGATGGCGTAACGGCGGTCGTGGCCGGGGCGGTCCCTGACGAAGGTGATCTGGCTCTCGCGCGGTTTGCCGTCCTCGCGCGGACGGCGTTCGTCGAGCAGCGCGCACAGGGTCTTGACCACAACGATGTTCTCGCGCTCGGCGTTGCCGCCGACGTTGTAGGTTTCGCCCGGACGGCCGGCTTCCAGCGCGCGCTGGATCGCGTGGCAGTGATCTTCCACGTACAGCCAGTCGCGCACGTTGCGGCCATCGCCGTAGATCGGCAGCGGCTCGCCGGCCACGGCCTTCTGGATGATCAGCGGAATCAGCTTTTCCGGGAACTGGTACGGGCCGTAGTTGTTGGAGCAGTTGGTGGTCACCACCGGCAGGCCCCAGGTGTGGTGGAAGGCGCGCACCAGGTGATCGGAAGCGGCCTTGGACGCCGAGTAGGGCGAGTTGGGCGCGAATGGCGTGGTCTCGGTGAATTTGCCCTCGTCGCCCAGCGAGCCGTAGACCTCGTCGGTGGATACGTGCAAAAAGCGGAAGGCATCGCCGCGTACCGGTTCCAGCTCGCGCCAGAAGTCGCGCACGTTCTCCAGCAGTGAGAGCGTGCCGACCACGTTGGTCTGGATGAAGGCGGCGGGTCCGTCGATCGAGCGGTCGACATGCGATTCGGCGGCGAAATTGACCACCGCATCGGGGTGATACTCCGTCAGCAGGCGCTGCACCAATCCCGCATCGCCGATATCGCCGTGCACGAAGATGTGGCGCTCATTGCCGTCCAGGTCGGCCAGGGTGTCGGGGTTGCCGGCGTAGGTCAGTTTGTCGAGATTGATGACGCGCTCGCCGGCGGCGATGCGCTGGTGCACATAGTTGCCGCCGATGAAGCCGGCGCCGCCGGTGACCAGTACGGTTTTGATGTCCACGATCTGCTTCCGCTTGAGGTCAAACACGGCATGTTAGCCGAAGGCGGCGCTTGCCGTGAGCAGTCCGCCACGAGCGGTGAGCAG
>CBFGSA010000058.1:0-17472 GCA_965651365.1 uncultured Rhodanobacteraceae bacterium | reverse complement strand
GTCCGCAACGAAGAAGGCCACGGCATGGGCGATTTCGTCGGGGCGACCGAGGCGGCCGATGGGAATCTGGGCCACGATCTTCTCGCGCACTTCCTCGGGCACGGCCATCACCATGTCGGTACCGACATAGCCTGGCGAGACGGTGTTGACGGTGATGCCGTAGCGTGCGTTTTCCTGTGCCAGCGAGATCGTGAAGCCGTGCATGCCGGCCTTGGCCGCGGCATAGTTGGCCTGGCCGTACTGTCCTTTCTGCCCATTGATCGAACTGATCTGGATGACGCGGCCCCATTTGCGCGCACGCATGCCCTCGATCACCGGCCGGGTGACGTTGAAGCAGGCGTTGAGGTTGGTGTTGATGACGTCGGTCCAGTCTTCGGCCTTCATCCTGTGGAAGGTGCTGTCACGGGTGATGCCCGCGTTGTTGACCAGGATGTCGATCGGCCCGACATCGGCTTCGATCGACTGGATCATGCTCTGGCAGGCTTCGGGATCGCCGATGTCGCATTGCACGGTAGCGACCTCGATGCCTTCACCGCGCATCTGTTCCAGCCAGGCGTCGGTCTTGGCCTGGTTGCGGTAGTTGGTCACGACCTTGTGCCCAAGTTCGTTCAGGTGTCGAACAATGGCGGTGCCAATTCCGCCGGTACCGCCGGTAACCAATGCAACACGAGCGCTCATGGTCGATCTCCTTTTGTTGGATCAGTGCACTGTACTATGCGCCTGCTTTGCCAATGATGACAAATCGAATGCCCGGGCCGCATCTGCAAGTTGCACATCCAGCGGTTTGTTGTCGCGCAAACACGATGATTGCCCGAGGTGGGCGAGGGCGGCATTGAGGGCGGCAACGGGATGGCCCAGATCGAGCTCGGGACCGTTGCCGGACTTGGACAGCTTCTCGCCATCCGTGCCCAGCACCAGCGGCAGATGTCCATAGTCGGGGCTGGGCAGACCCAGCAGGCGCTGGATCAGGATCTGGCGCGGTGTCGAGTCCAGCAGGTCATGGCCGCGGACCACCTCGGTGATGCCCTGGTGGGCTTCGTCGACGGCGCAGGCCAGATGATAGCTCCAGCAGCCGTCGGCACGACGCAACACGAAATCGCCGACCTCCTCGCGCACATCCTGCTGCTGGGGCCCGCAGATCCGGTCCTCAAAGCCAACGATGCCCGGTGGTACCTTCAGGCGCAATGCCGGCGGACGTCCCGGATCCTGACTGCGCAGACACTGACCGTCCCGATGCACCTCCCCGGCATCGGCCAGGTCGCGCCGGCTGCACCAGCATTCGAATACATGGCCTTGCTCTCGCAGCGCATCGAGCGCCCTCTGGTAGGCCGACAGGCGGGTCGACTGGTACAAGACCGGTGCGTCAGGGATGAGGCCGCAGCGCGCCAGGCCCGTCACGATCCGCTGCGCGGAGCCGGGATGTTCACGCGCCGGGTCGATATCGTCCACACGGATCAGCCAGCGTCCGCCCTTGTGGCGCACCTGCAGCCAGCTACCCAGTGCGGCGACCAGCGTACCCAGATGCAGATTTCCGGTTGGCGAAGGCGCGAAGCGCCCGACGCCGCGATCCGGATTGTCGTGGGCCGATACCGTGTGCTCCTCCATCAACCGGTGATGCGGCCGCGCAGGCTGTCGGCGTCGTGGGGGCCGGGATCGGCGATCAGCTTGCGCGCGGCTTCGACCTGGCCCCAGGTGTTCCACAGCAGGACGCCGCGCACGCGGCCCTCGTCGAGGTAGTAGACCACGCCTTCGCGGTGCGGCACGCGCCAGCCCTCGGCGATGTCCAGGCGTGCATCGAGCGTGCCGACGGCCTCGTAACCCAGGTCGAACAGGTCGGAATAGAAGAACGGCAGTTCGGTATAGGGCTCGGGCTTGCCGGCCATGGCGCGGCCGGCACGGCTGCCGGTGGTGATGGCGCAATTTTCGTGTTCGACCCGCATCCGTCGGCCCAGGGCCTGGTTGGGGAAGGCGGCCACGTCACCGGCGGCAAAGATGTCGGGCACGCTGGTGCGCATGCACGCGTCGACCACGATGCCGTTGTCAACCGAGGCACCGGCCTGTTCGGCCAGCGCGGTATTCGGGGTAATGCCGAGTCCAGCCACTGCGGCATTGACCTGTACGGTATTGCCGTCATCCAGCGTCAGATGCAGGGTGTCTCCATCCTGATGGCCGCTTTTTACCAGCCGGCCCGGCAGCAGTTCGACACCGTGCTCGCGGTAGTAGTCGCTGAGGTAGTCGGCCAGGCCGATCGGATAGACGCGCTCGCCCAGGTAGTCTTCGGGGAAGATCATCGTGACCTTGACCTGGTTGGCGCTCAAGCTCGCGGCCAGCTCGCTGCCGATGAAGCCGCCGCCGATGACGGCGATGTGGCTGCCGGGCTTGGCCAGTTCACGCAGGCGTCGATAGTCGGCGAGGCGGCGAAAGTGGATCAGCAGCTCACTGTCGATATCCAGCGTGCGCGGCGTGCCGCCGGTGGCGAGCAGCAGCTTGCGGTAGCTGTAGGTATCCCCCCGATCGTCGGTGACCTTGTGCGCCTGGGCGTCAACCGTCGTCGCCCTGCGGCCCTGGTGCAGGGTGGCACCGGACTTGTTCAGTGGCCGGAAGATGTCGTCGAGCTTGTCATCTTTCCAAAGGTCCTTGCTCAGCGGCGGGCGGTCGTAGGGCGGGTCGTTCTCGTCGCCGACCATGCCGATGTGGGCCTCCGGATCGGTATCGTGCAGCGCTTGGGCGGCGGCTTCGCCGGTCATGCCGGCGCCAATGATCAGGTAGTCGTAGGTGTGTTCCATGGTCGAACTCCCTTGGGTTGTAATGCCTGGCTGCCTGGCAGTGTTACTGCCGGGGATCGCGGCTCGCTGCAGGCGGCCGTGGGTGGTGTGTGCTGCGCCATGGATTGATGTCCAGGCCGCCGCGCCGGGTGAACAGCGCGCGCACGTCACATTGCCGGGGGCTGCACATCAGACGCAGGTCGGTGAAGATCCGTTCCACGCACTGTTCATGAAACCCGCTGTGATTGCGGAATGACACGAGGTAGCGCAGCAATCCCGCGCGGTCCAGCCGTGGACCGTCCCACGTGATCTGCACGCTGGCCCAGTCGGGTTGGCGGGTGACCGGGCAGTTGGAGCGGAACAGGCGCGTGCCGAGTACCTCGCTGACGTTGTTGTCGGAATCGGCCTGCAGCAACTCGGCCCTGGGCGGCCCGTAGCCGTCGGCCTCGATGGCGATGTCGAGGCCGTCCAGGGACTCGCCGGGCGGCGAGGGCCGGGGTGCCAGCGAGGCGTCATCGGGATCCAGTAATTCCACTTCGACCTGCGCTGCGGCAGCTTGGCCGAGCTCGCCTTGCAGCAGGTCCGCCAGCGCCTCGCGGCTGGCAAAGCGGGTCTGGGCCAGGCTGTTGAGATAGAGCTTGAAGGACTTCGATTCGATCAGCTTGGGGCTGTGACAATCCACCGTGAAGCGCGCCACGGCCACCTGTGGCAGCCCCCGCGCATTCAGCCACGACAGCTCCCAGGCATGCCAGATGTCGCAGCCGACAAAGTGCGCGGCGGCATCGGGTGCCAGTGCAGCGCGGGCCTCGGTGCGCGGGATCGGAAACAGCAGGTTCGGGTCGTGCTGGGTGTGGTAGGCGCTGGCCTTGCCCAGTTGCGATTGGCGCAGAACATCCATGCCTGCATTGTACGCTGTGGGGCGGCGCAGGCGGTCGTGTCAGGCTTTGGCGGTTGTCAGGAAGTCAGCTACGGCGCGGATCGCCGTGGCCTCGGCGGCATCCGGCGCCAGCCAGCGTGCATCCAGGGTCGAGCGCAGCCAGGTGATCTGGCGCTTGGCGAGCTGGCGGGTGGCAGCCAGGGCCGCGGCGCGAAATTGCTCCCTGTCCGTGTCGCCATCCAGATGCTGCCAGGCCTGGCGATAGCCCACGGCGCGCATGGCGGGCATATCAGGTGCCAGGTCATGTCGCTGGCGCAAAAGCTGCACTTCATCCAGAAATCCGGCTTCCAGCATGGCGTCGAAGCGGGTACCAATGCGCTGGTGCAGCAGTGCGCGCCCGGGCACCAGGGCCAGCTTCAGCACTCGCCAGGGAAATCGGGCAGGACGCGTCTGCTGCTGCGCGCTCAGCGACTGGCCGGTGAGCTCGATCACCTCCAGCGCACGCTGGATGCGCTGACTGTCGGCCGGCTTGATGCGCTCGCCTGCCGCGGGATCTCGCTTGGCCAGTTCGGCGTGCAGGGCCGGCCAGCCATGCTCGGTGGCACGTTGCTCGATGCGTGCGCGGACTTCGGGATCTGCGGCAGGCAGCGGCGACAGACCCTGCTGCAGGGCGCGGAAATACAAGCTGGTGCCACCAACGAGCAGGGGCGTGCGACCGGCAGCCGTGATGCGCTGCATCTCCTGACGGGCGTCATCGGCGAATTCGGCCGCCGAATAGGTGTCGGTCGGGTCGCGGATATCAATCAGCGCATGTGGAAACCGTGCCCGCGTGGCCGCGTCGGGCTTGGCGCTGCCGATATCCAGGCCTCGGTAGACCAGAGCCGAGTCGACGCTGATCAGCTCCAGCGCGAAGCGTTCTGCCAGGCCCAGCGCCAGGTCGGTCTTGCCCGAGGCGGTTGGGCCCATCAGAAACAGGGCCGGGGGTCTGCGGTCGCGAAGATCCATCGCGACATTGTACGGCGATGGATGGTGCGCGCTCGAGGCAAAGGGCGTACCATACGGACTTGAAATCGCGGGGCACGCCAACCATTGTCGTGGGCAGTGTCTTTTCCCCCGGAAACAACCACTTTCAACAGGAACAACAACAAGATGTCCAAGGGCAAATCCCTGCAGGATCCATTCCTCAATGCGCTGCGCCGCGAACGCGTCTCGGTGGCCGTGTATCTGGTCAACGGCATCAAGCTGCAGGGCACGATCGAGTCCTTCGACCAGTTCGTGGTGCTGCTGCGCAACCAGGTCAGCCAGATGGTCTACAAGCACGCCATTTCCACCATCGTGCCCAGCCGCAACGTGCGCATCGACCACGCCGACGAGTCAGCCGCCGGCCATGCTGCAGCGGCCGGGGAATCCGGCGAGGACTGATCGCTCTGTTCGAACGGCAGAAACGAGGCGAGCGGGCCCTGCTGGTGGTGCCGCGGATGTACGGTATCGACCATGCCCGCCGTGAGGGCGAGTTCACCGAACTGGCGCGTTCCGCCGGGGCCGAGGTGCTGGCCCTGGTCGAGGCCCGGGTGGATCAGCCCAACCCGCGATATTTCATCGGCGCCGGCAAGGCCGACGAGGTGGCCGAGGCCGTGCGCGAGCACGAGGCCGATCTGGTGCTGGTGGATCACGCGCTCAGTCCGGTGCAGGAGCGCAACCTGGAAAAGCGCTGCCAGGCGCGGGTGATCGACCGCAGCGGCCTGATCCTGGACATCTTCTCGCAACGCGCGCGCTCGCACGAGGGCAAGCTGGAAGTGGAACTGGCCCAGCTACAGCATATGTCCACCCGCCTGGTGCGGGGTTGGACCCACCTGGAGCGCCAGCGCGGCGGTTCGATCGGCCTGCGTGGCCCGGGTGAAACCCAGCTCGAGACCGACCGCCGCCTGCTTGCCCGGCGCATGAAGCAGTTGCGCCGGCGGCTGGACAAGGTCGAGACCCAACATGAACAGCAGCGCCGCTCGCGCGTACGCAATCCGGTGCCGCGGGTGGCCATGGTCGGCTACACCAATGCCGGCAAGTCGACCTTGTTCAATGCCCTGACCGAGGGCGGCGTCTACGTCGCCGACCAGCTCTTTGCCACGCTCGATCCGACCGTGCGCAAGCTGGAGGGCCTGACCAGCGGCCCGGCGGTGCTGGCCGACACGGTCGGCTTCGTGCGTGATCTGCCGCACGATCTGGTGGCGGCCTTCCGCGCCACCCTGGCCGAAGCCCGCGATGCCGACTTGCTGTTGCACGTGATGGATGCGTCCGACCCCGAAATCGAGATCCTGCGCGACGTGGTGCGCAGCGTGCTGGACGAGATCGGCGCCGGACACGTACCGCAACTGGTGGTGATGAACAAGATCGACCTGGCCGGTCGTGAACCGCAGCTGGAGCGGGATGCCGAGGGCAGGCCGTCGCGGGTCTGGGTCTCGGCGGCGACGGGCGCGGGGCTCGCGCGGCTGCGGGAGGCATTGTCGGAACGCCTGGGCGGCGGCCAGATTCAGACGACCATTCGTCTGTCGCCCGAATCCGGGCGACTGTACGCCCGTTTGCGGGCGGCAGGCGCGCTGAGTGACGAGCGCAGCGACGCCGACGGCTGGTCGCTGGACGTTGACGCGCCGCGCAATTTGCTGGCTCTGCTTGCCGCCGACCTGCGCGGCAGCGAAGCACGCCTGTTGCGCTCCATCCTTGCCGATGAGGCTTGAGACACCTACACTCACCGGTTGGCGTTCACGAGCTTTGTCTGGTTCCGCCCAGTTTTCCACGGAACCGGCCTGCGGTGACCGGTGCCGGTCGCCAAATCCATCAATCCTGGAGAAGTAGATTCTATGGCCTGGAATGAGCCTGGCAAGGGTTCGCGCGACCCGCAGCAAAATCCCTGGGGAGACGGCGGCGGCAAGGGTCCCGACCTGGATGCCGTGCTGAAAAACGTGCGCAAGCGCTTCGACCGATTCGGCGGCGGGGGCGGCCCGCTGCTGATCATTGTTGCCCTGGTGCTGCTGTGGGTCGTGATCGACTCCTGGGTCGCCGTCGACGCGCGCCAGGTCGGCGTGGTGCTGCGTTTCGGCGAGTATTCGCGAATGCTTGATCCGGGTTTTCACCTGAAGTTTCCGCGTCCGATCGAGAATGTGACCAAGGTTGCCACCACCGAGGTGCGCACCTACTCGGACAAGGTCAGCATGATCACCAAGGACGAAAACATCATGCACATCGACTTCAACGTGCAGTTCAAGGTGGACAATGCGCGCAGGTACCTGTTCTCGATGCGCGATCCCGACGAGACCCTGCACAAGGCCTCCGAGGCCGCGGTGCGTTCGGTGATCGGCCGTACCGATATGGACGACATCCTCTCCGGCAGCGGTGCGCAGCTGGCCACCGAGACCCAGCAAGTGCTGCAGGAGACCCTGAACAGCTACAACTGCGGCTTGCTGGTCACCGACATCAGCTTCCAGAACGTGGCGCCACCGGACCAGGTCAAGGACGCCTTTGACGACGTCAACAAGGCACGCGAGGACAAGCAGCGCATCGAGAACCTGGCGCATGCCTACGCCAGCAAGGTGATCCCCGAGGCGCGCGGCGCCGCAGCGCGCATTCTGGCCCAGGCCAAGGGCTACCAGTCCGAGCGTGTTGCCATCGCCAAGGGTGATGCCAAGCGCTTCGGTGAAATCCTGGCCCAGTACCAGGCGGCACCCCAGGTCACCCATCGTCGGCTGTGGCTGGAAACCATGGAAGACGTGCTGGCCGGCAACCGCAAGGTGATTGACGGCAGCGAAGGTCGCAACCTGCTGTACCTGCCGGTTGCCGGCAAGGTCAGCCATGTGCCCGACAGCGCTGCCGGCGCCGCCGCTGCCAGCGCTGACAAGGATCTGCCGCAACACAGCGATGCCAGCGGAGGCCAGCAATGAAATACTTCACCGCCATTCTCGCCCTGGTCATCGTGCTGGTAGCCTCAGGCAGCATGTTCATCGTGCGCGAGGGACAGGACGCCCTGGTTCTGCAATTCGGCCGCATTGTCAGCTCCGAGCTGGGCCCGGGCCTGCACTTCAAGATCCCCATGATGCAGGAAGCGCACATCTTCGATCACCGCATCCTGTCGCTGGACGCGCAGCCCGAGCGCTATTTCACCTCGGAGAAAAAGAGCGTCAATGTCGATTTCTACGTCAAGTGGCAGATCGCCAATACCAGCGACTACTATCGCGCCACCCGGGGCAGCGAGCTCAGCGCCAACCAGCGTCTGGCGCCGATCATCAAGAATGCGCTGCGCTTCGAGTTCAATGCGCGGCCGCTGGATGAGCTGATTTCCGGCGGCCGCAAGGACATCACCCGCGAGGTGCTGGCCGAGGCCGACAAGGCCACGCGCAAGAACCTCGGCATCAAGGTGATCGACGTGCGCATCAAGCGCATCGATCTGCCCGAGGAAGTCAGCGAGTCGGTCTACAACCGCATGCGTGCCGAGCGCAAGAACCTGGCCAACGAGCTGCGTTCGACCGGTCAGGAAGAAAGCGAGAAGATTCGCTCCGACGCCGACCGCCAGCGTCAGGTGCTGCTGGCCGATGCACGCGGCCAGGCCGCCGGCATCCGTGGCGAAGGCGATGCGCAGGCGGCGGGCATTTATGCCAAAGCCTATGACAAGGATCGCAAGTTCTTCGATTTCTACCGCAGTCTGGCCGCGTATCGCAAGGCCTTTGGCGACGGCCACAGCGTGATGGTGCTGGAGCCCGATTCGACCTTCCTGCGCTATTTCAGCGACGAAAAATAGGCCGGACGAGACGCAGCCATGCCGCGCGACCTGTACGCCGCCCTGTGTCTGGTGTTGGTCATCGAGGGACTGGTGCTGGTGCTGGCGCCGCGCGGCTGGCAGCGCATGATGCGTGAAGCCAGCGAGTTCGATCCGCGCAAGCTGCGTCTGGTCGGTGCCATGGCCATGATTGTGGGTGCCATCGTGCTGCAGTGGGTGTATTGAGAGCCGGGATTCGGGATTGGGTCGCTTGCAACCCGCAATCCCGTGCTGCAGCGCTGGATCCGGATCCAAAAGATCACGTCGTCCTGGGGTCGGCCGCAGGCCGGAACCCGCGACCCATTTTGCTTTTGCTTGATCCCCGACTGAGGCGCAACGGCAAAGCAGATTAAAATGGATCCCGGGTTCTGCGCTGCGCGCAGCCCCAGGATGACGACAAATGCGGTATTCACGAGAGCGTCGCCAGCAAAACGGAAAACGACAAATGGGCAAATCCGTTGTAATCCTCGGCGCTCAATGGGGGCGAGCAGCCGCGTTTTCGGACTGCCTTGAATGGCAGTCCGAGCGGATGCGAGCGGCTCGCCAAGGATGGCGAGACCGGCGCCCGGCCACAGGGACGTGTAGTGCGATTGGATTGAAATCACGGCAGCCTTGATCAATTACCTCCAACAGAGTCGCCCCACCAGCGGGCCAAATCAAACGAAGCGGAAATTTCAATCATGGGCAAATCCGTTGTAATCCTCGGCGCTCAATGGGGGCGAGCAGCCGCGTTTTCGGACTGCCTTGAATGGCAGTCCGAGCGGATGCGAGCGGCTCGCCAAGGATGGCGAGACCGGCGCCCGGCCACAGGGACGTGTAGTGCGATTGGATTGAAATCACGGCAGCCTTGATCAATTACCTCCAACAGAGTCGCCCCACCAGCGGGCCAAATCAAACGAAGCGGAAATTTCAATCATGGGCAAATCCGTTGTAATCCTCGGCGCTCAATGGGGCGACGAAGGCAAGGGCAAGATCGTTGATCTGCTGACTGAAAACATCGGCGCCGTGGTGCGCTTTCAGGGTGGCCACAATGCCGGTCATACCCTGGTTATCGGCGGCAAAAAGACGGTTCTGCACCTGATCCCTTCCGGAGTTCTACGTGCAGGCGCCCTGTGCCTGATCGGCAATGGCGTGGTGCTGTCACCAGCGGCGTTGCGCAAGGAAATCGACGAGCTGGAATCGAGCGGCGTCGAGGTGCGCTCGCGACTCAAGATCAGCCCGGCCACGCCGCTGATCATGCCCTACCACATTGCCCTGGACCAGGCGCGCGAAAAGGCCGCCGGCGGCAAGGCCATCGGCACCACCGGCCGCGGCATCGGGCCGGCCTACGAGGACAAGGTGGCGCGCCGCGGCGTGCGCGTGGCCGATCTCGGCAATGCCGGGGAACTGGCGGAGAAGCTGCAGCAGGTGCTCGACTACCACAACTTCGTGCTGGAAAGGTATCTCGGCGTCGATCCGGTCGACTACCAGCAGACCCTGGACGAGGCGCTGGCCTTCGGCGACTACGTTGATCCGATGAAGTCGGACGTGGCCGGGATTTTGCACGAGCTGCGCAAGCGTGGCGAGCGGGTTCTGTTCGAGGGTGCCCAGGGCACCTTGCTGGACATCGACCACGGTACCTATCCCTACGTGACTTCCAGCAATACCACCGTGGGCGCGGCGCTGACCGGCGCTGGCGTCGGCGCCGACTACATCGACTACGTGCTGGGCATCGCCAAGGCCTATGTCACCCGCGTCGGCGGTGGCCCATTTCCCACCGAGCTCAATGACGCGATCGGGCAGGGCATCCGCGACCGCGGCCAGGAATACGGCGCCAGCACCGGGCGCCCGCGACGCTGCGGCTGGATGGACATCGTCGCGCTCAAGCGCGCCACCGACATCAACGGCATCAGCGGCCTGTGCATCACCAAGCTCGATGTGCTTGACGGCATGGACTCACTCAAGATCTGCATCGCCTACGAATACCGCGGCAAGCGCACCGAGTATGCGCCGCTGGACGCGGCCGGCTGGGAAGAATGCACGCCGGTGTATCTGGAGTTTCCGGGCTGGCAGGAATCGACCCATGGCGTCACCGAATGGGACAGGCTGCCGCCGGCGGCCCGCGCCTACCTGCGCGCACTGGAGGAACTCGCCGGCTGTCCGCTGGCCATGGTCTCCACCGGGCCGGACCGCGACGCCAACATCGTGCTGCGCGATCCGTTTGCGTAAAGAGCCGGGATTCGGGAATCGGGAATCGGGAATCGGTCGGAATTGGAAGGGTCAAGCCAGTTTGAGGCGTTGCGATTGCGGGCGGAGTTGTATGGGCTGGTCCGCGATTTCATGCGCGGGCGTGGCGTGACCGAGGTGCATACGCCGGTGTTGTCGGCGGCCGGCAATACCGAGCCGAATATCGAGTGCTTTGTCACCGAATACCATGGTCCGCGCCGTGGTGGCGCAGCGTTGCGTTTCTTGCGTACCTCGCCCGAATATCCGCTCAAGCGGCTGCTGGCCACCGGCTTCGGCGACTGCTACGAGCTGGGCCGCGTGTTCCGCAATAGCGAGGCGGGGCGCCGGCACAATCCCGAGTTCGACATGCTGGAATGGTATCGCACGAACTTCGATCATCGTCGTCTGATGCTGGAGACGATCGAGCTGGTGCGCTCCGCGCTGGCTCTGGCGGGGCGCGATGCCGAGGTGCAGGTCGTCAGTTACCGCGACCTGTATCGCAATGCACTGGGCTTGGACCCGATGGAAGCGGAGGTCGATGCGCTGCGTGTGCCGCTGGCCGAATTCGGTATCGATCCAAAAGGGCTGGGCCGTGACGACTGGCTGGATCTGTTGATGACGCACTGCCTGGAGCCGAGCTTTCCGCGCGATCGAATCACGGCCGTCTACGACTACCCGGCCAGCCAGTGCATGCTGGCGCGCGTGCGTGGCGGTACGCCGCCACTGGCCGAGCGCTTCGAGCTGTACCTGGGCTCGCGCGAGCTGGCCAACGGCTATCACGAACTGGCGGATGCGCGTGAACAGCGCACCCGTTTCCAGCGTGAAAATGCATTGCGCGAAACGCGCGGTCAGCCGCTCATGCCCATCGACGAGAATCTGCTGGCCGTACTTGACGACCTGCCCGACTGCGCCGGTGTGGCCCTCGGCATCGAGCGTCTATTGATGTGCATGCTCGATGCCGAGGACATTGCCGAAGCCATGGCCTTCCCGTTCCATCAGGCGTGAATGTCGCGACAACCCTGGGTCGTCGCTCCCGCGCAGGCGGGAGCCCGGTGACTTTTTGACGGTTCCGCACAGCCCGCCAAAGGCACCGGATGCCCGCCCCCGACGAGAAGCGTCAAGGGTCAGGCTCTGCGCGGGCATGACGAACGCAGCAATGCGACAATCAGGGCGTGAACTCAGTCGTGCGCCGGAATGCCCCGCGCGGCAATCTGCCGACGCTCCAGCAAACCGAGCTGGATCTGGTCATCCAGACGCAGGTCGTGCAGCTCGAATGGCGCGTGCAGGCCGCTTTTGGCAATATCGGCAGCCGCGAAGCGCAGCGTGATGTGGCGCTGGTCGCCGGGCTGGAGCCAGTCGGCCGATTGCGCGTACACCGCCGGCTGCAGTGCGCCGGCAGCGTCATGGCCGTAGAGCACGGCGCCCACGGCATAGCGGCTGGCGGTTGCGGTGGTGACGCCGACATCGAATGACACATCCTGCCCCGGCGCATTGGCCCGGCGAAACAGCGTGCCATTCAGCCGCGCCGTGGGCCGCACGGCGGCAAAGGCGTTGCTGGCATCGCGCAGCAGTTCCTGCTGGCCGTCGTGCCCGCTGGCAAACACATGCACTTGCCACAGGCCGCGCTGTCCGGCATGCGCTGCCGGTGGCGTGACGCTGGCAAGATAGCTGCGGTCGGGCTGGGGCGTGAACTGAATATCGGTGCTCCAGCCATCCGGCGCTTCCAGCACGCCGCTGACAGCGTCGAGGCGGGCGCTGTTGGCCGGCTGCTTGAGCCGGGCGCGCAAGCTCAGCGACTGGCCCGCCAGGCGCGTGTCGTGATCGGCCTTCAAGGCCAGCGCAAACGGGCTGTCCGGTTCGCGCACCTGCAGCACGTAGTGACCGCGTGCTCCACTGGCATTGACGTGAATCGTGCCGGCAATGTTGCGGTCCAGTTGCATCGCGACGCTGCCCCGGTGCACCGGCATGCCGACCTGTGCCAGGGCCGGGCCTGCGGCCATGACGCGGCTGACTTCGGCTGCACTGCGCCGGTGGCCGCCGGTCGTGATCTGAACCTGGGCGGCACTCAGTGGCGCGCTGGCATGGTCCTGCGGACTGATGCGCAAGGTCGCGCCTGACGCGCTCAAGGGTACGGCCACGCCGCGTTCGAGTTCGCTGCCGCTGGCATTGATCATGTAGCTGCGACTGACGCGCTCGAACGGCTGCGGCTGCGCTTTCAGTTTCTGCCCGTTCGGCAGCGTCCAGGAAACGCTCACCGGAGCGCGGTCGATGTCAATCTTGCTTGCCTCCCCAGCCACCAGCTGGCCCGGCACCTGGTCGCTCGCCGACGCCTTGAGCAGGCCGATATTGTGCTGTGGCGCGGGTGCCACGGCAGCCAGGGCCAGGCCGGGTAGCAGCAGGGCCGGGCTGAGCAACGACAGGAACTTGCAGAAGTGGATTTTCATGGCGGGTCTCCTCACAGGTCGTTGCGCAAGATGGTGTCCAGGCCGAAGCAGGCGCGTCGGCTCTGGTTGTGGCTCAGCGGTTCGTCACCGCGTGTGTACTGCGTGTCGTAAAACCACACGTGGCCCGCGGCCGAGGCGCTGGAGCATTCGATGAAACCGTCCGAGCAACTGTTCAGCCAGGCCTGGGTGATTTCCAGACCGACATTGAGCGTGTAGCCGCCGCAATAGCTGTCGGGGTCCCATACAGCCGTCTCGACATCGGTGCCGACAATGTCCCAGAAACCCTTCGGCAGGGAAGGGCGGCCCGCGGTGCCGAACAGATTGTTCTGGTTGTAGTAGGCCATCCAGCTCACCTGCTGCTGGCGCACGGCGTTCGACTTGTAGCCCAGCAGCCAGCCCAGCGAGGATTCGAACACGTTGCCCGAGATCACCGCATCGGCCAGCGGCGTGCCGGCGCTGGAGGCGGCAATTGCGTCGACCCAGCGGATGCGCGAAATGATGGTCGGGTAGCGGCTGTCGTAGGTCGGGTTGGACAAGATCCAGCGCATCACGTTGCCACCGTTGGAATGGGTGATCACGACCAGGTCGGTGATGCCGCGGGCGTTGATGAAGTTGTAGAGCTGGGTGGCCAGGCAGCCGGCGGCTCGGCTGTCCCACATGTACTGCTCGAAATCGCAGTTCACCACCAGCAGGTTGGATGGATTGGACAGGCCCTGGCGCACCGATTCGATCACGGTCGGCTGCCAGTAGTCGTGGTAGGCGTCGGTCTGGTGGCCGGTGCCGTGGACAAAGGCGACACCGGTGGTCGCGCAGGCGCTACCGACCCCGCACAGCGTCAGTGCAAGACAAGCAAGCAATCGTTTCATGTTTCCCTCCCCAGGGATTCCGCCAGCGGTCGAACCGTTTGGCGAACGGGTTGCGAACCGGGATGCAGGTCAAATCGCGGCGTCCGAGCCTTCGGCCAGGCATCATCGGATCGTGCATTGAGTGCCGTTGCGCGGCGCTCCCCGTTGCCTGATCGCACCCCCGGACGAAAGGGCAACGCCGCTACCGTAGCAAGCGGCCGAGGATAAATCAAACGTATGTTTGATGCTGTGCATGCCAGCCCGGCATCCCTCCGCCGCCTTCTTGACAGGCCCGTGTTGCGTTGCGAAAGTGAGGAATTAGCCGGGCGTATATCGTCGCAACCGATGGCCAAGGATCCAAACATGTCGAAGACCCGCTTTATTGTGCTGCCACTCCTGCTTGCAATGGCAGCACTGGCGGCCTGTGCGCCACAGCCCCGCGTCGAGCCGAGCACGATTTCGCACCAGGCGCTGGATGTCACCGGCGCCAGCGCCACGGTCCAGGAGCTGGCCGACGCCAGGCCGGTCGCGGCGCCGCATGCGATGGTGGTCAGCGCCCAGCATCTGGCCACGCAAGTCGGCGTGGACATCCTCAAGGCCGGTGGCAACGCGATCGATGCCGCCGTGGCGGTCGGCTACGCGCTGGCCGTGGTGCATCCCTGTTGCGGCAATATCGGCGGCGGCGGCTTCATGGTCATCCATCGCACCAACGGGGAAAACCTGTTTCTCAATTTCCGCGAGAAGGCACCGGCCGCCGCCACGCCGACCATGTTCCAGGACACGGACGGCAAGGTGGTCAAGGGCCTGAGCGCTCACAGCTATCTCGCCGTGGGCGTGCCCGGCACCGTGATGGGCCTCAACGAGGCGCTGAAAAAATACGGCACGATGTCGCGCGGAAAAGTCATGGCGCCGGCGATCCGTCTGGCCGAGGATGGATACGTGCTCAAGCCCGGTGACGTCAAGATCCTCGGCACCAGTACCGACAAGTTCCAGCGCCACCCGGAGGCGGCGGCGATTTTCCTCAACCACGGCAGGCCGTGGCAGGCTGGCGAGCGACTGGTGCAGAAGGACCTCGCCCGGACCTTGAAGGGCATCGCGGCAAACGGTGATGACGGCTTCTATCGCGGCCATGTGGCGCAGACCGTGGCGCATGCAAGCCAGGCCCACGGCGGTCTGCTCACGGTGCAGGATTTCGCCGACTACACCGTGGACTGGTACAAGCCGATCGAATGCGACTACCGCGGTTACCGGATCATTTCCTCACCGCCACCCAGTTCCGGCGGCACCACCGTGTGCGAGATCCTGCAGATTCTCAAACCGTACCCGTTGGCCGACTGGGGCTATGGCTCGGTCAAGGCCACGCACTACATGGTCGAGGCTGAACGCCATGCCTTCGCCGACCGCAATACCTACCTGGGCGATCCGGCCTTTGTCGACAATCCGATCGACAAGCTGCTGGCGCCTGCGCACGCGGCCAGCATCCGCGAGCAGATCCAGGCCGACAAGGCCACGCCATCCAGCGAGGTCAAGGGCAGTCTGGGTACGCCCGAAGGCCGACACACCACGCATTATTCGGTGGTCGACGCCGAAGGCAATGCGGTGGCCGTCACCTACACCGTCAACTACCTGTTCGGCATGGGTGCCGTGGCTGGTGATACCGGCTTCGTGCTCAACAACGAAATGGACGACTTCAGCGCCAAGCCCGGCGTGCCCAACGGCTTCGGTCTGGTGCAGGGCGTGATCAACCAGGTCGAGGCCGGCAAGCGGCCGCTGAGTTCGATGACCCCGACCATCGTGCTCAAGGACGGCAAGCTGGCCATGGTGACCGGAAGCCCCGGCGGATCGACCATCATCACCACGGTACTCCAGACCATCCTGAACGTGGTCGATTTCGGCATGAACATGCAGCAGTCGGTGAATGCGCCGCGTTTCCACCACCAGTGGCTGCCCGACATGGTGATGGTCGAGAAAGGCTACCTCACGCCCGCCACCCGCCAGGGTCTGGAGGCGATGGGCTACAAGTTTCACGAAGTCAATTCCTGGGGCGCCGCCGAAGCGATCCGCTACAACCCCAAAACCAGGATGCTCGAAGGCGCCAACGACCGCCGCCGCTCCGCCGGCCTCGCCGCAGGTTATTGAACTCACAGCCCCCTGAGTCAGGGGGCGATCCGCGGCGCAGCCGCGGATGGGGGTGTGGGGAGGCAGGCCGGGGCCCGAAACCTTGCGCAGCAAGGTTTTGGGGATAGACCTGCGCAGCAGGGCTATGGCCGCGAATGACCGCCGCCGCTCCGCCGGCCTCGCCGCAGGCTATTGAACTCACAGCCCCCTGAGTCAGGGGGCGATCCGCGGCGCAGCCGCGGATGGGGGTGTGGGGAGGCAGGCCGGGGCCCGAAACCTTGCGCAGCAAGGTTTTGGGGATAGACCTGCGCAGCAGGGCTATGGCCGCGAATGACCGCCGCCGCTCCGCCGGCCTCGCCGCAGGCTATTGAATTCTTGATCGCGAAACACTTCGCCCCAGCGTCATCCTGGGGCCCGCCGCAGGCGGGAACCCGGGATCCATTTTCGTTTTTCGGTACGGAAATGCGACGCAGTATTCGGCACAAGGATCAAAATGGATCCCGGATCGCCGCTTCGCGTCGTCCAGGATGACAAAACCCCGGTTCGGGCTGCGTGATACTGTTTGACCGCGCTGTGCTATAAAGCAAACTTGCGGATCGTGCCGGGGAAACGATGCACAACCATGCAATGCGCGGCAGGGTGGGACCATGCTGATCCTGCCCTTGCACCGGCGCATGACCTGGATCAATGCGCCACGGGTCACATTGGCTCTGGTCGCCCTGAATTGCCTGGTGTTCTTCTTTCTGCAGGCGGGCGATGGTCGCATCATGCAGCAGGCGGCGAACTACTACACCGACGCGAAACTGGGCCGCATCGAATCTCCGCTCTACAGCGCCTGGTTGCATGACCACGACGCCGATCCGCAGCGCCTCGCCATCATGCGCCGCGGTCCACCGCTGCTCAAACTGTCGCTGCTGGAGTCCGATCACGCGTTTCTGGCGGCCCTGGACGCGGGCGAGCTGATCACCCCGGACAATCCGGACTACACCGTCTGGCGCAGCAAACGCAGCCGCTTCGAGCAGATCCGTGATTGGGCCTTCACGCCCGCGCACGCCACGCGCCTGTCGCGAGTGGAACCGGGGCGCATCTTCTGGGGCATGTTCATGCACGGCGGCTTGATGCACCTGCTGGGCAACATGGTGTTCCTGTTGATTCTGGGCCTGCTGGTCGAAGGCGCAATGGGTGGTGGATGGTTCCTCGGGCTGTACTTGCTGGGTGGTGTTGGAGCCACCGCGGGCGAGCTGGCGATGAAATGGGGCGAGCAGGGCATGCTCTTGGGTGCCTCGGGCGCCATCGCGGCCTTGATGGGCGCATTCTGCGTCATCTGGGGCCTGCGCAAGGTGCGCGTGTTCTACTGGTTCTTTGTCGTGTTCGATTACGTCCGGGTGCCGGCCCTGGTTCTGTTGCCATTGTGGCT
>CBFGSA010000057.1:0-17787 GCA_965651365.1 uncultured Rhodanobacteraceae bacterium | reverse complement strand
GAGCTGATCGGGTAGCGGCGTTCGCGGCCGAAGGCGCGGCGGGTGATCTTGGGGCCGGGGGCGGACTGGCGGCGCTTGAACTCGTTGGCCAGCACCAGGCGCGTGATGCGCTCGACGGTGGCGGCATCGTGGCCGGCGGCGATAATCTCCTCACTGGACTGTTCCTGGTCGATGAACAGTCTCAGGATCGCGTCCAGTTCTTCGTAGGGTGGCAGGGAATCGGTATCGGCCTGGTTGTCGCGGAGCTCCGCTGAGGGCGGGCGATCAATGACCGCTTGAGGGACAACGGGACTCGGGACTCGGGACTCGGGACTCGGGTCCCGACCATCGATTCCCCATTCCCGATTCCCCATTCCCGGTCCATTGCGCCACTTGGCCAGCCGAAACACGTCGGTCTTGTAGACATCCTTCAAGGGCGCAAAGGCGCCGCACATGTCGCCGTACAGGGTGGCGTAGCCGACCGCCATTTCGCTCTTGTTGCCGGTCGACAGCAGCAGGCCGCCGAGCTTGTTGCTGAGGGCCATCAGCAGTGCGCCGCGACAGCGCGACTGCAGGTTTTCCTCGGTGATGTCGGTATCGTGGCCGGTGAATGTGGGCGCTAGCGCATCGACAAATCCCTGGAACGGGGCTTCGATCGGCACGCTCAGCAATTCCACGCCCAATGCCCGGGCCTGTTCGGCAGCCAGATCGTTGCTGAGATCGGAGGTGTAGCGCGAAGGCAGGGCCACGGCGGTGACATTGTCGGCACCGAGCGCGTCGACGGCCACGGCCAGGGTCAGGGCCGAGTCGATGCCGCCGGACAGGCCGAGCCAGGCACGCCGAAATCCGTTCTTGCGCACGTAGTCGGCCGTGCCGCGCACCAGTGCGCGCCAGGTCAGCGACAGTTCGCTTTCGTCGGCTTCGTCGACCCAATCGGCCTTGCTGAAGCGAGCGGAATCCGGGTCGAAATCGGCGACCAACAGTTGTTCGGCAAAGGCCTCGGCGGCATCGTGCACCGTGCCGTCGGCATCGGCCAACACCGAGGCGCCGTCGAACACCACGTCATCCTGCCCACCGACGACGTTGACGTAGGCCATTGCCACCGGGCTTTCCGCCACGCGGCGCGCAATCAGTGCATCGCGCTCGGCCGGCTTGCCGGTCTCGTAGGGCGAGGCGTTGGGCACCAGCACCAGGTCGGCACCGGCGGCCACGGTATCGGCCAGCGGTGCGGAAAACCACAGGTCCTCGCAGATCACCACGCCCAGCCGAGTGCCCTTGACCTCGAAGGTGCACGGCTCGCGGCCGCTCTCGAAGTAGCGCCGTTCGTCGAACACGGCGTAGTTGGGCAGCTCGCGCTTGCGATAGGTCGTTTCAATGCCGCCGTCACGCAGCACGCTGGCCGCGTTGTAGACCACGCTGCCGCGAGCTTGCGGATGACCCACCACGGCCACGATGCCCTCGATCTGTTCGGCAAGTCCGGCCAGTGCCTTCTCGCAGGCAGCGAGAAAGGCCGGCCGGAACAACAGGTCTTCGGGCGGGTAGCCGCTGAGCGCCAGCTCGGGAAAAACGATGCCGTCGGCCGCATGCTGGTCGCGGGCCGTGGCGGCCAGCTCGGCGATCCGCGCGGCATTGGCTTCGACTGCGCCGACCGGAAAGTCGAACTGGGCCAGCGCAATGCGAAGCATGACTGCTGCCGGCCTACTTCATGCGCTTGGCGAGTGCCTCGCCGAGATCGGCCGGCGATTTCACCGTGGTGACGCCGGCCTTCTCCAGTGCCTCGAACTTGGCTTCGGCCGTACCCTTGCCGCCGGAGATGATGGCGCCGGCATGGCCCATGCGCTTGCCCGGAGGCGCCGAAGCGCCGGCAATGAACGAAACGACCGGTTTGCTCACATGCTCGGCGATGAACTCGGCCGCGTCTTCCTCGGCGCTGCCGCCGATCTCGCCGACCATGATGATGCCTTCGGTCTGTTCATCATCCTGGAACAGCTTCAGGCAATCGATGAAGTTCATGCCCTGGATCGGATCGCCGCCGATGCCGATCACGGTACTCTGACCCAGGCCGACCTGGGTGGTCTGGTAGACCGCCTCGTAGGTCAGCGTGCCCGAGCGGCTGACGATACCGACCTTGCCCGGCGAATGGATGTGGCCCGGCATGATGCCGATCTTGCATTCGCCCGGGGTGATGATGCCGGGGCAGTTGGGCCCGATCAGCACCGTGTCCGGATAGGCCTTGAGCGCGTTCTTGACCCGCAGCATGTCCAGTACAGGGATACCCTCGGTGATGGCCACGATCACCTTGATGTTGTTGTTGACCGCTTCAAGAATGGCATCGGCGGCGAAGGGCGGCGGCACGAACACCACCGAGGCGTTGGCACCGGTCTCCTCGACGGCATCGCCCAGGGTGTTGAACACCGGCAGGCCCAGGTGCTCCTGGCCACCCTTGCCCGGGGTGACCCCACCCACCACCCTGGTGCCGTAATCCAGCGCCTGCTCGGCATGAAAGGTGCCCTGCTGGCCGGTGAAGCCCTGCACGACAACCTTGGTGGATTTGTCTACGAGTACGCTCATCAGTTGATCCTTGCGAATGTTCTTTTATTTTGCCGCGGCGACCGCTTTCTTCGCCGCATCATTTAGATCGTCGGCGGGGGTGATCTTGAGGCCGGACTCGGCCAGCAGCTCGCGGCCCTTTTCCACATTGGTGCCCTGCAGGCGCACGATCACCGGGATTTCCAGACCCACTTCCCTGACCGCCGCGATGATGCCCTCGGCAATCAGGTCGCAGCGCACGATGCCGCCGAAGATGTTGACCAGGATGGCCTTGACCTTGTCCGATGACAGGATCAGCTTGAACGCTTCGGTCACCCGCTCGGTGGTGGCGCCGCCGCCGACATCGAGGAAATTGGCCGGCTCGCCACCAGCCAGCTTGATCACGTCCATGGTCGCCATGGCAAGGCCCGCGCCATTGACCATGCAGCCGATATTGCCGTCCATGGTGACGTAGTTGAGGTCGTTCTCGGCCGCACGGGCCTCGGCTGGATCTTCCTGGCTGCGGTCACGCATCTGGGCCAGGTTCGGATGCCGGAACTCGGCGTTGTCGTCGGAATTGAGCTTGCCGTCCAGCGCCGCCAGATTGCCGTCATCGAGGATGGCCAGCGGATTGAGCTCGATCAGCGACAGGTCCTGCTCGTTGAACAGCGTGTTCATGCCCAGCATGATCCTGGAAAGCTGGCGGGTCTGCTTGCTGCTCAGGCCCATGGCAAAACCCAGCTCGCGGCACTGCCACGGCTGCAGATCTTCCACATAGTTGACGGTGACGGTGTGAATCTCGTCCGGGGTCTCGCGTGCCACCTGTTCGATGTCGACGCCGCCGCGGGCCGAGGCGATGAAGGTCACGGCCTTCGAGTCGCGGTCGACCAGGGTCGACAGGTACAGTTCCTGGTCGATGTCGGTGGCCTCGGTCACCAGCACCAGATTGACCGGCAAGGCACGCCCGCCGGACTGGTAGGTTTCCATTTCCTGCCCGAGCATGCCGGCTGCGGCCTCGCGCACCTCGTCCAGCGACTTGCAGAACTTCACGCCGCCGGCCTTGCCGCGACCACCGGCATGAATCTGTGCCTTGACCATCCATTGCTTGCCACCGATCGCCTCGGCCACCTCGACGGCCGCGTCGGCGCTGTCGGCCACCTTGCCGGGCGGCACGGCAATGCCGTAGTCGGCAAACAACTGCTTGGCCTGATACTCGTGAAAGTTCATGCTTGCATCCTGAATTCGGGTGAGACAGGCCGCCCGGCGCACAGCGGCGCGAGCGACTCGGAACCGGCCCGGGCAGTGACGCACAGGCCGCAAAGCCTGCTATTGTCGGACAACACGCCCCCATTTGAAAGCGCATGGCCCGGAAAACTGCCAAGCACCGAACCGACAGCAGCGGTCAAAGCATCCGCGGCGAGTTCTATTTCACCAATCTTTTCAGGGTCCTGCAGGGCACGGTCTACGTCGGCCTGGCCTTCAGCACCCTGGCATTGCAGTGGGTAGAGCTGAGCAATCCACTGCTCGCGCGCGCTACCGCACTGGTCTATCTCCTGTTTGCCATACTGGTGCTGAGCCGCACCCAGCAATGGTTGCCCAAAGTACAGTCACGGGTGCCGCTGCTGCTGGTGATCGACATCGTGGCGGCCCTGCTGGCGGTGATCGCGATGCACGACTCGCGCACCGGCATTGCCATGATGCTGGTGATCAATATCGCCGGCGCGGCCTTGCTGCTGCCGCTGCGTACTTCACTGGCATTCGCGGCCGCAGCGACGCTCGCCATGCTGGGCCATTCCGTGCTGGTCGGCTCAAGCGGCCGCAGCCTGGATCGGGAGATGCTGGAGTCGGCCCTGTTCGGACTGGCCTATTTCGGCGCGGCCATCCTGTGCTTTGCACTGGCCCGCCAGATGCGCGCCACCGAGGCGCTGGCCACGCAGCGCGGCGTGGATCTGGCCAACCTGTCCCAGGTCAACGAATTGATCATCCGGCGCATGCGCACCGGTGTTCTGCTGGTCGATGACGGCAACCAGATCCATCAGATCAACGAATCCGCCTGGCTGCTGCTGGGCACGCCCAAGGCCGATCAGCGCGACCTGGGCAAGCTGGCCCCGGAGTTGTCGCGGCGCCTGTATCACTGGCGCACCACCGGCAAGGTGGACGAATCGTCGGTGGCGCTGGCCGACGGCGTGCCCGAGGTCGTGCCGCGTTTCACGCGCCTGTCGGCCAATGACGATTCGCACCTGCTGATCTTTCTGGACGATACCTCGCTGGTATCGCGGCGGGCCGAGGAAATGACGCTCTCGTCCCTGGGCCGGCTGTCGGCTTCGATCGCGCACGAAATCCGCAATCCGCTGGCCGCAATCCGCTACTCGGCGCAGTTGCTGGCCGAGTCGACCGACCTGGACCAGTCCGACCAGCGCATGGTCGAGATCATCAACAATCATTGCAGCCGCCTCAACGAGATCATCGAGAACATCCTGCAGTTGTCGCGGCGTGAGCGTTCACGCCCCGAGACCTTCGACCTCAATGCCTGGGCGCTGACTTTTGTCGAGGAATACTGCGATTCCAACGACCTGGGAGGCGACTCGCTGCGGGCCGTGGTGCAAAACCGCGAGGTCGTGGCCGTGGCCGATACCCAGCAGCTGCAACAGGTGGTATGGAACCTGGTGCAAAACGCGCTGCGCTATGGCCGCATGCCCAACGAACCGGCGCGGGTGCTGGTGGTGGCGCGGCACAACGCCAGCGGCACCCCGCTGCTGGAAGTGGCCGACCGCGGACCCGGCATTCCGCACAAGGTCGCGGCGCAGATCTTCGAGCCGTTTTTCACCACCCACGAACTCGGCACCGGCCTGGGCCTGTATCTGGCACGGCAAATGTGCGAAGCCAACCAGGCCAACCTGGAGTACGTGCCGGTGGCCGGTGGTGGCAGCTGCTTCCGCATTTCGCTGACCCCGCCGGCAAGTCTGCCGGAGCAGTCCTGAAGAACACCGCCGCACGCATCGCCGGTCTGCCGCCCTGCGCGCCGTCGACTTTGCCTGAACGGCGCTCCGCGGTACTCTTGCGGCGTCCCCCTGAACCTTCAAGCCCATGAGCGACAAACAAAGCGTACTGGTCATTGACGACGAGCGCGACATCCGCGAGCTGCTGACCATCACCCTCGGACGAATGAATCTGGATGTCGGCGCGGCCGCCAATGTGGCCGAAGCGACCAACATGCTTGAGGACCGCAAGTGGGATCTTTGCTTCACCGACATGCGTCTGCCGGATGGTACCGGCCAGGACATCATCGAGCTGATCGCCGACAAATTCCCGGACATGCCCGTGGCCATGATCACGGCCTACGGCAATGTCGATGCCGCGGTAAATGCACTCAAGGCCGGCGCTTTCGATTTCGTGTCCAAGCCGGTGGACATCAACATGCTGCGCCGCCTGGTGCAGACGGCGCTGAACCTGGCCGCCAGCAACAAGACCGAACCAACCAGCAACCGTCTGATCGGCAAGTCCGAGGCCATGGAAAAGCTGCGCGAGCTGATCAACAAGCTGGCACGCAGCCAGGCGCCGGTGTACATCAGCGGCGAGTCGGGCGTCGGCAAGGAACTTGTGGCACGCCTGATCCACGACCAGGGCCCACGTGCCGGCGGGCCGTTCGTGCCGGTGAACTGCGGCGCCATTCCCTCCGAGCTGATGGAGAGCGAATTTTTCGGCCACAAGAAAGGCAGCTTCACCGGCGCCCACGCCGACAAGGAAGGTCTGTTCCAGGCCGCCAACGGCGGTACCCTGTTTCTGGATGAAGTGGCCGACCTGCCCATGCACATGCAAGTCAAGCTGCTGCGCGTGATCCAGGAAAAAGCCGTGCGTCCGGTGGGCGGCCGTGACGAACTGCCGGTGGACGTGCGCATCCTGTCCGCCACGCACAAGGACCTGACCCATCTGGCCGAATCGGGCCAGTTCCGCCAGGATCTGTTCTACCGCATCAACGTGATCGAGCTGGCCGTGCCGCCGCTGCGTCAGCGCAATGAAGACGTGCCGCAACTGGCCGAGCGCATCCTGGAGCGGCTGGCCACCGACAACGGCATTGATGAGGTCAAGCTCAGTGAACCGGCCAGCACGGCGCTGATGAACTACTCCTTCCCGGGCAACGTGCGGGAACTTGAAAACATGCTCGAACGCGCCATGGCCCTGATGGACGGCAATGCCATATCCGCCGAGGATCTGCGCATTCCGAAGCGCAGCAGCGATGTGGCCGCGGTCAAGCCTCCGGTCGAGGAAACGCCAGCCGTCGAACCCGCGGAGACGATCGGCACAGCAAGCCCGGCAACAGCGCCGCTGGCCAACCCGGGCGATCTTCCGCTGGAGGACTACATCTCCAGTGTCGAGCGCGAGACCATTCTCAAAGCCCTGGAAGAAACGCGCTACAACAAGACCGCCGCCGCCAAGAAGCTCGGCATCACCTTCCGCGCCCTGCGCTACAAGCTCAAGAAGCTGGAAATCGACTAGCAACGTGTCGGATTTGTCCTGAAGCCGGGAAGCACAAAGCGATACAGGAGCGCGCCATGCGCGCGATTGGACGGCGATAAACGGTGAGCAGCGTAGGGTGAGCAAAGCGCAGCGTGCCCACGCGTCGATGAGCTCCACGCCACGGTGGGCAGATACAGCCTGCCCACCCTACACGCTTCTCAATCCTCGTGCGCGCCGGGGCCGTGGTAGGCCTTTTCGCCGGCGGTCACACGCAGATCGAGGCGATTTTCCGGCGGCGCCAGCGGACAGGTGGCGTAGGGGGTGAACGCGCAGGGCGGGTTGTAGGCCTTGTTGAAATCGATCACGGCCTTGCCGTTTTCGGGCATGTCGATGTAGACGAAACGCGCCGCGCCGTAGGTTTCCTTGCCACTGGTGCGGTCGGCGAAAATCACGAACAGTTCCTTGTCGCCGGGCACCTCGATCACCGGCAGTATCGAAAAGTTCTTGCCGTCGCGCTCAAACACCAGCTTGCCGGGCACCGGATATTTTTCCACCGTGCCAATCACCGTTGGCACATTCAGGTGATGCACCGGGTCAAACGGCACCCACTTCGCTTCGATGCGCCAGGATTGGTCGACCGGGAAACGCTCGATGCCGGTGAAGCCGGTGCGCGTCGGCGCCTCCGGGTCCTTGACCCGCAAGCCCTTCTTCGGGCCGCGCGAGATCAGGTAGAAACCGGCCTTGCCGAAGCTGACGCGGGTGGGGTGCTCGTGAGCGTCGTCGAGCAGAACAGCCTTGCGTTCGGATTTGCCGTCGATCAAGGCACCGGAGTTCTTGTCGAGCACGATGTCGACCTTGCCGCCCTCGTGCCAGGTGACGGTACCGAGGTGCGCCGGGCCCTTGCTCAGCACCACATCATTGTCGGACGCGCTGCCAATCGTGTTTTTGCCGGGCTTGAGCCAGGGCAGGCCGATCAGGCTGAGCCAGCCATTCGGCGCCGTAAGCCGCTTGACGCGGTCGGCTTGCCATTTTTCGATGCTCTGCACGTAGGCGTCTTCGTGCGCAGCGGCGGACTCAAGGCCAACACCGGCGATGGCGGTGGCGAGGAGAAGACTGGCGATGGGCATGGTTGACGGTCTCCAGGTGGATTGGCGAGGGTTCAGCGCCCGCGCAGGAAAAGCTTGTCGAGCTGGCTCATGTCCAGTTCGACCCAGGTGGGGCGGCCGTGGTTGCACTGGCCGGAGCGTTCGGTGGCTTCCATTTCCCTGAGCAGCGCGTTCATTTCCGGAATGCTCAGGCGCCGACCGGCGCGCACCGAGCCGTGGCAGGCCATGGTCGAAAGCAGCTCGTTTTCGTATTCTTCCAGGCGTTTGGAGCTGCCGTGTTCGGCCAGCTCCGCCAGCACGTCACGGGTGAGCTGCTCGACATTGGCGCCATCGAGCAGGGCCGGAATGCGGCGCACCGTGACGCCTGAAGGCCCGTGGCAGTTCAGTTCCAGGCCCCATTCGGCCAATTCTGCTGCATGTTCTTCGGCCGCGATCGCCTCGCGCTCGCTGACCGCGATCTGCTGCGGCACCAGCAGCATCTGCGAGCGTACGGCGCTGTCGGCGCGATCGTGCTTGAAGCGTTCGTAGGTGATCCGCTCGTGCGCCGCGTGCATGTCCACCAGGACCATGCCGCGGGCCGATTCGGCCAGTATGTAGATGCTCTTGAGCTGGGCCACGGCGTAGCCGAGCGGCGGCACATCCGCGTCATCTGATTCCGGCCGCATCGGTGCGGTTTGCGCGTTGCCGTGTCCGGCTCCGGTCAAGGCGGCATAGTCGTCCAGCGGACGTTCGTTGACACCCAGACGGAAGCGCGACTGACCCGCAGCCGGCGCAGCCTGCCATGCCGGGGGGCCGGACGCCACGACGCCAGCCTGGGCCAGTGCCGGTGCCGCTTCGCCGGTGACACCGGCGCGGGTGTCGGACAGGGCTTCATGCAGGCTGCGATAGACCAACTGGTGCACCAGTTGCTGGTCGCGAAAGCGCACCTCGTGCTTGGCCGGATGCACGTTGACGTCGACCCGGCCCGGATCGATCCCGAGAAACAGCACATAGGCCGGATGGCGACCGTGAAACAGCACGTCGGCGTAGGCCTGGCGCACGGCGTGGGCTGCGGTCTTGTCGCGCACCAGGCGGCCGTTGACGAAAAAGTACTGGCGATCGGCCTGGGCGCGCGAGGCGGTCGGCAGGCCTATCCAGCCGTGCAGCGACATGCCCGCAGCCTGCTGCGAAATGCGCCGGCTCTGGCCCGGAAAATCTTCTCCCAATACGTCCGCGACGCGGCGTGCGGTGTCGGCCTCGTCGCGCGCCGGCATGAACAGGCGGGTCGGCTTGCCGTTGTGGCCGAGGCGAAACTCGACCTGCGGGTGCGCCAGCGCCAGTGCGCGCACGCGCTCGTCGATATGCGCATACTCGGTGCGCTCGGCGCGCAGGAACTTGCGCCGGGCCGGCACGTTGTGGAACAGGTCGCGCGCCTCGACACAGGTCCCGACCGGATGCGCCGCCGGCGACACAGAACCCACCTTGCCCGCCATGACCTCGATACGGCTGGCGTGCTCGTCTCCGGCACGCCGCGAGGTCAGCGCAAAGCGGGACACCGAGGCCAGCGAGGCCAGCGCCTCGCCGCGAAACCCCATGCTGCCGACCCGCTCCAGCTCGTCAAAACTGGCAATCTTGCTGGTGGCGTGGGCCGCCACTGCCAGCGGCAATTCGTCAGGCGCAATGCCGCAGCCATCATCGCGCACCCGGATCAGGCGGGCGCCACCGGCCTCGATGTCGATCTCGATCCGGTTTGCGCCGGCATCCAGGCTGTTCTCGACCAGCTCCTTGACCACGGAGGCCGGGCGCTCGATCACCTCGCCGGCGGCGATCTGGTTGATCAGGGCAGGTTCAAGCGGGCGGATCGTGGGCATCGTTCGGGCTCGGTTCAAGCGGCAATGATAACGTGATGTCAACCGCAATACGGCACCAGCGTTCTCTTTCTTGTGCACGTACCGCACCGAAGACAATCCAGTGAGGAATCGTCATGCACCTTGTCAGAACCACAACACTACTGGCCGCGCTCACGGTACTCGCCTGCGCACCTGCCGCGGCCGGAACCGGCACCAAGACGGCCTATCAGCCGATTCGCCCGGTTTCCAATTGCATGGATCTCAGCCGCAATCCCGAGATCTACACACCCAGCGACAAGACCGTCATCGTCAAGACCGGCCCCAAGTACTTCAGGATTGACCTGGACAACAATTGTGGACGGCTGAATGCTGCCACCCTGGATTTCAAGATCGCGGCTGACAAACGCAGCTCACACCGCATGTGCGGCGAGCTCGGTGACCAGGTGATCAACGCCGATGGCCTGCGCTGCACCGTCCGCCGCGTGACACCGATTGGCCCTGCGGAGTTCAAGCGGCTGGAAGCCATGAGCAAGGCGCGGCGCTAGATTCCGCCCACGCGGATGGCGCGCTGTTACACCGGGGCAACCCGCAGAATCCAGCAGCCGTGGATGCCCGGGTTGCGGCCGAAGTCGAAGGGAATGCTGGCCTTGCTCCAGTCCTCGATGGTGAAGTGCGATGCCAGTGCCGGGTGGTCGAGTTGGAAGCGGCGGGCGTTGTTGGAAAACACCAGCACGCCGCCGTCTTCCAGGTGTTCGCGGCAGGCCGTGAGCAGGCGCACATGGTCGCGCTGCACGTCGAAATCCGCGGCGCTGCTTGAATTGGAAAAGGTCGGCGGATCGACGAAGATCAGGCCGTAGCGATCGCGGTCGGCAGCCAGGAAATCGAATACGTCGGCCTGCACCAGCTCATGCCCGCGCCCGGCAAAGCCGTTGCGGGCAAGGTTGGCCGCAGCCCATTCGAGATACGTTGCTGACAGATCGACGCTGGTGGTCGAGGCTGCGCCGCCGGCTGCCGCCTGCACGCTGGCGGTGCCGGTATAGGCAAACAGGTTGAGAAAATGCCGCCCCTGTGCCAGTTCACGGACGCAGGCACGCACGCGGCGGTGGTCCAGGAACAGACCGGTGTCGATGTGATCGCGCAGATTGACGCGCAGCGCGAGGCCGTCCTCGACAACTTCCAGCCACTCCTCGCGCTTGTCGAAATCGGCATAGCGCGCGCCGCCCTTGCCGCGCCGCCGGGTCTTCATCACCACGCGCTCGGGCGGTGCGTCGAACACCTCGCGCAGCACCCGGCGCAGATCACCCATGCGCTGGCGCGCGGTCTGCTGCGGAATGTCGCTGGGCGGCTGGTATTCGGCCACGTGCAGCCACGGCTCCAGCGGCGCGTCGGGCTGGCCGGCGGGCCGCGCATGATAGACATCGACCGCGGCCGCATATTCGGGCAGGTCGCGATCGTACAGGCGGTAGCAGCCAATGCCTTCGCGCTTGAGGCGCCGCTGCAGGTGGTGCTGATTCTTGCGGATGCGATTGGCCAGCATCTGCGCCGCCTCCGACAGCGGTTTTGGCTCGTGCGCGGGTGGCGGCGTCAGGTCGATCAGCAGCAGACGGCATTCCAGCGCCCCGTTGAAAAGCTGGTAGTGTCTGTGCGCGCGCAGACCCAGGGCATGCCCGAGGTCGGTGTCACTGACGATGATCGCGGCCTGCCAGTTCACAAAGCGACTGCGCAACCGGTCACCGAAGCGGCGATACAGGGCGCGCATGTCCTCGTCGGCACCCAGTCGCTCACCGTAGGGCGGATTGCACACCACCAGACCATGCTGCTCGGCGCCTTCGGGCACGCGGGTGCGTGCCACGTCATGTTTGGCCAGCTGCAGAAAGCCGGCCACACCCGCGGCCTGGGCATTGCGCTTGGCCGCGGCCAGCGCCTGGCTGTCGTGATCGCTGCCGAAAAACACCGGCCTGAGCCGGCGCAAACCGGCCTCGGCGCGTACCTTCGCCTCGTCATGCAGCCGCTGCCACAGCGCCGTGTCGTGGCCGCGCCAGGCGCTGAAGCCGAAACGCGCACGGCCCAGGCCCGGCGCCACGCCGGCCGCCATCAGCGCACCCTCGATCAGCAGGGTGCCGGAGCCGCACATGGGATCGAGCAGCACACCGTCGGCGGCATGGATCTTCGGCCAGTCGGCGCGAATCAGCATCGCCGCCGCCAGGTTTTCCTTCAGCGGTGCACCGACCCGGCTCTGGCGCCAGCCGCGGCGGTGCAGCGACTCGCCGGACAGGTCCAGCGACAGGACTGCCCGGTTGCGCTTCAGAAACAGGTTCAGGCGAATATCGGGGTCTTTCAACTCGACCGAGGGCCGCTCGCCGGTCCGCTCGCGAAACTGGTCGACCACGGCATCCTTGACCCGCTGCGCCACGAAACGGCTGTGATCGAGCTTGCTTTGCGCACACGCCGCGTCGACCGCCATGCTGGCATCGCTGCGCATGTGCCGGCTCCAGTCGACTGCCGCCACGCCGGCGGCCAGCGCATCGGCATCGGCTGCATCGAATTCGGCCAGCGGCAGCAGGATGCGGCTGGCCAGACGTGATTCGAGGCAGGCGCGGTAGGCCACTTCCAGATCACCGGAAAAATGTACGCCCGCGCGGGCCTCGTGTACCTCGCTGGCGTCAAGCTGCGTCAGCTCGTCGCGCAGCAGATATTCCAGGCCCTTGGCGCAGGTGGCGAAGTATTGCCTCAATCTGGCGCTCCGACGGATACACCAGGGAATGCCAGGTTCGTGTTTGCCCCTGCCCCAAGCGGTATGAGTGGATTCCGGATCGCCGCTGCGCGGCGTCCGGAATGACGCGTTCTTGCATGGCCGGGCGAGCCGTGACACGCACCGGACATGACCGTGTCCGCAAAGCTCACGACTGCAAGCGCTCCAGGAACAGGCCGAATTGGGCGGCAATCCAGTCGACGTGGCCGGCCAGACGGTGACTGTCGTCAACCACCATCAGATCGAGCTTGCGCCGATGGGCCAGCGCCCACACCGAATCCGCCGGACACAGCTCGTCGTCGTGACCGTGCACCAGGGTGGTCGGGATGCCGGGCCGCAAATCGAAGGGTTCGGCATGGTCGGGCATCCGTACCGGTACGGCCAGCAGAAACAGGCCAATGCACGCGACCTCACGCGAGACCAGGCCGGACACGAAGGCTCCCATGCTGGAACCGGCCAGCACCAGCGGTCCATCCACCCCATCACACAAGGCGCGCAACTGGCGGCAGCGTGGATCAACCGCCGGCCCCAGGCCATTGACATCATGCTCACGGTAATCGGGGCACAGGGTCTGCCAGCCGTGCGCCTGGGCGGCCGCTGCCATCGCGGTGGTCTTGGTGGCGGCCGGGCCACTCTCGAAACCGTGCGACAGGATGACCGTACCGGTCATCACCCGAGCCGCTCGATCAGGGCGTCAGTGAAGCTGCGCGTGGTTCCCGTGCCACCGAGATCCGGCGTCGTACGGTCGCCGTCAGCCAGGGTCCGGCGGATGGCCTGACGCAGGCGCTGCGCCTTGTCGTTCTGGCCGATGTGGTCAAGCATGCTGGCCGCGGCCAGCAAGATGGCGCAGGGGTTGGCCACACCCTTGCCCGCGATATCCGGGGCCGAGCCGTGCACGGCCTCGAACAGGGCAATGCCATGGCCGATATTGGCACCCGGCGCCAGGCCCAGCCCGCCGATCAGGCCCGCGCACAGATCCGACAGGATGTCGCCGAACAGGTTGGTGGTGACGATCACGTCGAAGCGGTCCGGGTCCATCACCAGCTGCATGCAGGTGTTGTCGACGATCAGCTCGTTGCACTCGATTTCCGGGTATTCGGCGGCAATCTCGCGCGCCACCTTGAGAAACAGTCCGGAGGTGGTCTTGAGGATATTGGCCTTGTGCACCACGGTGACCTTCTTGCGCCCGAGGCGGCGCGCCATGTCGAAGGCGTAGCGCACGATGCGATCCGAGCTGCGACGGGTGACCTGGATGATCGAACGCGCGGTCTCGCCGTCTTCGGACAGGGTCTGCTCCTCGGAACGGTAGGCGCCCTCGGTGTTCTCGCGCACGGTGATGATGTCGATATCGTCATAGCGCGCGCGGGTGCCCGGAAAGGTAATGGCCGGGCGCACGTTGGCGAACAGGTCAAAACGGCGCCGCAGTTCCACGTTCAGCGAGGAAAACCCGCCGCCGACCGGTGTGGTCAGCGGGCCCTTCAGCGCCACGCCGTGCTTTTCGATCGCATCCAGGGTCGCCTGCGGCAACAATTCGCCACAGCTTTCGCGCGCCGCCATGCCGGCCTCGACATAGTCGTACTCCAGCCCGCAATCAAGTGCATCCAGCACGCGAATGCTGGCATCAACGATTTCCGGGCCGATTCCGTCGCCGCGGATCACGGCAATCTTGCTGCTCATGGGCACTGGTTCCTTGCATCATTACTCTACAGAACCGCCCATTATCCTTCAGCCGGCATCACAGGTACAATGGCGCGATGATGCTGCGCCGACTCCTGCCCACTCTGACTGGCCTGATCCTGCTGTCTCCGCTGGTCTTTGCCGGCAGTGTGCCGATGGCTGCCAGCTCGCCCAGTGACCCGGCCACGCGGATCGAGGGCATCTGGCCCACGGGCTGCCAGCCGTCGATCCGCAGCGAGCGGTCGACGCCGGACGGGAGCCTGGACATTCTGCTGCGCAAGGATCCGGGCGACTGTGCAGGCGGCCCGCACCGCTTCAGCCTGATGCTGCCCGCACGCGACAGCTTCTCGCCGGCCCTGCCGGCCGAACAGGTCGTGCCGGTTCACCTGTATGCCGAACGCGCCGGCAGCACGCCGGAACTCCTCGGCTTCGGGCTGCGCGGTGGCGACGGTTCGACCGTGCGCCCGGATTCCGGTTTCTGGTGGCCCCAGGGCGACCAGGCCGCCAGCGGCAACGTGCTCAGCCTGGAGTTGCAAGGTGATGCGCTGGGAATCGCGCTGCTCAGCCACGACGATGTCAGCGGCAAGCCGGTGTGGTATTTCGGCACCAGCCGCCTGTCCGGCAAGACGGCGCATGCCCGCCTGAGCCGGCTGGATGATGGCAGCTCGCCATTTTTCGGCTTTTCCGTGCAACCGACACCGCACCCGGGCTGGACCATCGATATCGCCTTCGAGTCCGGCACCTCCGCGCGCGTGTGGCTGAGTCGCCCCAGCCCGGTACAGGAAGGCCGGCTGGAACTGGCGTCGATGCACTTCGCACGACGCAGCTTCGCTGCCGGCAGCCGCCAGCAGCAATGGCTTGGCAGCTGGCTCGTGGCCCGCGACCTGGCTGACAATCAGGCCCCGACCGCACAGCTCATACCGGCAAGGCTGCGCTTCACCGCCAGTCAGACACTGAACCGCCGCCAGAACCGGCTGATCGGTGCGCAAGGCGATTTTGCCCTCGATTGCAACCACGATGCGCAAACTTCTGCCACGCCACGACGCTGCGTTCTGCGTGACGCGACGGGTGCTGTTCTTGCCCGCTTCGACCAGGTCGGCCTGGAACGCATGGACGGCGAGGACAGCCAGGGCCACTCGATCGTCCTGCTGCGCAGCCGCTGAGCGGCGCGGCACGCGCGTTCCGTTGGCACGCTTCGCCCCCTGCAGGGTGCTGCTGAACGAAGTGAAGCGCACCGTGGCGTGGCGTCTCGACGGTGCGCTTCGCTGACGCTCAGCAGCACCCTACCGAACTTTGTCGTTGACAAGATATCATTTTGATATCATATTGTAGCCCCGTCACGAACGAGGCTTCACGATGAACGAGCGTCAAGGCAGTTCCCTCAGCGGTATCCCGATGGTGCTGATTTTTCTGCTGGCCCTGGCCGGTATCACCTGGTGGTTCGTGCACGCCCTGCAAAGCGCGCAACCAGCCCAGGTCATTGGCGCCCTGATCTGCGCCGCGGTGGTGCTGTTTCTTGCCACCGGCCTGTTCACGGTGCCGCCCAACCAGGGCAAGGTGATGCAGCTTTTCGGCCGCTACGTCGGCACCGAACGGCGCGAGGGCCTGCGCTGGTCCAATCCGTTCTATTCCAAACAGGCCGTGTCGCTGCGCGTGCGCAACTTCGAGAGCGGCAAGCTCAAGGTCAATGACAAGGACGGCAACCCGATCGAAATCGCTGCCGTAGTGGTGTGGAAGGTGGTCGATACCGCCGAGGCCGTGTTCAGCGTCGACGACTACGAGAACTTCGTGCACATCCAGAGCGAATCAGCCATTCGCCAGATGGCGCAAAGCTACGCCTACGACTCCCACGTCGACGGTGAAACTTCGCTGCGCAGCCACGGTGACGAGATCAACAATCACCTGCGCGACGAGATCCAGGAGCGGCTGGCGCAAGCCGGCGTGGATGTGCTCGAAACGCGGATCAGCCACCTGGCCTATGCCCAGGAAATTGCCCAGGCGATGCTGCAGCGCCAGCAGGCCAGCGCCATCGTTGCAGCGCGCGAACGCATCGTCGAGGGCGCCGTCAGCATGGTTGGCATGGCCCTTGAGCAGCTGCGCGACCAGGGCGTGGTGGAATTCGACGAGGAACGGCGCGCGGCCATGGTCAGCAATCTGCTGGTGGTCTTGTGCGGCGATCGCAATGCGCAACCGGTAGTCAACACCGGCACCCTTTACAACTGAGGAGCACAACATGGTTTACGGTGGAATAGCTGCTGTCCTGATCGTCGTCCTGGCCGTGGCAATAGCAAGCAGGCGCCGCAAGCGCAAGCACTGAACGCATGTCGGGCAAGAAAAAAGCCTACCCCCTGCGGATCAGCGCTGCCGTGCTCGAAGCCATGCAGCGCTGGTCCGACGACGAATTGCGCAGCGTCAACGCGCAGATCGAATATGTGCTGCGCGAGGCTTTACGCACACAGGGCCGACTCAAGCCGCCCAAGGCGGATCCGGTCGCCGACGACAGTGAATGAGGAAACAGCAACATGGGAAATTCCTGGGAACACAAGGTCATGACCCTAAAATCGGAAAAGGGCCGGTGGCTCACCGTTTCGGCCGTTCCAACGGATGAAGAGGCCACGCGCATCATCAACCGCGAAGGCAGCCAGGGCTGGGAACTCGTCAACGCAGTGTCGATAGGGCCAACGCAGCCGCTGCGCCTGTTCTTCAAGCGGCCCCGCTGAGGACACGCCGATGCGCTCCGCTGAATTGAACCAGCGGCTGGATGCCCTGGGCATTCCCGCCGACTATGGCCAGCGCCATGCGCTGCGCCGCGTGCGCGAGCCAATCCATCTGTCCAGTATCGGCCGCGACATTCATGCTCGCGAGCAGTTCCTGGCCCAGCCGGCGGCTGCCGCGTGGCAACGGATGCTCGGTGCCGCGGCGGACGACGGCGTTACGCTGCAGATTGTCTCGGCATACCGCTCGGTGGATTATCAGTGCGGCATCGTCGAGCGCAAGCTCGCGTGCGGACAGACCATCGACGAGATTCTGCGAGTCAGCGCCGCGCCCGGCTACAGCGAACACCACTCCGGCCGCGCCGTGGATCTGACCACACCCGGTTTCGAGCCACTGGAGGAAGAATTCGAAAGTTCGCCGGCGTTTGCATGGCTGTGCAGGAACGCCGCGCGCTTTCTCTTTGCACTGTCCTATCCGCGAGGCAACCCGCACGGAATCGCGTATGAGCCGTGGCACTGGTGCTGGCACCGCGCCTGATCTCGCCCGAACCATCCCTGGTGCGCATTGCCGACCCGGCCTTCCATGGACGGTCGTTCGCCGGCTGCGAACTGCCACTGGCAGTTCGGTCCGTGGCGTTTGGGCAAGCAACCATCCCTGGTGGGTAGTGTCCGGCCCGGCCTTCCTGGCCGGTCGTTCGCCGGCTGCGAACTGCCACTGGCAGTTCGGTCCGTGGCGTTTGGGC
>CBFGSA010000056.1:0-17895 GCA_965651365.1 uncultured Rhodanobacteraceae bacterium | reverse complement strand
GGAAAACACCAGGCGCAGATCCGGATGCTTTTTGAGGTCCGAGATGCTGGCGATATGCAAATGTCGCGCCTCGTCTCCGCGCATGCCCAGCGCGTAGCTGTTGTTGAAACCCAGGGAATCGGTCGCGCCGATGCCGAGCGGCTTGAGTGCGGCGCGAATCTGCGTGAGGCTGGCGCGGGCAGACAGCTTCGGCAGCAGTTCCTGGGTGATGGTGCCGGTGTACTCGGGATAGGCGTCGATATTGCCCTCGCGCAACGCGCGCCACAGGATGCGGGTACCGCCGAGCTGCTTGCGGTGCTCGACGCTCAGGCCCTGCTGCTGGGCGGCCAGCCGCGCGAGCTCACCCAGCACCACCGATTCGGTGAAGTTCTTGGAACCAACCACTACCGGCGCCGCATGACTGGCAAGCGGCAGCAGGACCAGCAGCAATGCCAGCAGGCGCGCGGTCATTGGCGCAAGACCTCCGGTACGCGGCGTGCGGCCACAAAACGTCGCACGAATTCATCGGCCGGATGCCTGACCAGATCGGCGAGCGTGCCGTCCTGCACCACTTTGCCGTGGCGCAGCAGCACCAGGCGCGAGGCGAAGTGTGCCGCCTCGGCCACATCGTGGGTTACCAGCACCACGGTCTTGCCCAGGCGGGCGAAAATATCCTTGAGCTCGCGCTGCAGCTCGTGGCGCACGATCGGATCGAGCGCACCCAACGGCTCATCCAGCAGCAACACCGGCGGATCCGGCATCAGCGCCCGCATCAGCGCCACCCGCTGGCGCTGGCCACCGGACAACTCGGCGGGAAAGCGCGCCTGCAGCGTACTGTCGAGGCCGGTCAGCTCCAGCAACTTGCGCGTGCGCGCCCGCACGGCATCCATCGAGTGACCCAGATGACGGGATTGCAAGGCCAGATTCTGCGCCACGGTCAAGTGCGGAAACAGACCGCCGGACTGAATCACATAACCGATCCTTCCACGCATCGCACCCACGCTGTCGCGCCGCAGGGGCTCATCGCCAATGCGCACTTCCCCCTGATCCGGCCACACCAGACCGATCATCAGCCGCAGCAGGGTCGACTTGCCCGAGCCGCTGGAACCGATCAGGGCCGTGGTCGCGCCGGGGGCCAACTCCAGGTTCACCGCGTCCACCGCCCGGGTGTCGCCGAAGGACTTGCTGACCTTGTCGAGCGTGATGGACGGTGCCGGCGCGGATGCTTGTGATGCGGCGTTTGCCATTCTCACGCCGCCATTCTGCACCGTTGATCCGTATGCGCGACACGCTGTTGCATGGCCACCACCTCGTGCCCGATGAAAGCTGCACAGTAGGCGCAGCCATGGCGGAAATCAAACCCGCGCGCGGTGTGCCTCCGTTTGCACGGTGTAAGCATTGCCGCGCCAGGCGGGTCTGGTGCTTGTGACGGGTGCCGAATGTTCGGCCCTGTCGCAAACACTCTCTCCCGCAATGTGAGGAACTCGGCATGAAAACGACAAAGACACTCGGCGGAGCCGTTCTGGCCACCGCTGCCGCGGCGATGTTCATGGCCGCCCCGGTCATGGCCGGCTCGATGCACGATGGTGCCAGCAAGGGCAAATGCATGGGTGGCAACGCCTGCAAGGGCCAGAGCGCCTGCAAGACTGCCAACAGTTCCTGCAAGGGCATGAACTCCTGCAAGGGCGAAGGCTATGTGATGGCCAGCAAGGAAAAATGCGATGAACTGGGCGGAAAATTCGTGATGGCCAAGAAGACAATGCACAAGGACGCCATGCAAAAGGACCAGTCCTGATTCGCGGCCAGGGCCGTGAACGCGCTGCGGCAGCCCCTCCCCTGGCTGCCGCAGCGCACTTTGCATGAAAGCTGACACATCAATCCGGGGCTTTGGCCTGGGCTTGCGCACGCCGCACTATGCCGAAATCGCGCAAGGTGTTGCCGCGGTCGACTGGCTGGAGCTTCTGAGCGAGAACTTCATGGTGCCCGGCGGCCGGCCGCTGTACTGGCTGGACCGCATCAGCGAACGCTACCCCGTGGTATTGCACGGCGTGTCGCTGTCGATCGGCGGCTGCGATCCACTGGACCACGGCTATCTGGCCGATCTGCGCCGCCTGGCCGACCGCTGCGGCGCGCACTGGATATCCGATCACCTGTGCTGGACTTCGATTGACGGGCGCAAGCTGCACGATCTGCTGCCAATGCCGTTCACCGGCGAGGCCGTCGGCCACGTCGCGGCACGCGTGCGCCAGGTACAGGACATGCTCGAGCGCCGCATCCTGCTGGAAAACGTGTCCAGCTACGCCACGGCATGCCACAACACGATGCGCGAATGGCAGTTCCTAGCCGCGGTGGCCGAGGAGGCCGACTGTGACATTCTGCTCGACGTCAATAATGTTTTTGTCAACGCACACAACCACGGCTTTGATCCCCATGAATACCTGCGCGGCGTGCCGCTGGAGCGGGTGCGGCAGATCCATCTGGCCGGGCACAGCCGCCAGGGCAATTTGTTGATCGACACCCACGATGCGCCCGTGAGCGAGGCGGTCTGGGATCTGTACCGAGCCGCCGTGGTCCGGTTTGGCATCGTTCCGACCATGATCGAGCGCGACGACAACATCCCGGCCCTGGGCGAACTGCTGGCCGAACTCGAGCAGGCGCGTGCCATCGCCGGATGCGAGCGCAGGGCCGCCTGAACATGAATGGCGCCGCGACCGTTTCTGCGCTGCGGCAATGGCAAGCCGGCTTGCGCGATGCCGTCCTGCGCGGTGATGCACGGATCGCGCGGCAAATCTCCGGCGACGACGTGGCCAGCGCCAGGCAACGCCTGCAGATCTACACCGAAGCCTACGGTCTGCGCCTGCTGGAAATCCTGCAGGAAGACTTTTCAGCGGTACACACGCTGCTGGGTCCGGCGCGCTTTGAACACCTGGCACGGGCCTACATCGCCGCGCATGCATCGACGCAGCACTCGGTACGCTGGTTCGGCGCAGGCTTCGAGGACTTTCTGCACCAGCGTCGCACACGTCCGGCGTGGATTGCCGAGTTGGCCGGCTTTGAATGGGACGTGGGTGAAGTGCTTGATGCCGCCGATGCCACACCCATGACGGCACAGGATCTGGCTGCAATTCCGCCCGAACGGTGGCCCACGCTGTGTCTGCAACCGGCACCCGCTGTGCGCCTGCACAAATGGGCCTGGAACGTGACCGACCTGCTGCAGGCGGCGCAACGGACCGATGCACAGGCCATGCAGCCCATGCGGCTGGAGCGACCACGCTGGTGTCTGGTCTGGCGGCATCGGCACGAAGCCCGCTGGCGCGCGCTGGAACAGCCCGAGGCCTGGGCACTGCGCGTGCTGCAACGCGGCGGGCCGCTGGCCGCGGCGGGAAGCGCCCTGCAGCGTGCGGGTGTCCCGCTGGGGCAGGTACCGGCGCAATTGGTCACCTGCCTGCAGCAATGGCTTGCTGCCGGCATTCTGCGCAGTGCCAAGACCCCATAATGATCGTGCCGCCCTTGGCATGATTCATGCTTGACCATTGATGACCCCGTAAGCGGATTGCGTCATGATCAACACAGCCGAAGCCTTGCTTGCCCTGCGCGCACCCGGTGCGGACTGGCTGGCCACCCTGGTCACGGCGCTCGATGAATCGGGTCGCGATCCGGAATTCAATCCGCATCTGGCCCAGGTATTCGCCGATCTGGCGCAACGCGCCGCCAGCGACGGTGCGCTGCCGTCGGCCATCATCGAAGCCGCCCACCGCCGGACCCGGGACTTCACCCGTCGCCTGACTGAAGACCTGGCCGAACAGCCAGCGGCTGAAGAACAGACCGTGGTCCACCAGCGTCCGCATCTGAGCCTGGTGGCAAGCTGACACACCTGTCAGAAAGCACCCAAGCTCTTCTCTCCAAGCAATTGATTTGATACGGTAACGGCAAGCCTACCCGAGCCTTGCGATGCAGGCGCACCTTGCCATTGCCAAATTGGCCTCGAACACAGACAGCCGACTGCTGCGCTGGCTGCTGCCACTTGCCACCATCATCCTGCTGGCCGCCTGTGCCGGCGCACCCGAACGTCCGCCGCGCACCGCAGCCAACGACGTGCTGTTCGGCGCGCTGGGCCTGGTTGGCACACCTTATCGCTGGGGCGGCAACACACCCGAAAGCGGATTCGACTGCAGCGGACTGGTGCGCTACGTCTACCGCATCACGCTCGGTTTGAGCCTGCCGCGCACCTCCCATGCCATGAGCCGGATTGACGCGCCACGGATCAAGCGCAGCCAGCTCGACGCGGGCGATCTGGTGTTCTTCCACGGCGGCAGCGCACGGATTACCCACGTCGGCATCTATGTCGGCAAGGGCCGCTTCGTGCATGCGCCCAACTCCGGCGGCAAGGTACGCATGTCCCGGCTCGACAATCCATACTGGTCAAGCCACTTCAGCCTGGCCCGCCGGCCGCTGGATGCCTACAACTGACCGCTCACGGGCTCGTCCATCGCGTGCATGGCGTGCTGCTACAGGTTCGGTGCAGTGGTTGACGGTTTGGCGTGCTGTGGCAAACGCAGAGCAAGCAACACGGCAAGCACACCGCCCGCCGCGACCAGGGCCAGCGCCGGACGCACCCCGTGGGCTGCAACCAATGGTCCAAGCAGCGCCACGCCGAGGGCGGCCAGCGCATTGGAAAAGCCCATCGCCAAACCCGAGCCCATGGCGCGATTTTCCTGCAGGATGTCCTGACCGATCAGGACGGTCACGGGCAAGGTGGCGAACACGGCAATGCCGAACAGACCCAGTGCCAGCCACAGCAGCGTACCGTCCAGCAGCAGAATGCCGCCCAGCATCAGCGCCGCCACCGCCAGCATCGATACCACGACCACCTTGCTGCCGTAGCGGTCGGAAACATGCCCGCCGGCCAGATTGCCGACGATACCCACCAGCAAAATCACCGTGATCACGCTGGCGCCGGCGACCAGCGAATGCCCTTCCTGGTGCCGCAGGATCGGCAGATAGGTGGAGCTGGCTATGATCATGAGGCTGCGCAAGGTGCTGGCGCCGACCAGAATGGAAACCGGGCCGGCGTGTTTGCGCCATTTCACTGATGCCGAGCCCGCGTGGCGTCGCGGCAACACCGGCGTCCAGCGATACAAGGGAATGGCAGTCAAAAGGCCCGGCAGGCACAGCACAGCGACCCATCGCATACCGAGCCCGCTGGCCACTGCACTGGCCAGCAACGGCCACAGGCCGCGCCCGATCTCGCCACCCACCAGCATGATCGACATGGCCCGGCCCTGCCGACCACCGCCGAGCAGGCGCGCCGAGGCCATGGCCGGCGGATGGAAGCTGGAATTGGCCACGCCAATCAGCACCAGACTGGGGACCAGCATCCACAATGACGGTGCCAGCGCCACCAGCACGCCGCCCAGCGAGGAGCCAGCGACACCGAAGGTGATCAGGACGCGACCGCCGAGCCTGTCGGCCAGCCAGCCGGTAACCGGCTGCAATGCCTGACCCGCCAGCAGGGCCGCCATCAAGGCTCCCGCCAACGCCACCGGCACGCCCATGCTGACCAGCACCAGAGGCAGAACGCCGGGCAGAAAATTGGCCGCACCGTCGTTGACGAAATGCGCCCAGGTCAGCCCGGCCAGACTGCCATCGGGCCGTTCGCCTGCTCGTGCAGGGACCGGGTTCAACGGACCAGAGGCCAGCGGCTCAAGGGTTCGATTCAGTCTTCATGCGCTCCCGGCGGATGGGCATGGCCGTGGGCCAGCTCCTCCGGCGTGGCCTCGCGAACTTCCGTCACCTCGATAGCAAAATCGAGGGTCTTGCCCGCCAGTGGATGGTTGACGTCGACGTCGATCGCACTCATGCCGACCTTGTGCACCACCACGCTTTGCTGACCGCCATCACGCAGGCTGAGCACGGTCGTCATGCCGGGTTTGAGACGCTTGGCATCGCGGAAATATTTTTTCGGTACGCGCTGGATCATGCCCTCCCGATGCTCGCCATACCCTTCCGCCGGCGGCACCTTGACGTCCAGCTTGTCACCGGCCTCGTGCCCTTCCAGGGCGGACTCCACCCCCCCGATGACCTGCCCGCGGCCCAGCAGCACCATGACCGGCTGCTCATTGTCGTACGAGTCCTCGATGACGTCGCCCGCATCATCACTGAGCCGGTAGTGAAAACTCACCACCGTGTCCTTGCTGGCCTTCATCGAACAAGTCCCGCGGGCCGAATGCATGCAATCATGCCTGTTGCCATGATCACGAAGCCTTCCTGGCTGCGGCTTTCTTCGTCGGCTTGCGCTTGGCCCCGGCGGCCTTGCCAGCCTGTGCAACAGCCTTCTTGTGCGGCCGTGCATTGCCGTAGCTGCCGTTGTAGATCTTGCCGCGGCGGGTTCTGCGATCACCTTTGCCCATGGGGCTCTCCTTCAGGAATGACAAGACGGTCATGGTAGCAGATGAGATTGTGGAGACAGATCCTGCGACAGCGGGCGCAAGCTCCCTTGCGCAGTATGACGGGTGGTGGTGTCACCCTGCTCTCGGCGTCGCCTGGGCCAGCCTGGATGCTGCAGCCACAATGTCCTTCTCGGCGGGCAGTACCAGCAGGGCCGCATCCGCCAGCGGCGTGAAGGTGTCGGCACCGCAAACGCGCTCGATCGGTTTGTCGCCATGGCCGGCCTCGACCAGGGCCGTGATGACGCCCTCGCCCACCCCGGCGCTGCGGCGGCCTTCGTCCAGAACAATGATGCGTCTGGCACTGTTTGCCTGCGCGGCGATGAACGCCTCGTTCAGCGGCAGCAGCCAGCGCAGGTCGACCACGCGCACTCTCCAGCCCTGCTGCTTCTCGATCGTGCGTGCCGCGCGCAGGCTCATGGGCACGCCGTTGCCGTAGGTGAAGATCACCAGATCCTCGGCCTTGCCCTGATACACGCGGCCTTCACCGAACTCCATCGCCTTGCCGGGCGCGGGCCAGGCAAACTGCCACTTGCCGTCACCGGCCTCGTGCAGGTCTTTGCTCATGTACAGGGCAATTGGTTCCAGGAACGCGCACACGCGGCCATCGACCCGGGCCATGGCCATCAGCGTTCGCAGCATCAGCACCGCATCATCGCCGCGCGACGGGCAACCGATTACCAGGCCAGGAATATCGCGCAATGCGGCAATCGAGTTGTCGTTATGGAAATGGCCACCGAAGCCTTTCTGGTAACCGAGGCTGGCGATGCGCACCACCATGGGATTGCGGTACTGGTTGTTGGAGAAGAACTGCAGGCTGGCCGCCTCGCCGCGGATCTGGTCGCAGGCATTGTGAAAGTACGCGAGGTACTGAATTTCGGGGATCGGCAGCAGACCGAGGTTGGCATAGCCCTGCGCCAGGCCCAGGATCGAGGTCTCGTCCAGCAGCGTGTTGAACACACGCGCGCCGCGAAAGGCCTTGTGCAGCCCTTTGGTGACGGTGTACACGCCACCCTTTTGCGCCACGTCCTCGCCGAACAGCAGTGCCTGCGGGTACTTGCACATCAGATCATGCAGGGTCTGGTTGATCTGGATCGCCAAATGCCGCGGCGGCTGGTTTTCCGGCAGCTTGTCTTCACCGCCGAATACAGCCAGGCGCTTGTCCTGGTAGTCGGCACGGCGCGCCTCGGCACTGACCGCCCTGGGCGTATGCGGCGCCAACGGCGTCATCACGGACTTCAGATCAGGAATCTTGGGCTTCGTGTCCGCCGCCTCGGCCGCCTCGAAACAGCGCGTGCGCGTATCCTCGTACAAGGCCAGCACCTCGTCCTTGCTGTACAGGCCCGACTCCAGCGCGATGGCGGCCGAGCGCAGCAGCGGGTCAGTAGCCTCCAGCGCCACCAGCTCCTCGATCGAGCGCCACTCGATCTCGAAGTCGGTGCCGGCATGACCCATCACGCGGGTCGTGTTGAGGTGCAGGAAAGTCGGCCGGCGTGTGCGGCGGCAATGCTCGACGGCATCGCGCACGGCGCCGTAACCGTGGGCCAGATCCAGGCCGTCGGCGTAGAAATAATCCAGATTCGAACGGCGCTGATAGTTGCTGGCGATCCAGCCCGAGGGCGTCTTGACCGAAATACCGATGCCGTTGTCCTCGCACAGGAACAGCACCGGCGCGGGCAGGCCCTGGTAAGCGGTCCAGGCCGCCGAATTGAAAGCCGCCTGGGCAGTGGCATGATTGGTCGAGGCATCGCCGAAGCTGCAAATGGCAATGCTGTCGCCGGGAATCGGCAGCGCCAGGCGCATGCGCCGGGTCTGCTCGATGGCCAGCGCCGTGCCCAGCGCCTTGGGCAGGTGCGAGGCAATGGTCGAGGTCTGCGGCAGCACCCACAAGGGTTTCGAGCCCCAGACCTTGTGCCGGCCACCCGAGGCCGGATCGTCGCTGGCCGCGGCAAACGACAGCGCGGCATCGGTCACCGGGTCGATATTCGGCAACTGGCGGCTGCGCTCGGCCATGAAGGCGCCGGAGCGGTAGTGCAGGAAGGCCGGATCGGTGTAGCGGGTCAGCCTGGCCAGCATCGCATTGCCCTCGTGGCCGGACGAGCCGATGGTGTAGAACACCTTGTTCTTGACCCTGAGCACGCGCGCCATCAAGTCGAGCTGGCGGCTGATGATCTGCGACTCGAACAACGCGCGAAAGCCCGCGACATCAAGGCCCGAGCCCGGCAGCACCGGCGCATCGGCGGCCGGCGCCAGGCGCACGTCGCCGTCCCAGTGCTGCACGAACTCGGTGAAGTTCTGATCAACGATCTCGGCGCGATTGAAGCCTTTTTGACGCGCGCTGATGGAAGGCTTTGTGTTCATGGCGGAACAGTCAGGTGTCGGTGATGCGCCATTGTAAGCGCGAAGACGACATCGCGCTCAGCGCCGCCTTGCACGGCTTGTCATCCAGTTCTCGCGTGTTTGTCCCCACAACCGGCAAGGCTCGTTTTCACAGGGTGGCGGCATCGTGCATGGGCCACGGCAAGTCGAACCCAGCGTCCTGGCCAGTGCTTGCGACGGCGCATTGTCCGGATGGATCGAGTGCACCATTTCCTGCCAGTCCAGATTGTCAAAGGTCCAGTCGATTTCGGCACACGCAAGAATTCCCGCCACGTCGCGGTGGCATATCCTGCGGCTGCGGGCGCTGCATGCCCTGCATGCAGGGTGACTCCAACCGGGGCCATCCTGCGCGAAGCGAAGCAGAGCCGCAGGACCTATAGCTGACGCCGCGGCAGCACGCATCAAAAACCGTACATCTGATAAATGTCGAATTCGTAGGGCGGCGGCACATTGACCCCAGTATCCGCACACGCCCCACCCCGCTCCAGTGGCCATTCGGCGAGAAAGGAAACCGGCTGTCCGCTTGCCGCAATCGCCGATGACAGGCTGACTGCGGCCAGCGGATCGTTGTTCCAGGTTTCACTGATGATGAAACTGGACACGCTGAACCCGTAGTCGGCACTGTAGTCGTCCACCAGACCGGCCATGTTGATGAACTGGTCGCCTTCCGTGCGGGTGTAGCCCGGGTCGCCGTAGAAATCCATTGCCAGTACCGCCGGATACGCGCCGGGATACACGCCGTCGTACACGTATTTCATGTGCCGTACGCGGCGGCGGGCGGCATCGGTGGTGGTGATGAATGAAAAGCCGACCGTGTCGCTGACCCCGTAGGTCTGGCGATAGCGCCTCCAGATCTCGCGAGCCGCGTTGCTCCAGGCCTTGTTGGCCGGACACTGCCATTTGTACTGCTTGGGCGGGAAGTCACAAAAGACCGAGTCCTTGTCCGCTGGCGCACCTTCCACGCCCAGATCCGTCAGATAGGGCAGAAACGTCGATGACAACTCGGCGTGCATGGCCTGGATCAGACCCCAGTACAGATCGATCGTTGCCGGATCGAAGCTGTTGCTGGACGGGCTCATGTTGCCCTGTGGGAAAAAACGGAACAGCACTCGCTCGAATCCGGCCGCCTGGATGTCCAGCAGCAGGGCATGCAGATTCTGCGCCGACTGGCTGACCTGCGCCGGATTGCCGGCATCGATCAGAGTTCCGGTGGTGAAACCGTTGATGAAGCCGATGCCAATGGCGAGGGTGCGCATGCCGCGCGCATGCATTGTTGCCAATTGTTGCTGTGCCTGGCCACGCACGCCAGGCTGATCATAGTTCGGGATCAGGCCGTACGGTTCGCGGTCACATTCGGGACCCAGTGCATACCAGAGATAATTGGCGCCGCCAGCTTGAGCTGTCGGCCAGTCGAAGCCGTTGGCCAGAATGACGTCGCCCATCTGCGGAAATGCCGCTCTCGCCAGCGGCGTGATCGTCAGGAGGGCCAGCAGGACGAGCGCCGCGAGGGCGCGCTGGCCATGCGTTTCAGAACGCGTTGATGCCGGTGACTTCGCGGCCCACCACGAGCTGGTGCACGGTTTCGGTTCCTTCATAGGTAATCACGGATTCGAGGTTCAGGGCATGGCGGATCGCGGCGTGCTCGGTGGTGATGCCGGCACCGCCCAGGATGTCGCGGCATTCACGGGCGATATCGATTGCCATGCGCACGTTGTTCCACTTGGCCAGGCTGACCTGGGTCGGCACCATGCTGCCGTCATCCTTCAACCGGCCCAGGCGCAGTGACAGAAGCTGAGCCAGGGTGATGCGACGGGCCATGTCGGCCAGCTTGAGCTGCACGGCCTGATTGGAGGTCAGCGGACGGCCGAACAGCTCGCGCTCACCGGCATAGGCCAGCGCTTCGCGGTAGCAGGCCAGGGCCGCGCCGATCGGGCCCCAGGTGATGCCGTAGCGGGCCTGGGTCAGACAGCCCAGCGGACCCTTGAGACCCTTGACGTTCGGCAGCAGCGCACTGGCCGGCAGGCGCACGTTGTCGAAATACAGCGCCGAGGTCACCGACGCACGCAGGCTCATCTTCTTGTGAACCTCCTGCGCCGTGAAGCCCTTGCTGTCGGTCGGCACGATGAAGCCGCGGATACCGTCGTCGGTTTGCGCCCAGACGATCGCGATATGCGCCAGATTGCCGTTGGTGATCCACATCTTGGCCCCGTTCAGCACCCAGTCCTCGCCATCGCGCCGGGCACTGGTTTTCATGTTGGCCGGGTCCGAGCCACCGTGCGGCTCGGTCAGACCGAAGCAGCCGATCACCTTGCCGGCGGCCATGTCGGGCAGGTAGCGCGTTTTCTGCGCCTCGCTGCCATAGGCCAGAATCGGGTACATGCACAGCGATGACTGCACCGAGGCAAAGCTGCGCAAGCCTGAATCGCCGCGCTCCAGTTCCTGGCAGATCAGGCCGTAGCAGACCGCGTTCATGCCACCTCCGCCGTATTCTTCCGGCACCGTTGCGCCCAGCAGGCCGAGCCCGGCGATATCGGGAATCAGCTCAGCCGGAAAGCGCGCCTGGTCGAAGCAGTCGCCAATGATCGGCAGCACCTTCTCGTCGACAAAGCGTGCCACGCTGTCCTGCACCATGCGCTCGTCCTCGTCCAGCTCGGAGCGGATGTCGTACAGGTCGGAAGGATCAAGCCGGGCTGCGGGCATGTCGCGGAGTCCTCAAGTGAAAGGCGCCCATTGTAGCGGGTAGAATCGGACCATGCGCGTACCGATCCTGACCTATCACGCGGTCAATATTGCCGGCAACGACTATGCCGACAACGACCATGTAGCCTTCGCCACCGATCTGCGCCTGATCGACGATCTGGGCCTGCGCGTCGTGCCCCTGCACTGGGTGGTGGAGCAGATCCTCGGCCAGACCGGGCGCGGCGACCTGTCAAATTGCGTGGCGCTGAGCTGTGATGACGGCAGCGACTTCGACTTTTTCGACCTCGACCACCCTGAACACGGAATGCAACGCAGCCTGTTCAACTGTCTGCGGGACTTCCGCATCGAGCGCAGTGCCGATGCGCAGCCGACGCTGCATTTGAGCGCGTTCGTGATTGCCTCGGCAGATGCCCGCCAGCGCATGGACGAAGCACGCCTGTTTGGCCGCGACTGGATCCGTGACTGCTGGTGGCGGGCAGCCAATGCATCGGGTCTGATGGCGATCGAAAACCACAGCTTTGACCATAATCACCCATGCCTTGACGAGCCAGGCCCCGACCATATGGCTCGCGGCAGTTTCATGGAGGTCAACAACGCGCAGCGCGCCGAAGCCGAGATCAGCGTGGCCCAGCAGATTCTCGGCGATCATCTCGCACCCCGTGCCCCCAGCCTGTTTTGCTACCCCTTCGGCCATGTGCCTGAGTACTTGCGTACGGAATGGCTGCCGGAGAACGGCCCGGGGATCGGCCTGAAGGCTGCATTCGGGGACGGCGCCGAGCCGGCCCACGAAGCCAGCGACATCTGGAACCTGCCCCGCTACATTTGCGGTTGGCACTGGAAGTCGCCACAGGAGCTGCAGGCCATCCTGCAACAATCAGCCAAGCCGTAATAGCGCGCCATGCGCGCGATGGGACCTTTCGCTATCGCGGCCGTGGGCCGCTCCTACTGGAGCAGGAGGACGCGGATGCGGGTGCCGTGCGGCTCCAGTTTTCTGATGTGGATCACGCCCTGGAACGCCAGCACCCGATCACGCATGCCCTGCAAGCCACGTCCGCCACCGGTGCTGAATTGTTCCGGCATGAACCCCAGTCCATCGTCCTGCGCCTGCAACACAACCATCAACTGGCCGTGGCGACGGGTTAGCAGCAGGCGCAAATGAAAGTGGCGTGCTTGCGCATGCCGCACGCAATTGGTCGCGCATTCCTGGGCAATGCGGTATACCGCCGTGGTCAGTTCCGGCCGCAGACTCGCCGCCAGCTCCTCGTCCCCAACTAGCAGGAACCGATAGCGAATGCCGGCATGCTCGACAAATTCCGCTATCGGGCCTGAACGCAGAACGGCAACCAGGCCCAGATCGTCGAGCGCCGCCGGCCGCAGTCCATCCATCAATGCCCGCACGGAACGGCGCATCCGGTCGACCTGTACAGACAGCGATTTGCCGACGTGGATCACGCCGGCCTTGGCCAGTTCCGGCTCGGCCAGTTTCAGGTGCGTGCGCAGCGCGGTCAGGTTCTGTCCCAGTTCATCGTGCAGGGCACCGACCACGCGCTTGATCTGCCGCTCCTCCAGTTGCAGGTTGCGTCTGGCGGCCTTTTGCAGCTGGATGCCCAATTCGCGCAGTTCGCTGTTGCGCCGGGCCAGTTGACGCTTGTTGTCGCGCTGCGTGTCCATGGCACTGCCCAGCAGCAGCGCCATGAAGCCGCTGAGATCCAGCAGCAGCAGATTGCGCGAGTTGACGCCCGGGAACACGCCAGCGCGGATATTGACCGCCTCCGCCAGGGCCAGCACCAAAAGCGCCAATGCGGCGCCGCGCCAGCCATAACGATAGGCGAAGTACACCATCGGCAAAGGCAGCAACAGCGGCAGGTAGTCATGCCGCAGTCCGCCCCGGTCCAGGCCGAGGCCCGCGACCAGCATCAGCAGCACCACGAAACCTACCGCCGCAGCCAGGTCACGCCAGATTCCCGGCTGACGAAACAACTTGCCAAAGCCCAGCACCAGCATCGCCGCCACCGGCGCAAACACCAGCGCAACATCGGTCGACCCGACAAACGCCGTCACCACCCAATTGAGTGCATTGCGCTCCAGAAAGCCGTTCCAGGTGAAGCTGACATAGGCAAAATTGGCCGCCACATTGGCCAGACCGTTGAGGCCGATGCCCAGCAGCAAAATCCACATCCCATGTGGCCTTTCGATGTGCTGCGGTCGCCAGCGCCGCTTCAGCCACCACAGCACCGGCAATGAGGAAAGTGGCTGGGAAAACTTGCCCCAGAACTCGTCGCTCCAGACGATGGGATAAGGTGGAACTTCGTTCGCGAAGCGACCGTAAAACTCGGCGCAGATGATGACCGGCCAATACCGCCATGGCAGCACAAGCAAAAGAATGAAACGCAGACCACCCGGCAGATACCAGTAGAAACTGGAGTGCCAATACAGAAATCCGTGGGTTGTGGCGATCGCCGCGAACAGCATCAGCGCACGCAGCCAGAACGGGCGCGCCAGCAACCAATGCAGCGCAATGTCCATTGCGCGCCGATGAAGACTGCGCGTATTCGACATCAATGATTCGGCCACGTCACACGACACGGACACGAAACCCGACTTGTTGCGCCAGACCGCATACCCTTGCCCACTGCACACCCTCCTCTTGACCCATACCCTGCACAGGTGCCATGCACCTTGCAAGCCAGGGCACCGACATCAATTTCCGTTCAGAAGGGCATCAGTTGTTTGCCCCTTTCAATGATGCGCGCTTTTTCGTCATCGCCCAATGCCTGCAGCCAGCGCACAAACAGGTGCTGATGCGGTGTAGCCCGCCAGCCCTGATCAAGAATGACCTGCTCAGAGCGAGCGTCGCCGCAGCATGCCAGCATGGCCTTGTAGCGTTGGCGCAGGCGAGTCTGCATCACCTCCATGAGATAGCGGTAAATGCCGTCAATTCGGCGCAAATGTGCCTGCTGCACCGGGCTCAGTTGTCGGAGCACCGCACCGTCGGTGCAGGCTCCGCCGAGCAACACCACGTCACCCTGATCAGTGGCATGAACATAACTGGCAAGCTGTGGCTCGTCATTGCCTTCCACCTTGACCCGGGCCAGAAAGTGCGTTGGAAAATCCGGGGGCGGCGTCTGATAAACGCGTTGAAACAAAGCCGCTATCCCGAAGTCCAGGAAATCGGTCTCCACCACCTCGACAAATTGCTCTGTCGCTGCCATCGTCATGCCATGCCCGGATTATTCATGAGCGTCCGTCGCGTGATCGCCGAGACGCCGTCATGGCGCGATGCGGACGATGATGCGCGCAGGTATACTCGCCAGTATGTCGAGCGCACACGGGCAATCCGGAGTAAAGAGCTGCTCATGCCGGATTTTTGCTCTGCATGTTGTGTGGTCCGTGGGGCACGTGGCCGGCGGTGACGTGTTTGCCGCGGGCCGAGTCGATGTTGGCGGGCGAATCGTCGAAGAAGATGTCGGCGCCGAAGGCCTGCAGGAAGGGTCCCTTGTCGCGGCCACCCAGGAACAGCGCTTCGTCGATGCGCACATCCCATTCGCGCAAGGTCAGGATCACGCGCTTGTGCGCCGGCGCCGAGCGCGCCGTCACCAGGGCCGTGCGAATGGGGGCATCCTCGGCGGGAAAGGCTGCCTGCAACTTGTGCAGCGCCGACAGAAAGCCGCGGAACGGCCCGCCCGACAGCGGCTCGGCCCAGCGCGTGGCCTCGTTGTGATGGAAAGCCTCGATGCCCTGCTCGGCCGACAGGCGCTCGGATTCATCGCCGAAAATGACCGCATCGCCATCAAAGGCAATGCGCAACTGCTCGGAACTGCTTTCCGTGGCCGGAGACGGCAGGATGGTGGCGGCCGCGACCCCGGCGCGCAGGGCACGTGCCACGTCTTCGCCGTTGGCCGACAGGAACAGATCGGCATGGAACGGTGCAATGTAACTTGAGGTCGGCGCACCGCTGGTCAGCGCGGCACGGCTGATATCGAGCCCGTAGTGCTGGATGGAATTGAAGATTCGCAAGCCGGTGTCGCCGGAGTTGCGAGACAACAGGATCACCTCGACCCTGGGCACCTGCGGATCACGCGCGTTGAGGGCCAGCAGCTTGCGCGTCAGCGGAAACGCCACACCCGGCGCCAGCACTTCGTCCTCGTGTTCGATCTGCCAGGCGCGATAGGCATCCAGTCCGTCACGCTCGAATACGGCATGGCTCTCCGACAGGTCGAACAGGGCTCGCGACGAGATGCCCACGGTCAGCACATGATCACCGACCGAGGCCTCCGAATGCGCGCTGTCCAGGCCCGCCGCGGGCGCGTCAGTCGGGTGCAAACTGCTCATCGAGAATCCGTTCCTCCAGCCGATGATCGGGGTCAAACAGCAAGCTTACCTCAAGCTGCGATGCCTGCTCGACACTGACCTCGGCCACGTCGCGCACCTCCTGAAAATCGGCGGTCGCACTGACCGGTCGCTTGCTGCCGTCGAGCACGCGCAAGCCCACGCGGGTACGGGTCGGCAACAGCGCACCGCGCCAGCGCCGCGGCCGAAAGGGACTGATCGGAGTCAGGCCCAGCACATTGGCATCCAGCGGCAGAATCGGCCCGTGGGCCGACAGGTTGTAGGCGGTGGACCCGGCCGGTGTGCAGACCAGCACGCCATCGCAGATCAGCGTTTCCAGCTTGCGCGCGCCATTGAGGGAAACCTCGATATGCGCGGCCTGGTTGGTCTGCCGCAACAGGGACACTTCGTTGAAGGCCAGCGCTTCAGTGGTGTCGCCGTTGGCCCGCCGCGCACTCATGCGCAGCGGCTTCAGGACTGCCGGCTGGGCCCGGGCCAGGCGCTCCAGCAGGTCATCCTCATGGAAGCGGTTCATGAGAAACCCGATGCGGCCGAGCTTCATGCCATAGAACGGAATGCCGCGGGCATGGTGTTCCTGCAGAGTACGCAGCATGAAGCCGTCTCCACCGAGCGCCACGATCACCTCGGCCCGATCCAGCGCGACATTGCCGTATTCGTCGGCCAGCCGCGCCATGGCGCCCTGCGCCGCGTCGGTGGTGCTGGCAACGAATGCAATTTTCATGGTTCGCATGGTAGCGCAGTTGCTGCAGGGCGTTGCGCTCGCGAAGGTTCGCGGTGGATGCACTCGCAGGCTCGCTTGGCCACCCTACGCCGCACAAATTGCCATCGCAGGGTGGATAAGCAAAGCGCATCCACCTGCTGTGCGCTGTTTGGAAAAGGCGATGCGTGGATGCGCTCGCAGGCTCGCTTGGCCACCCTACGCCGCACAGATCTGTCGCAGGGTGGATAAGCGCAGCGCATCCACGCGGCAGCTCAGGCGGCCTGGGCCAGCAGGGCCAGCCGGCGCACGGCCACGGACACGATCGGGTAATCGGCAGTCTGCGACAGAATTTCGGTCAGCATGGTACGTGTATATTTGAGGGTGGCGTCGTCCCGATCGAGCCAGGCGGCGACCAGCTTGTCGGCAGGCAGCTCGCGATCCCAGGCAACCACTTGCGCCGCCAGCGCCCGATGCTGCTGGTTCAGCTCGTCCAGCAGGGAGCCACGCGCCTGCGCGTGCCAGCGGCTTTCCACCGGCAACGACTCGATTTCGCTGCGCAGCCAGTCCAGATCCAGCGCTTCGGCGAGTCCGAAGAAAGCTCCGGCCACGCGCTCGACCGGCTGATCGCAGCTGTGGGCAACCTCGGCCATGTCCAGCGCGGCACGCAGGACCGGCGAGCGTGCCAGGCGCTGTGCCAGCGGCTCACCAAAGCCCAGGCCCTCCCACTTTTCGGCGTTGCCGTTGAAGTCGCCCTTGCCGGTGGCTGTCAGCACCTCCGGCAGAGCATCACGCAGACGGGTCACCACCGGCTGGTAGCGCTCCACGTTTTCGGCAATATCCAGACTGCCAGCCTGGCGGTTGAGCAGCCAGCGGGTCAAATGGCGCAGCAGGCTCCAGGTCTGCAACTTGGCGTCGATCTGGGTTGCCTCGGCCACCTGCGCATCCAGCGCCTCGATGTCGGCCCACAACGCACGCGCGTCAATGATCTCGCGCGCTGCCGTGAAGGCCTTGGCGATGGCGGCGGGATTCTGGCCGGTATCCTCCTGCATGCGCATCATGAAGGTCGCGCCCATCCGGTTGACGGTGGAATTGGTCACGGCCGAGGCGATAATCTCGCGCTTCAGGCGGTGGCGCTGCATGTGCGGGCCAAAATCCTTGCGCAGGCGCTCGGGGAAATAGCGGCTCAGCTCGCGCGAGAGATAGGGGTCTTCGGGAACATCCGAATCGAGCAGCTGATCGTAGAGCTTGATCTTGTCATAGGACAGCAGCACCGCCAGTTCGGGCCGGGTCAGGCCCTTGCCCTGGGCCTTGCGCTCCAGCAGTTCACTGTCGCTGGGCAGG
>CBFGSA010000055.1:0-18031 GCA_965651365.1 uncultured Rhodanobacteraceae bacterium | reverse complement strand
TTCACGCCGCGCACGATGTCGTCGACGTGGCGGCGCGCTTCAGAGGCCAGGCCCTCGGCCGCGTGCTTGCCTTTCATCACGGCATCGTTCATCTGCCGCTTCAGATCCTCGGCCTGCAGCTCGCGCTGGACCTCGTCGCGGACATTGCTCCAGCTCGAGCGCAGTTTGCGCAGCATGCGCCCGGCTGTGCGAGCGGCGCCGGGCAGGCGTTCGGGGCCGACTACCAGCAGGGCAACCAGCGCCGCCAGCAGCAGCTCGGTGAAGCCGACATCGAACATGGATCAGCTGTCTTCGCGTTCGCGCGCCTGCTGATTCGCCGCCGTGTCGGCTGCCGGTTTGTCGTCATCGGCCTTCAACCGTGCTTCGGGCTGGTCCTTGTTTGCCTTCTCGTCGTCCTCGTCATCGTTGAGGCCCTTCTTGAAGTCGCGGATTGCGCGGCCCAGGTCCGAGCCGACGTTGCCCAGTTTCTTGGAGCCGAACACCAGCACCACGATCAACAGCACGATCAGCCAGTGCCAGATACTCATGCCACCCATGGAAAATCTCCGAATGTGTCTTATTGCGTAGTGTACTGCGTCAGGCGCTGACGAAACTGCGACGCGGCGGCGGGTGGGTGATCGAGGTGGTCTTGCAAAATGGATTTTGCGCTGATTCCGTTGCCGTATATGGCCGCATTGGCTTCGTGGTCGATCTTCAGCGATGCACCCTGCAGCGACAGGCCGGCAAACAGGCCGCGCGAGCGCGACCAGGCATAGACTTCGGCTTTCAGTCCGGCGTCGGTCCCGGCCTGGGCGTTGCGACCGACCGGCCCGGCCGCCACCGCGATGTCGGTGCCGAGCAGGAACTTGCCGTAGATCAGCGACTTCACGCCTTCCTCGCTGCGGAAAATCAGCAGCACATCGGTCGAGGACACGCCGGCTTGCAGGCCCAGGCTGCCGCCGGTGAGGCTGATGAAGGCCGGGTCGGACCAGCCGTCCTTGTGCTTGATCGCCAGCAGGCCCTGGCCGTGCCGTCCACCGAGCAGCAGGCCGGCCTTGATCACCGAGGGCAGCACGGCCACGGCATAGGCATTGCGCAGCATGTCGGCGCGCATGTCCCGGTCGGGTGCATGCAGCATTTCATCCAGCACAGTGGTGGCCTTGCGTGCCGTGTCCTGTGGCGTGGCCGCCCAGGCCGGAAGGGCCAGGCCCAGCAGCAGCATCAGCAAGGCCCGGCTGGGGCGCTTGCTCGAGAAGAACAAGGTGGCGCGCATCGCGGCGGGGCTTCAGCTCAGGAAGCGCGTGCCGCGCTCTGGCGGCGCAGCAACAATGCACCCAATCCACCCACGAGCAGCGCCAGCAGCAGGCGGCTCCACCAAGCCAGCGTGGGGGCGCCAACGGGGTCGGCCGCCGCAACGGAACCGCAAGCCGGTGGCCCGATGGCGAAGCCGCGGATGCCAATGTCCTCCAGGCTGGCCGGTCCGGTGATGGTGCCCAGCTTGTTTGCCGAACCCGTGGCCGGATCGATCCGGGCCAGGTCGCTCCAGGGCGGCGGCGACTGGTTGTCGGGCAGCGGCACGTAATTGAACGCGGCCAGCACCTGCCCCTGGCTGGTCAGCGCCGGTGACGCCGAGGTGAGGTAGCTGACCGCCGATCCCAGCGAGCCAATCAGGCTGGCGTGGCCTGAGCTTGTATCAATGGAGTACCAGCCTTCCTCGCCGCGGCCACCAACGCCGTACAGCGAATCATGATCGACCACCAGCCCGGTAATGGTGTGGCCCAGCTGGCCAACCAGGCTTGCCTTGGCGTTGGCGGGGTTCACTTTCCAGAGCTGGCGCGTCACCGGCGAACTCAGCCACAGGCTGCCATCGCAGGCGGCCGTCATGCCAAAATCCAACGGGTCCGATGGGTTGTTTTGCTGGATTCCGAAGTTGCCGATGACCGAGCCCTTGCCGGTCTGCGGGTCGACCCGAATCAGCGCCTTCAGCGTGTCCGAGGCAACATACATGGTGCCTTCAGACGATATGGTCAGTCCGCTCAGGTCAGCCATCTGCTGCTGCCCCGTACCGCCCACCTTGCCGATCAGCGTGGCGCTTCGGGTCGACAGATCGATACGGTAGAGCTGATCGTAATCGACCGCATACGCAGCACCGGAAGTTTGCGCATGGGCAAACCTCACCGGCAGACATGCCAGTGCCACCAACAGGCAAAGCAAAACGCGCATAGGGCCAATCCGTTTATGATTATGATCCCGCAAGCGCTACGGCAACGCAGACAGGTACCTTCAGAGTACCATTTTTACGCTTTTGCAACAAAGCCGTTTTTTGGCTGTTGCAGGCCGGAATTGTGCGGTTTCCAGGTGAGAATGCCTGTCACCTCAAGATCCCGTACCTGCTGCGCCGTCAATACACAACATGTTGAGACTATCGATGACAGAAGTGCGACATGATCTGGCCGTTTTGCTGGTCAACCTGGGTACGCCTGATGCCCCCACGGCGGCCGCCCTGCGGCCCTGGCTGGCCGAGTTTCTGGGTGACGAGCGGGTCATCGACATCCGGCCGCGCTGGTGGTGGTGGCTGATCCTGCATGGCGTAATCCTGCGTATCCGGCCGCCGCGCTCGGCGCGTGCCTACCGCGCCATCTGGCAGAAGGAGGGTTCGCCCTTGCGCGTGTTCAGTGAGCGCCTGGCCCGTGCCATTGGCGTGTTGCTGGCCGACGGCGGCGTGGCACCGCGTGTCGAACTGGCCATGCGCTACGGGCGGCCGTCGGTGGTCGACACCATCGCGCGCCTGCGCACCGAGGGCGTGCGCAAGCTGCTGGTTCTGCCACTGTATCCGCAATACTCGGCCACCTCGACCGGGTCGGTGATCGACGCCGCGGCGGATGCCGTGAAATCCCTGCGCTGGCCACCCGAAATTCGCTTCATCAACGACTATCACCTGCATCCGGCGTGGCTGGATGCCCTGGCAGCCAGCGTCCAGGCACACTGGCGCGAACACGGCCGCGGCGACCGGCTTCTGCTCAGTTTTCACGGCATCCCGCAGCGTTATGTGCGTCTCGGCGATCCGTATCTTGGCCACTGCCAGGCCACGGCCGTCGCGCTGCGCCAGCGTCTGCGCCTGAGCGAAAGCGAGGCGCCCGTGAGCTTCCAGTCCCGTGTCGGTCGCGAGGCCTGGCTTGCACCCTATACCGATCAGACCGTGCGCCGCCTGGCCGCCGACGGCGTGCGCACGCTGGACGTGATCTGCCCCGGCTTTGCCGTGGACTGCCTGGAAACGCTGGAGGAGATCGCGCTCCAGAACGACGGGTTCTTTCGCGAGGCTGGTGGCAAACGGCTGCGCTACATCCCCGCGCTCAACGACAGCCCGGCGCATGCGCAGGCGCTGGCCAGCCTGATTCGCGACTACACGCGGGACTGGCGATGAAGGAGATTCACGTTGCCGTGCACGGCCTGGAGCTGGCGGCTCTGAAATCCGGCCCGGCCGCCGCGCCGCCGCTGCTGGCCCTGCACGGCTGGCTCGACAACGGCGCCAGCTTTGCGCCGCTTGCCGCACATCTGCCGAACCGCCGCCTGATCGCACTGGATCTTCCGGGCCACGGCCACTCCGATCATCTGCCGGTCAGCCCCTTCGTGCACTACAACTTTGCCGAGTCGGTGCCCGTGGTGCTGGCTGCCGCCGATGCGCTGGGACTGGATCAGTTCGACCTGCTGGGTCATTCCATGGGTGCAGGCATCGCTTCACTGGTGGCCGCCGCGGCGCCCGGACGCATCCGGCACCTGGCCCTTGTCGAGGGCCTGGGGCCCTTGCCCGATACGCCGGACAGCACCCTGCAACGCTTTCGTGATTCAGTCGCGGCACGGGTCGCGAACCGGCCGCGTCGCCTGCGTGTGTTTCCCGATATTGCCAGTGCAGCCGCGGCGCGCAGCCGCGCCAGTGGCCTGCCGGCCACACTGGTGCGACCGATCATCGAACGTGCCCTGATCGAGACCGGGGGCGGCTACCGCTGGCGCTCCGACCCGCGCCTGACCGAAGCCTCCATCGTGCGCCTGGCCGAAGATCAGGTGCAGCGCCTGCTGGCCGGTATCCGCTGCCCGACCTGGCTGCTGCTGGCCGAGCCCGAAACGCCTTACCTGCCCGCTGCGATGATGCAGGCTCGCGCCGACAACGTCGCCGACATCCGCACCGAGCATTTGGCCGGGCACCACCACCTGCACCTCGAACACCCGGCCGAAGTCGCCGCACGGCTCACGGCATTTCTGGGCTGAGACTTGCCGCAACTTCCGGGCAGGCCTGCACAAGTCCGGGGGCGGAGCAGGCGGGGCGGCCGGTCATTTCACAAACCGAATTGCAGGCTCCGTCGCGTTGCTCCTTGAGCCGGCCTACCTGCTTTGCGCCGCAAGCCCGAGCACTTCGGGGCCCTGCCTGAAGGTGATGTCGACCGGGATGCTGGCCGCATCGAGGCGCTTGAGGTCGGCGGCCAGTTGCGGGCCGACCTGGCCGAGGGTGTCGGTCATGCGCTTGGCTTCGGCGTAGTTGCCGTCGCCCTGCACGGTCAACAGCTTGTTCGACAGCGCGTTCATGGCCGCGGTCATCTTGTCGAAATCGACGCGGTAGCGGCCAGTCGCCTCATCGCGGCTGAAGGCGCCCATCTGCTTGAAGAAATTGAAGCGCACCATGTTGGCTTTGGCGTGGGCGTCGCTGGCGCCGAAGCGCACCGAGCGCAGGATGCCGGCCAGGAAGGTGACGTAGTTGTCCATCAGCTTGCTCTTGTCCAATTCGCCCTTGGCGGCCAGCTTGGTGACCATGTACAGGCCCAGCACGTCGGCCTTGCCTTCCTCGAAGCTGGAGGCGTAGTCCTTCAGCGCCTTGCGCACCGTGCCCTTGCCGTCGAGCGTGTTCTTGATGCCCAGGCCGTGGGCCACCTCGTGGAACATGGTGTTCTGGAAGAAGGCGTCGAAGGTCAAGTTTTTTTGCTGGTCTTCGGCGATCAGTTCATGGCCGATCGGAACCATGATCTGGTCGAACTTGGCCTTCATCACGTTTTCGAGCTGCAGCCGGCGGGTGCCTTTCTCCAGTTGCACCTTTTCGTCGTTGGGCAGGTTGATGGCGATGGTCTTGGCGCCGACATTGGCATCACCGGCGTAGTAGACGGCGAAGTAGGCATTGAGGTCGGCATCCGAGCCCGGCTTTTCGGCCTTGTATTTTTCCGGCACCGGCAACTCGCGCTGCAGCTCGGGCAGGTAGCGGGCGAAGCGGGCCAGGCGCTGACTCCAGGCCTGGTCCTTGATCAGCACGTAGGATTCATAGGCGGCCTTGTAGCCGAACAACTGATCCTCGTAGGTCTCGATGGGTCCGATCACGATGTCGACCGGATTGGTCTTCATGTCCATCCAGGCCATGTCGGACGGGCGGTAGTTGTCGCTGACCAGGGCTTCGGCGCGCAGGTTGAGGTAGTTGGCAAAGCCCTTGTCCTCGGCCAGTTTCGATGCCTGCTGCAGCAGACCCGCGGCTTTCTCCAGCGGGCCACGCCAGAGCTGGTGATAGGGAATGGTGGTCAGCTTGCCGGCCTCGTCACGTCGCAGCACCGTGTACAGCGAAGTCTTGTCCTTGAGATCGGCCTGGTCGAACTCGGCCTTGCTCATGCCGTGCGGATAGAACTCGGCCCCGGGTGGACGCGGACCGACGCCGGGCACGAAGGGGTGGTCGTTGTTGAGCCGGTCCCATGGACCGTAGTTGATCTGCGCGAAGCGGCGCGTGTCGGCGTCGTCAATCATCGCCGTCAGCGCATCGCGATTGCCCCAGGCCTGCTGCCAGTAGAGATCATTCATCACGTCGGCGGCCTGGATCAGCAGACCCAGCATCTGCTTTTGCTGATCGCTGAAGCCCGACAGGTCGGCCTCGAGCGTGACTTCGGCGTATTTGTCCAGGTGTTGTGCAACATAGCTTTCATCGCGGGCGGCGGATGAGGTCGGCGCGGGCGCCGAAGTCGTGGCTGCGGACGCAGCATCCTGCTTGCTGGTAGTGTCAGGTTGCGGGCTGCAGGCAGCGAGAGTGAGTGCGCACAGTGCAGTCAAAACGAGTCGAGACATGGTTGGATTCCGCTTTATACAAGCCCCCATGGTACGCCAAACCTCAGTGCGGCCGCGGCCGCCGCAGGTTGAATGCCGCAATCTGCGCATCACGGTATACAGGCCGCCCCAGCGCTGCCGTCACCTTGGCCAGACATTGCTGCATGTCTGGCCAGCGCAGCCGATACGGCGGGATCGGCGTCCACGGCTGCATGTGCAGCACCAGAAAGTCGCTGCCATCCCGCTCGCCGGCCAGCAGGTCGCCAAGGCGGACAAACTGGCTCAGGTGAATGCCGCGCTGGTCGGGCAGGTACTGACCCCAGTTGCTGTTGCCACACACTGGCGAGGTCATGCCGATCTTGCGGTACTGGCGGTCCAGTTGCTGATACCAGGGCAGCGGGTTGTAGGTCGATTCCAGTCGCCACGGCGCTTCCACCACGGTCACGCTGCGCGGCGGCAGCTCCGCCAGTTGCCGGTAGAAGCCTGGAATGTGGTGGATCCAGGCCTTCGTGACGATCAGGCTCACCATCGGATCCGGATCGAACGTGAAACGGGTATGACCCATGAACTGGTTGGGCGAATACAGTATCAGTGGCAGTGGTCCACTGGCGTACAACAGCCCCCCGAACGCCGCGGCTGCCGGGCATGCCAGCCACCTTCCGCTCAGGAACCGCAAACTGCTGACCAGGCCCTGGGCCAGAAGCAGCAAAAGCGCGGGCAACACGGGTGCCGCGTAGCGTACCAGCACGCCGGCATGCTGGATCCAGGCCGGGTCGGCCAGCACGATCAAGGCCGTGCTGGTCACGCCCAGGAAGGCGCTATAAGACAGAAGTTCGCGCGAACGCTGCCAGAACACGCCCGCGCCGAGGACTGCCAGTACCGCCAGCATAATGACGAACGGGCCGTTCGCATTGCTGAAGGCGATCCGCATGGCCTGCCAGCCTGTGGCCCAGCTTGCTGCGCCACCTCCGGCCTTGGCACGCATCGAGGCCCAGTCGCCAAGCAACGGTGGCAGCAATGCCAGCAGCAGCGGCAGCAGGGTCGCTATACCCAGCAGCAAAAGCCGCAGGAATGGCCGACCATCGCGCTCACGCAGCCAAGTGCGCGTCGCCTGCACACCAAACCAGACAAACGGCAGAGTCGTGAACGGCAAGGTGAGCAGATGCAGCCAGCCCGCAAGGACCGTTCCGACAATGTAGGCCAGTGCCAGCGCCCAGCCGCGCTGGCCGCGGTGCCACCAGGCATGAATTGCGATTACAGCCAGCATGACCAGCGCGATGTTCAGTGCGTACGGTCTGGCGGTGCGGCTGTATTGGATCAGTGGCAACGAGATTGCCAGCAGGCCGGCCCATACAGCCCGTGTCGGCAGCGGCAGGCGTCGCGCTGCAAGGGGTACCAGCAGCAACGCCAGCCCGGCCAGCAGCAGCGGCAGACGCATCGGCCACTCGCTCAGCCAGCCCAGGTCGTACAGGGCGCGGTAGTACAGCGTCAACGGAATCGAATAATCGGCCCAGCCGAAGTGGGTGGCAATATTGGCCATGCCCGAGGACAGCAGCTTGTGGATCGCGTGCCACTCGTCGTCAAGCAGAATCTGGTCGCCAAGCTGCCAGATGCGCAGCCAGACACCCGCGGCCACAGACGCCAACAGCAACAACCACCAGGGCCAGGCGGGACGCGCTGCTTGCTGCGGCTCGGTCATTGCGGGCCGGACAAGCGCAGGTCGGGGTCGAGCGAGAAGATGCGCGGCTGCGCCAGACGCCAGCGCCAGGCGCGGTATTGCACGGTTGTGGCCAGCACGCCCAGGCCGTAGACGATCGAGCGGCGCAGGTTGATCTCGCTGGCATCGGCGAAATAGCGCGTGGGGCAGGAAATTTCGCCGATCGCGAAGCCACCGGCCAGAACCTGCATCAGCATCTGGTTGTCGAACACGAAGTCGTCGGAGTTGGCGCGCAAGGGCAGGGACTCAAGCACCCGGCGCGAGAACGCGCGGTAGCCGGTATGAAACTCCGACAACTTGCAGCCGGCGACGAGGTTTTGCATCAGCGTCAAACCGCGGTTGGCGACATATTTGTACAGCGGCATGCCACCGGCCAGGGCCGTATTGCCCAGGATGCGCGAGCCGATCACGGCGTCGTACACGCCCGAGGCAATCATCGCCGCCATCGCCGTGATCAGGCGCGGTTCGTACTGGTAATCCGGATGCAGCATCACCACGATGTCGGCGTCGGCCTCCAGCGCCAGCCGATAACAGGTCTTCTGGTTGCCGCCGTAGCCGCGGTTCTCGGGATGGCGATGTGCCGTGATGCCCAGCCGCTCGGCCACCCCCAGCGTGTCGTCATCGCTGGCATCGTCCACCAGCAGCACTTCGTCGACAACATCGTGCGGAATGGCCGCATGACACGCCTCCAGCGTCTTGCCGGCCCGATAGGCCGGCATCACCACCACGATGCGATTTCCGTGCAGCATTCAGTCAACCATGAGTCGCAGGGCGGGAGCCACGCAGCGAATCCCGCGGCACAAAGCGCCAATTGTAGCCGCTGGCACCCCGGCCGCGCTTTTTTGTGCTCCGCGCGCATCAAATTCCCGCGTCTGCGATTTTCAGAAAGCGCGTGAGCACTCGCGGCTGGCGACCATGAATTGATTTCTCCTGCCTTGTCGCGAACATCATCCGGCTGGCGGCCAGGATCAAGCAGGCCGTGGCCAGCCATTACATGCCGCTGGGCAACATCACCGGGATAACCAAGACCGAACGGGCGCTGATCGTCGCCTGGCGGCCGGTTTCCGCCAAACCGGTGCAAGCAACAGGTGATTGAGCCCGACGAGAATCACGGGCCGGCGGATTCGAAGCCATCGCTGAAAATGGTGTCGCCATCAAGCGGCCCCTGGCTCTCGAATGCGCCGATATCAATGCGGCCGCCGACAACGCGCGCGTAACCCGTGCCGCGCTGGTCGACGGTCGGTCCAGGTGGTGAGGTAAACGCCGGGTCGCCTGCATTCCAGGCTGGCGAGGTCTCGGGAATGGCATGGGTCAGTGAGGTGCCGCCATTGTCAGCCAGGGGGTACAGCATGGGATCTGCATCCAGGTTGCCGCCTCCATCGAGCCCGAATCCCGACTCCCATTCCGGTCCACTACCACCCGAACCCTGCACGATGCTGTAGGCGATGGAAGGCTGGGCCTGATTGTTGTACATCTCGAAGCCGACACCATAGGTAGAGGTGTCGCCCCACAGGATGACGCCGTTCAGGACCGGGTTGCAGGTGCCTTCGAGTCCGTTGCTGGCCATTGCGGTGCCGCCTCCGCCACCGGTTGCATTGCCGGCAAAAGTGACATTGGTCAGACTGGGATTGCTGATTCCGCCATAGCTGCCGTTGTTGACCATGGCGCCACCGGAGTAGCCGGAGCTGTTGCTGCTGAAGGTGACATTGGCCAGTTGCGGGCTGCTGTGCCCGTGCGGGCCGCTTGGCCCGCTCGACTGGGCCTGGTTGTACATGGCGCCGGCGTTCACTCCAGCCGTGTTGGCATGAAACAGCACATTGCGCAGGCTTGGGCTGCTGAGCCCTTCGATTCCCTGATTGAACAATGCGCCGCCACTGTCATCGGCGTGGTTGAACGCAAATGCCACGTTCACCAGCTCCGGGCTGCTGGTACCACCCTGGCCCATGTTGAACAGTGCCCCACCCGAACCACTGGCCGAGTTGCCGAAGAATCGCACATTCTCGAGGCTGGGGCTGGCGGTGCCATCGAACAGCGCCGCGTTGAACATCGCGCCGCCCGCTTGTGCGCGGTTGCCGCTGAAGACGGTATTGCGGATCGCCGGACTGCAGGCGCTGTTCGAGTACATTCCGTTGCAGTACAGGCCGCCACCGTGTGCGGTTGCGCCTCCGCCGTCGGCATCACCGCCGGTGATGATGAATCCGTCCAGAATCGTGCTGGAAGTGATCGGCGTTCCGGTGGTGCCATCCAGAACCACGACGTGGATGCTGTTGCCGCCAACGATGTCTGCGGCGGTCTCGTTGACGTGGTTGCCGTCGACATTGGCATCATCGCCGTCGATGTCGCCCGACAGCACTGTCGGGTTGTTGGCGGGATCGCGTTCGTTACGGGAGGTTTCACTGCCGCCGAAGCCGCCGTACAGCGCGGTTCCGGCCGCAATGGCAAAACTGTCCGAGCGCGACGGGCCGAGCGTGTAGACGCCGGATTTGACCCAGATCTCGTCACACGACTGCGCCAGCGCCGCTTGCAGATCCATGGCCTGATCCGTCCAGTTGCTGCCATCGGCACCCGCCGTGCCGCTTGTGCTCACGCGGCACACGCCGGCATGCGCCGCTTCGCTGCCTGCGGCCAGCAAAAATGCAAGGCTAACGCCTGCAGCAAGCCAATACAGGTGCGGCGCGCGACAAGCCGATTGGGAAGGTTTTGACATGGTGGCCTCCTCGGTTGATTGCGGCAATGACAAGAAAACGCCTGCCTCATGAACAATGACGACAATCGAAGGCAAATCACCTCATTTGTAATGAACTTGCCGTCGTGCGTCAGCGCGACTTGCCAGCAGTGGCGAGTGCCTGTTCGAGCGCGGCCAGATGCCGCGCCTTGTCGGCTGCCGGCAGGAAGGACGCGCGCAGGCTGTTGCGGGCCAGTTGGCCAATTTCCGCGGGCGTGAGGTCGAGGGCTTCGGTGCTGGCGACGTAGTTGTCGACCAGATAGCCGCCGAAATAGGCCGGATCGTCGGAGTTGATGCTGACGTTGGCGCCGGCGCGCAGCAGGCGGGCCAGGTTGTGGTTCTTGAGATCGTCGACCACGCACAGTTTCAGGTTGGATTGCGGGCAGACGGTCAGCGGCACCTGCTCGTCGACAATGCGCTGGAGCAGGTCCGGGTCCCCCTCGCAGCGCACGCCGTGGTCGATACGCTCGACCTTGAGCATGTCCAGCGCTGAACGGATGTATTCGGGCGGGCCTTCCTCGCCGGCGTGGGCGACCAGACGGAATCCCAGTTCGCGGCAGCGCGCGTAGACGCGTTCAAACTTTTCCGGCGGGTTGCCCACTTCGCCCGAGTCCAGGCCGATGCCGGTCCACAGGTCGGCATACTGCTCGCGCAGCGGCAGGGCGGCTTCGAGCGTGTCGAAGGCATCCTGCTCGCTCAGATGGCGCAGGAAACTCAGCAGCAGATAGCTGGTGAAACCGCGCTGCTCGCGCGCCTCGCGCAGGGCGCGGGCAATGCCGGCGAACACGGTCTCGATGTCGATGCCGCGCTCGGTGTGGGTCTGCGGGTCGAACATGATCTCGGCATGCACCGCGCCGTCGGCACGCACGCGATCAAGGTAGGCGCGGGTGAGATCGTAGAAGTCGTCCTCGGTAATCAGCACGCTGGCCCCGGCGTAGTACAGATCCAGAAACGACTGCAGATCGGTGAAGGCGTAGGCCGCGCGCAGGGCCTCGATCGATTCGTAGGCCAGATCAACACCGTTGCGCTCGGCCAGCGCGAAGATCATCTCGGGCTCGAGCGTGCCCTCGATGTGCAGGTGCAGCTCGGCCTTGGGCAGGCCGCGCACGAACTCGCGCAGGGCGTCGGAAGTGGAAAATGCGCTGTTGGCCGACATGTGCTGTCTCCCCTCGATGTGATTGGCGATTGTAGAAGATCGGCGCGGCTTGTTACGGCTGCGCCATGGTCGCCAGCCGCAGGCGCGCGATCTTGTGGATTTCGGCGAGCGCGGTCTGGCGCTCGCGCTGCGGATCATTGTCGAGCCGGGCGGCCATCGCCGCCAGGATGTCCGCGCGGCTCAGTCCCTTGACGGCGATCACGAACGGAAATCCGAAGCGCGCCGTGTAGGCGCGGTTGAGCTGCTGCAGGCGTTCAAATTCCTCCGGTGAACACGCATCAAGGCCGGCCCCGGCCTGCTCGCGTGCCGAGTCGGGAGTGAGCGTGCCTGCCTGCGCCGCACGTCCGCCCAGGTCCGGGTGGGCGCGGATCAGCGCGAGTTGTTCCTCCGCGCTGGCCGCATCGACCTGCGTGGCCAGCCCTGCCGCCAGGCCGCCCGACGTGTCCGCGTCGGCATCCAGTCCCGCGTGCCAGGCGCGCTGCGCTACCCACGGCGAATGCTCGTAGACGTGGCCGAAACGGGCCACGAAATCGTCTTCGGGCATGGCGCTGGGGCGTGGATCAAGGATGGGTTTGGAGTCGTTCATTGTGCCTGGAATCCTGACTGGCGGCTTGGGGCAATGACGCTTGGGTGACGCCATTTCTCGTCATCCTGGGGCCGCCGCAGGCGGAACCCGGGATCCATTTTCAAACAGTAGGCAAAACACGGCAGTATCGCCACTGCCGTCAAAATCAAAATGGATTTACTCGCGTCATCCTGACGCTCGCCCTCCGGGCCATCGGCTCCGCCGATGTTCGCTTTCGGCAGTCCTGCCTCAGCGTCCGGATCACCGCTTCGCGGTGTCCAGGATGACGGAAGCTGCCGCCCAGCGCTCAACAAAGTGTCATTCGGCTCCAGGCTGCTATTGACAACATGAGCTGAAGTGCAATGATGACAATAGCACTGCCCGCTCCAACCTGTCGGTGACAATGTGATCGCCCCATGTCGGGTTGGCCGCGCGGCACCCGAATGGAGCGCTGCATGCAGACCTTGCGATTTTTGTTGAACGACGCGCTGATCGAGTTGACCGAAGTCGACCCGACGCTCACCGTGCTGCGCTGGCTGCGTGAACACGCCGGCCTGCACGGCACCAAGGAAGGCTGCGCCGAGGGCGATTGCGGCGCCTGCTCGGTGGTGATCGGCGAGCCGGCGGGCGCGGGCAACATGCGCTGGCGCGCGGTCAATGCCTGCATCCTGTTCCTGCCGGCGCTGGACGGCTGCCAGTTGCTCACCGTCGAGCACCTGAAGCAGGCCGACGGCCGTCTGCATCCGGTGCAGCAGGCGATGGTCGAGCAGCACGCCTCGCAGTGTGGTTTCTGCACCCCCGGTTTCGTGATGTCGCTGTTTGCCTTGTATCTGCATCGGGGCGAGGCGCGGCCCAGTCACCGCCAGGTCTGCGACACCCTGGCCGGCAATCTGTGCCGCTGCACCGGCTATCGCCCGATCACCGATGCCGCCGCCGCGATGTGGGACATCCCCTGGCAGGAGCCGCTGCTTGAGCGGGAAGCTGAAATTGCCGCGCGGCTGCACGCGCTGCGCCATGACGAGCCATTGGTGCTCGAATACGAGGGTCGGCGCTACGCCGCGCCCACCTCGCTGGCCCAGCTCGACGAGCTGCTAGCCGCCGACCCGGATGCAACGCTGCTGGCCGGCGCGACCGACGTGGGCCTGTGGGTCACCAAGCAGCACCGCGATCTGGCCAGCGTGATCTGGCTGGGGCGGGTGGCCGAACTGAAGGGCTTCGAGGAAACCGACACGGCCATCGATATCGGTGCCATGGTCACCCACAGCGAAATCCTGCCGGTGCTCAAGCGCTGTTTCCCCGACTTTGGCGAATTGCTGCGCCGCTTCGGCTCCACCCTGATCCGCAATTCGTCCACCGTCGGCGGCAATGTCGCCAACGGCTCGCCGATCGGCGACTCGATGCCGGCGCTGATCGCACTCGGCGCCACGGTGGTGCTGCGCGGCCCCGGCGGGCGCCGTGAGCTGGCGCTGGAGGATCTGTATCTCGACTACCAGAAGCAGGATCGTGCGCGCGGCGAATACGTCGAGCGCGTGCGCATTCCCAAGCTGGTAGAAAACGAACACTTCGCCTGCTACAAGCTTTCCAAGCGCTTCGATTCCGACATCTCGGCCGTGTGCGCGGCGTTCAAGATCCGGCTGGAGAACGGCATTGCCAGCGAGGTACGCACCGGTTTCGGTGGCGTGGCCGCGGTGCCGGCGCGCGCACACAAGACCGAAGCCGCGCTGCGCGGCCAGCCGTGGAATGCGGCCAGCCTGGCCGTGGCCGAACAGGTGCTGGAAAACGAATTCACGCCGCTGACCGACATGCGCGCCACGGCGCGCTACCGCAGCGTGGTCAGCGCGCGTCTGCTGCACAAGTTTTTCATTGAAACGAGCCAGCCCGGTGCGGCCACCCGGGTGCTCGAAGACGAGGCGGCCGCATGAGCCTGACCGAACCCAGCAATCCCCAGAGCAGCATTGTCCGGGTCTCGAAGATCCACGACAGCGCGCGCAAGCACGTCACCGGCGAGGCGCTTTACGGTGACGACATTCCCGAACCGCGCGGCCTGCTGCATGTCTACGCGCGCCTGGCCGATCGCGCCCATGCGCGCATCACGCGCCTTGATCTCGATGCGGTGCGCAGCGCACCGGGCGTGGCCGCGGTGATCAGCGCGGCCGACTTCGGCGAGGGCCGCAACGATATCGGCCCGGCCGGTCCCGGCGACCTGGTGTTCGCCGACGGCGAGGTGCAGTTTCACGGCCAGCCGCTGTTTGCGGTGGCGGCCCAGTCGGTCGATGCGGCGCGCGCGGCCGCCAAGCTGGCCGAGATCGGCTACGAGGATCTGCCCGCGATTCTGAGCATCGAGGATGCGCTGGCCAAAAAGTCCGAAGTCGCGCCACCGCGCCAATGGCAGCGCGGCGACCCGGATGCCGCCATCGCCGCCGCGCCGCACCAGTTATCCGGGCGCACCCATTTCGGCGGCCAGGAACACTTCTATCTGGAAGGCCAGAATGCCATGGCCATCCCGCAGGAAGACGGCGACATGCTCATTCACAGCTCCACCCAGCAGCCGGCCCAGGTGCAGCGTGCCGTGGCCAAGGTGCTGGGCGTGGCCGAGCATGCCGTGACGGTCGAGAACCGGCGCATGGGCGGCGGCTTCGGCGGCAAGGAAACCCAGCCCGCCTGGTTTGCCGCGATTGCCGCCATGCTGGCCCGGCGCAGCGGCCGCCCGGTCAAGTACCGGCTGGACCGCGACGACGACATCGCCATCACCGGCAAGCGCCAGAGCTCGCTGCTGGACTATCGGGTCGGCTTCGATGATGACGGCCGCATCCTCGGCATGGAGCAGATGCAGGCCGCCGATGCCGGCTACTCGCCGGACCTGTCCGATGCCGTGTCGATGCGCGCGATGTACCACGCCGAGAACGCCTATTACTGCGACAACGTGCGCATCACCTCGTACAAGTGCCGCACCAATCGCGTGTCGAACACCGCTTTTCGCGGCTTCGGCGGCCCGCAGGGGGTGTGCGGCATGGAGCACATCATCGACCAGATCGCCCATCACCTGGGCAAGGACCCGCTGGACATCCGCAAGCTCAACTTCTACGGCAAGGACGAGCGCAATATCACGCCCTACGGCCAAGTGCTGGAAGACAACATCCTGCCCGAGCTGGTGGCCGAGCTGGAGATCCGCAGCGACTATGCGCGGCGCCGTGCGGCGGTGCGTGAATTCAATGCGCGCCACGAATGGCTGAAAAAGGGCATCTCGCTGACGCCGATCAAGTTCGGCATCTCCTTCACCACCAAGTTCCACAACCAGGCCGGCGCGCTGGTGCTGGTCTACCGCGATGGCAGCGTACAGCTCAATCACGGCGGCACCGAGATGGGCCAGGGCCTGCACATCAAGGTGGCCCAGGTGGTCGCCGACGTGTTCGGCATCGACCTCGATCGCATCCGCATCAGCGCCACCACTACCGGCAAGGTGCCCAATGCCTCGGCCACCTCGGCCTCGACCGGTACCGACCTCAATGCCGCCGCCGCCCACGATGCGGCCAGCCAGATTCTGGACCGCCTGCGCCCGGCCGTGCGCACCCACTACGGCCTCGATGCCAATGCGCCGGTCGATTTTCGGGACAACGCCGTGTTTGCCGGCGCGCGCCGCCTGGGCAGCTTTGCCGAAATCATCGACATGGCCTATTTCGCGCGGGTGCAGTTGTCGGCCGCGGGCTTCTACAAGACGCCAAAAATCGATCCCGACAAAAATGGCTGTGGCCATGCCTTCTACTATTTCGCCTACGGCGCCGCCGTGTCCGAGGTGCTGGTGGACACGCTTACCGGCGAATACCGCGTGAGCCGGATCGACATCCTGCACGATGTCGGCCGCTCCCTGAATCCGGCCATCGACATCGGCCAGATCGAAGGCGGCTTCATCCAGGGCGTGGGCTGGCTGACCAGCGAGGAACTGTGGTGGGATCCGCAGGGCCACCTCAGGACCCACTCGCCGTCGACCTACAAGATCCCCGGCTGCGGCGACGTGCCGGCCGAGTTCCGGGTCGAGCTCTATGAGCACGGCGAATGCCACGAGGACACCATCTACCGCTCCAAGGCCGTGGGCGAGCCGCCGCTGATGCTGGCACCATCCGTGCTGCACGCCATCCGCGATGCCGTGGCCGCCGTCGGCAACGGCCGCTGGGCCGCACCCATGCACGCCCCGGCCACGCCCGAAGCCGTGCTGATGGCCATCGAAACCTTGCGCCAGCGCATGCGCGAGCAGGGCAAGTCCCCGGCCCCGGCACCCAGCCCGGCCGAAGCGCCCGAAGTGACACCCTAGCCAAGTGGCGTCAACTCGAACGACAGCCAAGTATTCCCGTCGTCCTGGGGCCGGCCGCCAGGCCGGAACCCGGGACCCATTTTCCGTTTTTGTCGATGCCGATGCTTCTCGCCGCAGCGCCCAGAGCACAATGGGTCCCGGGTTCCTCGCTGCGCTCGGCCCCAGGACGACAGGACGTGAGGATTGTCAATTTCTCGCTCAGAATTCCGCGACCGGGCACGGCTGGTCGCAACTCTGCAGTCCTTGTCATCCTGGGGCTGCCGCAGGCAGAACCCGGGATCCATTTTCAACGAGCGGTGAGTCATTGTCGCTCGGAGAAATCTGCCAAAGCGATAATCAATTCGCTCTCACTTTTTTGTGCGTGCTGGTGGAAAGGCGTTCAACCTTGCGCAGAACGACCAAGCTGGGGAATTGGGCCGACGACATGTCACGGGAAACTCACCGTGACCACATCTGACTTCTGGCAATCCGTCGATGCCCGTCTGGCACAGGGCGAGCCGGTGTTCATCGCCATCGTGGCCGCGGCCACGCGCGGCTCGCCCGGCACCCCCGGCGCGCGGCTGCTGCTGGGCCAGGACGGCAACATGCTGGGCACCATCGGTGGCGGTATCATGGAACGCAAGCTGCTGGAGGAAGCACGCACACGGCTTGCCGCCGGTCCGGCGCCACCGCAACTGGTGCGCCAGGTCCACCGCAAGAACGTGCCGGAGGCCTCGGGCCTGATCTGTGCCGGCGAGCAGCACAATCTCAGCACCGTGTTCGATCCGCAGCGCGACCGGAAACCTGTCCGGCAATTTTGCCACGCGCTCGACGACCAGAATGCGCCATGCCACACGCTCACGATCACTGCGGCGGGGCTGGAGTGCAGCGAAGCCGGTCCCGATCCCGCCGGTGCGCTGCGTCTGGAGCAAAGCGGCGACGACTGGCGCTATTGCGAGGAAAGCGTCCACCGCCGGCGCCTGCTCATCATCGGCGGCGGCCATTGCGGCAAGGCACTGGCGCGTCTGGCCGGCGAAGTCGGCTATCACGTCGACGTGTTCGACACCCGCGCTGCCGTGTTCGACGGCAGCGACTGGCCGGCTGCCGTGATGCGGCATGTGCCCGCCAGTTACGCGGAAGTCGCCGACGCGATCCGCCACCCCGCCTTCACCCGCGCAGTGGTGATGACCACCGCCGTCGACAGCGACATCGAATCCCTGGCCGCACTCGCGCCGCTGGAGCTGCCCTGGCTTGGCGTCATGGGCAGTCGCGCCAAGATCGACCACATCCACAAGACACTGGCCGCTCAAGGGGTGCCGGATGCACAGCGCGAGCGCATCCACGGCCCCATCGGCCTGGAAATGAAAAGCGACACCCCGCCGGAAATCGCCGTCAGCATCATGGCCCAGCTCCTCGCCGCCGAGCCGCGCGCCACCGAAGGCGAGTCCGCACGCCGCCGCCAAACCGGACACAACGCAAGGTAAACCCATGGGCAAACTCACCACCCACGTCCTCGACACCGCCAACGGCTG
>CBFGSA010000054.1:0-18111 GCA_965651365.1 uncultured Rhodanobacteraceae bacterium | reverse complement strand
GGCCGCGGCCGGCTGGCCAGACGGGTCGTCGCCGGCCGTCATGGCCACACACTCATGTGTTGCTGTGGGCGGGCCGCGGCAGGCCACATCCGCGGCTGCCACGACTCGGCGCTGCCGCCGTGCTGCCATTGTGCCGTGACCTGTTCTGCCGGTGCCGCCATCGCTGCGCCCCCGCCTGCTCTTGACCGGCAGTCTATCGGGCGGTGCTGGCGTCAACAAGGACGGATGCGATGGGTCGGAGTCGGCCTGCCCGCCCCAGTTGGACACGGCGTGACGGCAAATGCGGGTATCAGTGCAGTTCGAAGCCGTTGTCGGTAAATTCGCTGTACTCGATGGTGAGGGTGCTGTCCGCATCGGCACTGGTCAGGATGCCCATTTCGTTGTCGTGAAAGTACGAATGGCGCATGGTCAAATGGGTGCCCTGTTGGCGGATACTCGCGCCGTTCTCGTCCGGTACCCGGTAGCTGGAAAACTCGATGTTGTCGACCGTGGTGTGGTCGCCGCCGATGATCCAGATGGCCTTGCCCTGGGCGCTTTTGCCGGCCGCATCGATCAGGATGGTGTCGCCATTGCTGGCGGCAGCCACCGCCTGGCACGGTGTCGCGTAGGCCTGCCCGGGGCCCACATGCAGCGTTGCGGCGTGTGCGATGTAGGGTGCCAACAGACCAGCCAGGACGGTGCCATGGCGGACAAAGCTGTTCATCGTTCATCTCCTCATGGCTGGCGCAAGAGGCTTCAAATCGGGCATGGCATGTGATATGCGGTCAATCCACCCGGTTGCGTGGAGTTGCGCGCAGGAAGGTGGATTCTGGATCACCGCTGCGCGCTGTCCAGAATGACGGATTCACGGCTTGCCGCGCGATTGCCGATGGCAGCGCGCCAACGACCCATGCGCCCGGTCGACCGTCCCTCGATCATGAGCTTGCGACGGGGACTGGGCAAGGGCCAGGGTCGAGGTTTGCGATTCCAGACACGGGTTCCTGCCGCGTCAGCGCTGCTTGCCGCAGCTTAGCCGTCCTGATTCGATGCGGCGCTCGAATCCGTGGACTGCGCCAGTCCGCCCAGCACCAGCAGCAAGCCGATGGCCAGCACCAGTGCGCCGAGGGTGCCGTGCGGCATCGTCGTCAGCGCGTGCGTGCCCGGTTGCCACGACCCGTCCGCGCCCGGCAGCGTCATGCTGCCCGAGGCAAGACTGATGCATTCGGCCCCGATGGCCAGCACGCCACCGAAAACCACACTCGCAAACGGGCGGCGCGCTTTGTCTGCCGACGGCACGGGCGCCAGCGGCTGATCGGCTGCGCACTCGAACACGCGCTGCATGATGGAGGCTTCCAGTCCTTCCGGCAGCAAGGGGTCGGGCAGGTCGGCGAGCACTTGTTCCAGGTGTTGCGCCGAGGCCAGCAGCCGACCGCATTCGGCACACGATCCGGCGTGCTGCTGCAGCGCGGCCGAATCGGCGGATGGCAGCTCGGCCAGCGGGCCGGACTCGATCAGTTGGCGGCAGTGTGTGCAGTTCATCACCTGTTACCCATTTTCGTGATTGTCGTGTTCATTTGCCATAGTCCGGGCCAGGCGCTGGCGCAGCTTGCGCCGGGCGCGGAACAGCAGCGTCTTGACCGTGCCGGCCGTGACGCCAAGCTGGCTGGCGATTTCAGCCACGCTGAGCTGCTGGCGGTAGTAGCTCAGCACCACGGTGCGCTCCCCGGCGGTGAGGCTTTCCACCTGCGTCCACAGGTGCCGGCCCTGCTCGTCGGCGATCAGCGCGTTCAGCGGTTGCTGCGCACCGCCGGATTGCGCTGGTGCGGACAGGGCGGACATGTCCGGCTCCAGGTCCAGTCGCTGGCGCGCGTGCTTGCGCAGCCAGGTCTGTGCCAGGCGCGCGGCAATGGTCGCCAGCCACGGATACATCGGCCGTTGCGGATCGTAGCGGTCGAGGTGGTGAAAGGCGTTGAGGAAAGCGTCCTGGCTGACTTCCTCGGCCGCCTGACGATCGCGGGTGATCATCAATGCCAGGGCGAAGACCCGATGCTGGTGCGCGCGCACCAGCACGCGAAATGCTTCGGCGTTGCCGCCCAGCACCGCAGCCACGGCCTCGCGCTCGCAGCCATCGGCGGCAGCGTCCGGTTCGGCGGGTGTCTGCGTTGCGGCCATGCGGCTGTCCCGCTCGGGGCCCTTGTTCATTCAGCCGGTGTGCTGTCGTCTTGCGTCGGCGCCACATCGTCCGCGACCAGGCCCAGGCCCAGGGCCGAATACAGCAGCTTGCGCAGGCCATAAAACAGCGGAATCACGCCGATCACCAGCAGCGGCGGAAACACCAGGCCCAGCAGGCAGGCCGCGCCACCCTTGAGCGACAGATCCACCGCGTCCTGCTTGTCCTGGTCGGTCACCGGAATGGCCTGCAGCCAGCTTGCCAGGTCGGCATGCCCCTTGGCCTTGGCCCTGTGCTGATAGGTTTTGTACAGACCGACGCAAAGGTAGACGACAATGACAATGGCGGCGAGCGCCGCTAGCGAAACGAGAAATGCCCACATGATGGCTTGACTCCCGGGGAAAGAGAATTTGGCAAGATCGGCCGACAACGGCCAATCCGTTCGTGTCACAAGCTATACGACGGCAAAGGGCGTTTGGTTGACAAGTTCGCGCCAACACGCATGGATCCTGGCGTGAGGGATCAGTGGCGCAAGACGGAACTTTTTCTGCCTGGCAGGGGCGCGTGCGGCCGCGCGGCAGGCGGTGTACGACCGAGACGACCGAACAGCGTGTCACCTTCCTGAAAAAGGAAAAGGCGGCCGTCGTCGCCAAGGCCATCTGTGCCGAGCCACCACTGCAGGGTGCTGCTGAGCAGCGCGAAGCGCACCGTCGAAAACTTCACGCTGCGGTGCGCTTCGCTTTGCTCAGCATCACCCTGCGATGTACACGAAGCACCGCGCGCACACGATTCCCGGCTCCTACGCTCCCAGCGTCAGCAGCGAGGCGTTGCCGCCGGCGGCGGTGGTGTTGATGGTGATCACGCGCTCGGTGGCGAAGCGGGGCAGGTAGTGCGGGCCGCCGGCCTTGGGGCCGGTGCCGGACAGGCCTTCGCCGCCGAAGGGCTGCACGCCGACCACGGCGCCGATCTGATTGCGGTTGATATAGCAGTTGCCGACCTTGACCCGGCTGGCGATGTATTCGGCGGTGTCGTCGACGCGGGTGTGTATCCCCAAAGTCAAACCGTAGCCGGTGCCGTTGATGGCCTCGATCACCTGATCCAGTTCGCTGGCCTGGTAGCGAACCACGTGCAGCACGGGGCCGAAGACTTCGCGCTCCAGATCCCTGATCGAGCCGATTTCGTAGGCGCGCGGGGCGAAGAAGTGGCCGTGTTCGCAGTCGGGGCCGAGTTCGGCCTGGGCCAGCTTTTTGGCCTGGCGGTCCATCTTGTCGGCGTGCTTTTGCAGCATGTCCAGCGCGTCCTGGTCGATCACCGGACCGACATCGGTGGCGATGTCACGGGTCGGGCCGACGTTCAGCTCGGCCATGGCGCCGCTCAGCATCTCGATCACGTGGTCGGCCACCTCGGCCTGCAGGTACAGCACGCGGCAGGCCGAGCAGCGCTGGCCGGCCGAATCGAAGGCCGAGGCCACAACATCCTTGACCAATTGCTCGGCCAGCGCCGAGGAGTCGGCGATCATGGCGTTCTGGCCGCCGGTTTCGGCCACCAGGGCCGCGATCGGCGCGTCACGTGCGGCCAGGGCGCGGTTGATGGCGCGCGCGGTTTCGGTGGAGCCGGTGAAGGCAACGCCGGCCACGCGCGGGTCGGAAGTCAGTGGCGGGCCGACTTCGGCGCCATCGCCGGGCACCAGCTGCAGGACCTCGGTCGGCACGCCGGCCTGGTGCAGCAGCTTGACGCCAAGGCTGGCGACCAGGGTGGATTGCTCGGCGGGCTTGGCCAGCACGGCGTTGCCGGCGGCCAGCGCCGCGGCGACCTGGCCGGTGAAGATCGCCAGCGGGAAGTTCCACGGGCTGATGCACACGTAAACGCCGCGACCATGCAGGCTCATCTGGTTGGTTTCGCCGGTGGGGCCGGGCATGTCCTGGGGTTTGCCGAACTGCTCGCGGCATTGGGCGGCGTAGTAGCGCAGGAAGTCGACTGCCTCGCGCACCTCGCCGATCGAGGCGGCGATCGACTTGCCGGCTTCGCGGATGCAGCAGGCAATCAGCTCGGCGTGATTCTTCTCGTACAGATCGGCGGCGCGCTCGAGGATTTCGGCGCGCTTCTCGGCCGGGGTGCGGTCCCAGCCTTCCTGGGCCTTGACCGCGTTGCCGATGGCGACATCGACATCCTGCGCCGTTGCCGCCGTCCATGTGCCGACGGTCTCGCGCTGGTCGGCCGGATTGCGCACCGTGACGGACTCGCCACCGCCCTTGGCGCCTGGAATCATCGGCGCCGCCTGCCAGGCCTGGGTGAAGCGGTTGGCCGCTTCAGCCAGAGCGGTCAGTTCGTCGTCGTTGGCGATATTGATGCCCATGGAATTTTTCCGGGTGGTGCCGTACAGGTCGGCGGGAAGGGGAATGCGCGGGTGGCGCTTGGGTTCGGCCTCGCGCACCAGGCGGCAGGGATCGGCGACCAGTTCGTCGACCGGCAGTTCCTCGTCCAGCACCTGGTTGACGAAGCTGGTGTTGGCGCCGTTTTCAAGCAGGCGGCGGACCAGGTAGGGCAGCAGTTCCTCGTGGCTGCCGACCGGCGCGTAGACGCGGCAGGGCAGGTTGCGCTTGCCCGCGCCCAGCACCTCGCCGTACAGGTCCGAGCCCATGCCGTGCAGGCGCTGGAACTCGAATGTGCGCTCCCCGGCCAGGTGTTGCACGGCGGCGATCGTGTGCGCGTTGTGGGTGGCGAAGGCGGGGTAGATCCAGTCCGGGTCGGTGGCCAGCAACTTGCGCACGCAGGCCAGGTAGGAGACATCGGTGTTGGCCTTGCGCGTGAACACGGGGTAGTCGACCAGGCCGAGTTCCTGGGCGTGCTTGACTTCGTAGTCCCAGTAGGCGCCCTTGACCAGACGCACCGACAGACGGCGGCGCGTGCGTCCGGCCAGGTCGGCCAGCCAGTCGATCACGTCCGGCGCACGCTTCTGGTAGGCCTGCACCGCCATGCCGAAGCCGTTCCAGCCCTCCAGCGAGGGATCGCTGGCAACCAGCTCGATCACGTCCAGCGACGCGGCCAGACGATCGGCTTCCTCGGCGTCGACCGTAATCGAGATGTGTCGGTCGGCGGCCAGACGTGCCAGTTTGATCAGGCGCGGTGCCAGTTCCTCGCGTGCGCGGCGCCGGTTCATGGCCTCATAGCGCGGATGAATCGCCGACAGCTTGACCGACACCGACGGCGCCTGATGCAGGTCGTCCCACGGCCCGCGCTTGCCGAGCACCTCGATGGCATTGGCGTAGGCTTCGAAATAGCGTTGCGCGTCGGCCTCGGTCAAGGCCGCTTCGCCCAGCATGTCGAAGGAGTAGCGGTACTGGCGGTGAGCCTTGCGCTCGGCGCGCTTCAAGGCTTCCTGGATGCTGCGGCCCATCACGAACTGGTGGCCCATGATGCGCATCGCCTGGCGCACCGCCAGGCGGATGGCCGGCTCGCCCGAGCGGCCGACCAGGCGGCTCAGGGCACCGGCGAAATTGGTCCGCGTGTCCTCGCCCAGATGGATCATGCGCCCGGTCAGCATCAGACCCCAGGTCGAGGCATTGACCAGCACCGACTGACTGTCACCGAGGTGCTCGTCCCAGTCGGCATCGCCCAGCTTGTCGCGGATCAGGCGGTCGGCGGTGCGCGTGTCGGGAATGCGCAGAAGGGCCTCGGCCACGCACATCAGCAGCACGCCTTCTTCGCTGGAAAGATCATACTGGCGCATGAAGAATTCGATCGCGGTCTGGTCGTCGGCGCGCGCGCGCACCCGGCGTACCAGGTCGGCGGCCTTGTCGATGATCTCGACTTGTTCGGCTGCGGGCAGGCTGGCGGTGGCCAGGCGGGCCTCGACCACCTCGTCCTCGGGTAGCGCCCAGGCGGCGGTGATGGCGCGGCGCAGCGGATTTTCGGCGCTGCGCAACTCGGTTTGAATGATGGCGTGGCTCACGGTGCGCAGTTTCCGGATTCAGGGGTGGGAGCAAAAGCGCAATTGTAGGGTTTGGGCCGCTCAAAGTCAGTCCGGCCGCGCACTTTGTTCAGATCCATCCGGCTTGAACGCGCACGGCATCGGCTGCCGAATCTTGCCGACCCGCGCATGCGGGACTATCATGCATGGCTTGAAGCGACGTTTCTGGCCATGATTGAGGTCAATCCGGATGCAGGCTGCGAGCGTGGTGTCACTACACTGCGCCTGGCGCCGAACCGCGCGCTTGGCTCGCGCGGCCTTTGGGTTTTGGGCCTGGTTTTGGTGGGGGCGACGTTGATCACGGCGCTGATCGGCGCCGAACAGGGGAATGTGTATGCTCCGCTGTTTGCGCTGGTTGAGTCGCTGGCGGTCGCCATCGCGCTGGTTCTGGTGTGGCGCGGCGGCAACCGTTCGGAGCGAATTCGGCTGGATGCCGATGTGCTGGAAGTCGAGACGCGGCCTGGCCGTCGTCGCACCCGTTTTCAGTCCGGCTGGGTTCGGGTGCGACTCACGCAAGGTGGTGAGCGTCGGCATTTGCTGCTGGCATCGCACGGACGCCAATTGGAAATCGGGGCGTTTCTCGCCGATCCGGAGCGCGAGGCGTTGCAAGAAAAATTGAATGCGGTGTTGCAGGGCCTGAAGGCACCGCACCGCGACAGCAAACATTTTCGGGATGCATGACATGAGATTGAGTGGCATGAGGCGAGCGAAATCCGCACTGGCGGGACTGTGCGCCCTGGCAACAGGCAGCGCATGGGCCAATCCGGAACCCTGGCAACTGAACATGCCCAAGGGCGTGACGCCGACCTCGGCCGAGGTCTACCACTTGCACATGCTGGCCTTCTGGGTGTGTGTTGCGATCGGCGTGGTGGTGTTCGGCGCCATGATCATTGCCATGGTGCGCTTCCGCCAGTCCAAGGGAGCCGTGGCCGAAAAGTGGAGCCACAACACCAAGCTGGAACTGGTGTGGACGATTGTGCCGATCCTGATTCTGGTCGGTCTGGCGTGGCCCGCCACCAACATCCTGGTGAAGATGGCCGACACCACGAATTCGAAGATGACGGTCAAGATCACCGGCTACCAGTGGAAGTGGCGTTACGACTACATCGACTACCAGGGCAAACCGGTCAACAAGGTCGGCTTCATGTCCAAGCTGGACGAGGACAGTGACAAGACCCGTCAGCTTGATTCGGGCCTGAGCCCGTGGGATGTCAGGAGCAACGGCTACCCAAGCTATCTGCTCGACGTCGACCATCCGCTGGTGGTGCCAACGCATACCAAGATCCGCTTCATGGTCACTGCCGGTGACGTGATCCACTCGTGGTGGGTGCCGGAGCTCGGGTTCAAGACCGACGCCATTCCCGGCATAGTCAATGCCGCCTGGGCCACCATCGAGAAGCCCGGCATCTACCGCGGGCAGTGCGCCGAGCTGTGCGGCCAGGACCATGGCTTCATGCCGATCGTGGTCAAGGCCGTTTCACCCGCCGAGTTCCAGAACTGGCTGGCCGCGCAGGAAGATCAGGCCCGCTTCGATGCGGCCCGCCGCACAGCCCAGAATACCGCTGCCGCGCCCGAACCGCGCAGCTGACGACACGCAGGATCAGAGGTCACCGCAATGGCACACGCAACCACCATCGACCACGACGAGCATCACGACGCGCCCAAGGGCTTTTTCAAGCGCTGGGTGTGCGCCACCAATCACAAGGACATCGGCACGATGTACCTGATCTTCTCGCTGACTATGTTCTTTGTCGGCGGGACTATGGCCATGACGATCCGTGCCGAACTGTTCGAGCCGGGTCTGCAGCTGGTGCAGCCGTATTTTTTCAACGAGCTGACCAGCATGCACGGGCTGATCATGATCTTCGGCGCGATCATGCCGGCTTTCGTCGGCCTGGCCAACTGGATGGTGCCGATGATGATTGGTGCGCCTGACATGGCGCTGCCGCGCATGAACAACTGGTCGTTCTGGATTCTGCCGTTCGCCTTCATCATGCTGCTGTCGACCATCTTCCTGCCCGGTGGCGGTCCGGCCGGCGGCTGGACCATGTATCCGCCACTTTCGATCCAGGGCGGTGATGGCATCGCCTTCACCATTTTCGCGATCCACATGATGGGCATCAGCTCGATCATGGGCGCGATCAACATTATCGCCACCATCCTCAACCTGCGCGCGCCGGGTCTGGACCTGTTGAAGATGCCGGTGTTCGTGTGGTCGTGGCTGATCACGGCCTTCCTGCTGATCGCGGTGATGCCGGTGCTGGCCGGTGCCGTGACCATGCTGCTCACCGACAAGTATTTCGGTACCAGCTTCTTCAACGCCGCCGGCGGCGGTGACCCGGTGATGTACCAGCACATCTTCTGGTTCTTCGGTCATCCCGAGGTCTACATCATGATCCTGCCGGCCTTCGGCATCGTCTCGGAAATCATTCCGGCGTTCAGCCGCAAGCCGCTGTTCGGCTACAAGGCCATGGTCTATGCGCTGGCCTGCATCGCATTCCTGTCCTTCCTTGTATGGGCGCACCACATGTTCACGGTCGGCATGCCGCTGGGCGGGGAGCTGTTCTTCATGTACGCGACCATGCTGATCGCGATCCCGACCGGCGTGAAAGTGTTCAACTGGGTCACCACGATGTGGCGCGGCTCGCTGAGCTTCGAGACCCCGATGCTGTTCGCCATCGCCTTCGTCGTGCTGTTCACCATCGGCGGTTTCTCCGGCGTGATGCTGGCCATGGTGCCGGCCGACTTCCAGTACCAGGACACCTACTTCGTGGTGGCTCATTTCCACTACGTGCTGGTCACCGGCGCCGCGTTCGCCATCATGGGCGCAGTCTACTACTGGATTCCGAAATGGTCGGGCAACATGTACAGCGAGAAGCTGGGCAAGATCCATTTCTGGTCCAGCGTGATTTCGGTCAACGTATTGTTCTTCCCGCAGCACTTCCTGGGCCTGGCCGGCATGCCGCGGCGCATCCCCGATTACAACGTGGCCTTTGCAGACTTCAACATGATCAGCTCGATTGGCGGTTTCTGGTTTGGTGCCAGTCAGCTGCTGTTCGTTGCCATGATCATCCATTGCGTGTTCAAGTCGCGCAAGCGCGCCACCAGCCAGGTCTGGGACGGCGCGCGCGGTCTGGAATGGACCTTGGCTTCGCCGGCACCGCACCACAGCTTCACCGTGCCGCCGCTGATTGACGACAGCAAGCTGGCGCACGGCGACGTGGCACATTGAGCACGCAGGTGACGGCGAACGTGCTGGACGAAGAAGAAAGAAACCGTCGCGTGGGAGTGCGCCGTACGGTATGGGCCGGTTTCATCATCGCCCTGCTTCTGTACGTCGGATTTTTTCTTCGCGTCATGTTGTGACGCTGGACCAACTACACGAACTGATACTCAAACCGCTCGCGAGCTGACACGGGCTGGCAGGCAAACAGCAACAGGAAATCGGGCATGGCAGAAAAAGGCGCTTATTACGTACCCCATGGCAGCATCTGGCCGATCGTCGGATCGGTTGGTCTGTTCAGCACCATGTTCGGCTTTGCACACTGGATCAACGGTCAAAGCGATCTTGGACGCAGCGTCATGTTCCTGGGTATCGCCATCCTGATCGTGATGCTGTTCGGCTGGTTCGGCAGCGTGATCCGCGAGTCGCTGGCCGGGCGCTACAACAGCCAGGTCGACGTGTCCTTCCGCATGGGCATGATCTGGTTCATATTCTCGGAGGTGATGTTCTTCGGCGCCTTCTTTGGCGCCCTGTTCTATACCCGCAACATGTCCATTCCCTGGCTGGGCGGGGAAGGCCACGGCGTGTGGACACACCACTTCCTGTGGGACAACTTCCAGGCCACATGGCCGAGCAACGGGCCGGAAAATGTCGGCGGCGATTTCACCATCATGCCCGCCTTCGGCATTCCGCTCCTGAATACGCTGCTGCTGCTGTCTTCCGGTGTCACCATCACCATCGCGCATCATGCGCTCAAGGCCGGGCACCGGGCACGGCTGCTGGTGTTTCTGGGTCTGACCGTGCTGCTGGGCGCGGTCTTCCTGGGCTTCCAGGTGCACGAATACCGCGAGGCCTACGAGCACTTCAACCTGACCCTGCACAGCGGCATTTACGGCTCCACCTTCTTCATGCTGACCGGTTTCCACGGCCTGCACGTGACGCTGGGGGCGATCATGCTGACGGTGATGTGGTTCCGCTGCGCCAAGGGTCACTTCACCAAGGACAATCACTTCGGCTTCGAGGCCGTCGCCTGGTACTGGCACTTCGTCGACGTGGTCTGGCTCGGCCTGTTCATGTTCGTGTACGTCCTTTGACAGCCGGGATTCGTGAATCGGAAAAGACGGCTGCGTAGGGTGTTGCTGAACGCAGTGAAGCGCACCACCGCCGCGTTCGACAGCTCCCTATCCGCCAATCCCGTGCGGCTGCAGCCAACCCATGTACAGCCCCAGCACGATCAGGCCGAACAGGATCAGTGACAGCGTGATACGCCGCGTCAACGCCCACACGGTACGCTTGCTCTCGCCCTTGTCGGTGAACATGTAGTACAGAGCCTGGAACAGCTCGAAGATCACCACCAGCAGCATGATGACCAGGAATACCTTGTAGGCGTGATGCATGCGATGGCCTCGCCAGTGAAAAACCGTTCAAGTATACCGGCGATCCCGGGCAGTCGGCGATGCTGAGGCTGCGCAGACCGGCGTGGTGGGCCGTGCTGCTGACCCTGGCCGGTGTGGTGCTGTTTGTGCGGCTTGGCGTGTGGCAGCTCGACCGGGCTCACGAGAAGGAACAGTTGCTGGCACGCTTCGCCGATGCCACGTCACAGCCAGCCGTGCCATTCGCGTCGGTCGTCAATGGCGTGAAGCCCGAGCACTACCCGCACGTGTCATTGCGGGGCCGCTTGCAGCCCGGGCACAGCTACGTGTTGGACAACCAGAGCCGCCATGAACGCCCGGGCGTGGTGGTGTTCGTGCCGATGAAGGTATGCACGGATGAAGCCTGCCGGAGCTACCGCAACCGCACGCTGCTGGTGGGCATGGGCTTTCTGCGCCGTGATCCAGGCTCGCGCGAGATGCCGCACATCCCGCCGATCAAACACGCGAGGGCCGTCGTCAGCGGTCTGTATGCACCGCCACCCGGCAAGGGCTTTGAAATGGGTGGCAATGCGCTGGCCCGGCAGGATACCTGGCCCAAGCTCACCACTTACCTCGACATGAACCAGGTGGCGCATGATCTGGGCGTGCCGCTGTATCCACGCGTGCTGCTGCTGGATCCTGATCCGGCCAGTGCGTATGCACGCTCGTGGACCCCGGCCACGATGCCGCCTGCCCGCCATCGCGCCTATGCCTTCCAGTGGTTCAGCTTTGCGCTGGCAGCACTGGTAATCTTCCTGGTCCTGCACCGCCAGCGACCCGAAAACGGAAACGATGATGAACGTGGACAACTCCGTCCGTAACCGCCGCCGTCTGCAACTGATTCTGGTCATTGCCGTGTTCGCCGTGCCCGCGATACTTGCCACCGTGCTGGGGGCGCTGGGCTGGCAGCCGGGGACCCGCAGCCACGGCGAACCGGTGACACCGCAGCGCAGCGTCGAGTCGGTCAAGATTCCGCTGGCCAAGGGCGGTCAGTGGGCCTGGCGCGACAGCGAACCGCGCCTGACCCTGGTGGCGCTGCCGGGCCCGGACTGCGCACGCCAGTGTCTGGCCACGCTGACCCTGATGCGCAATGCCCGCATCACGCTGAACAAGAACATGGATCGTCTGCGTCTGCTCTATGTCGGTGCGCCGCCGCGCGGCGTGCCGGATGATCGCATCATGCGCGAGTGGGTCATCGGCAGTGACCCCGATGGCGCACTGCAGTCGTTCCGGGCCAAGCAGCGCGACTCGGTGGCGGCCTTGCTGGTCGAGTCCAATGGCACCGCACTGGTTCGCTACCCGGCCGGCTTCGATCCGAATGGCCTGCGCAAGGATCTGCAGAAGGTGATCCGCTGATGCGCCGGGTGCACGTGGTCGCCGGGCTGGCGGCGCTGGCGGCTGTGTTCGCCTTTGGCGTGGTGATGTTTGGTGCGTTCGTGCGCCTGTCCAATGCGGGCCTGTCCTGCCCGGACTGGCCGACCTGCTACGGCCAGGTAACCTGGCCCACGCAGTCTCATGAAGTCGCCAGCGCCGATGCCGCCTTCCCGATGCGCCCAGTCGAGACCCACAAGGCGTGGCGCGAGCAGGTGCACCGTTTCCTTGCCGGCACCCTGGGCGTGATGGTGCTGGCACTGGCCCTGCTGGCGACCTGGCGCCGGCGGTGGTTCCGCACGGCTGTGCTGGTGGCCGCCCTTGCCGCCGCTGGCGGCACCATTGCCTGGATCATGGGGCACGGTGCGCTGTCCGGCAGCCTGGCGGCAATTGCCATCGCACTGCCGCTGATCGCCTCGCTGCGCATGGTGCGCGAGCCGCCGTGGCGGTTGTCCGTGCTGGCCTTTGCCGTGATCGTGTTCCAGGCCATGCTGGGCATGTGGACGGTGACCTGGCTGTTGAAACCGGTCGTGGTGATGGGCCACTTGCTGGGCGGCATGCTGCTGTTTGGACTGCTGGCCTACATCGCACTCCGACTCAATGGTGTTGGCGACGAACGCGGCCGGAATCCGGGGCTGCGACATCTGCTGGGTCTGGGCATCGTGTTGCTGGCCTGCCAGATCGCGCTGGGTGGCTGGACCTCATCCAATTATGCGGCCATGGCCTGCGGCTTTGGCGACGTGGCCTTCCCCAAATGCCTCAACCAGTGGTGGCCGGCCATGAACTTCCACGACGGCTTCATTCTGTGGCGCGGCATTGGCGTCGACTACGAAGGCGGTGTACTGGATCTGCCCGCACGCACTGCGATCCAGATGGTGCACCGGATTGGCGCAGCGGCGGTGTTCGTGTACCTGGGCTGGCTGGCGCTTCGAATGCACAAGGCCGGGCTGGGCGGCTTTGCCACAGCCATTGGTGCGGCCCTGCTGGCCCAGATCGGCCTCGGCATCGCCAATGTCCACTACGGTTTGCCCCTGCCCGTGGCCACCGCCCACAATGGCGTCGCGGCCGTTCTGCTGTTCACCCTGCTGCTGGCCCTGGCGCGGATGCAGCGGCGGGTGCCGCTTGGTGCCTGACGCCATCGCGGCCATGGGCCACTCCTGCAGAAGCGGTGCAGGAACGGCCCATGGCCGCGACGATGCGGTGACGGGATGCGCCAAACCTCGCGCCTGGCGCAAACCCTGCTATCGTTGCCGGTTTCGCCCCTGACCGGATTCTGGTGTGATCAGCCAAGACCAATTCGACCAGCTCGCTGCCCAAGGCCACACCCGCATTCCGCTGGTGCGCGAGGTGTTTTCCGATCTTGATACGCCGCTGTCGGTGTACCAGAAGCTGGCCGACGGCCCGTACACCTTTCTGCTGGAGTCGGTCGAAGGCGGCGCCAACTGGGGTCGGCACTCGATCATCGGCCTGCCGGCACGGCGCGTGTTCAAGCTGCGCGGCCACAGGCTGGAAACCGAAGACTACGGTGAAGTGGTCGAGTCGCGCGAGGTCGCCGATCCGCTGGCCGAGATCGAAGCCCTGCGCCAGCGCCATGACGTGCCGCGCCTGCCGGAACTGCCGGCTTTCACGGGTGGTCTGGTGGGTTATTTCGGTTTCGAGACCATCGGCTACATCGAGCCGCGTCTGGCACAGTGGAACCGCAAGGACGATCTCGGCACGCCCGACGTGTTGCTGATGCTGGCCGAGGAAGTGGCCGTATTCGACAACCTCAAGGGCCGCCTGTACCTGATCGTGCATGCCGACCCGTCCGCGCCGCAGGCGTACACCCGTGCCTGCCGCCGCCTGGATGAACTGGCATTCCGGCTGCGCCGATCCGGCTCGACCTATCCGGAAACCCAGGTGCCCGAGCCGCTGGATGAGGCCGACTTCAAGTCGACTTTCACCCGCGCCGAGTTCGAGGCCATGGTCGAAAAGGCCAGGGAATACATCCGCGCCGGCGACATTTTCCAGGTCGTGCCCTCGCAGCGGCTCAGCGTGCCGTTCCGCTCACGCCCCGTGGATGTGTATCGGGCACTGCGTGCGCTCAACCCGTCGCCCTACATGTACTTCTTCGACCTCGGGCCGACCCAGATTGTCGGTTCCTCCCCGGAAATCCTGGCTCGGCTCAAGGACGGGCGCGTGATGGTGCGACCGCTGGCCGGCACGCGCCGGCGCGGTGCCAGCACGGCCGAGGACCAGGCACTGGAAGCCGAACTGCTGGCCGACCCCAAGGAGCGCGCCGAGCACGTGATGCTGATCGATCTGGGCCGCAACGACCTGGGCCGGATCTGCGAAACCGGCAGCGTGACCCTGAGCGAGTCGTTCGTCATCGAGCGCTACTCGCACGTGATGCACATCGTGTCCCAGGTCGAGGGCACAGTGCGCGAGGGCACCAGCTACATGGACGTGCTCAAGGCCACCTTCCCGGCCGGCACCCTGAGCGGCGCGCCCAAGGTTCGTGCGCTGGAGATCATCCAGGAACTGGAGCCGGCCAAACGCAACATCTACGCCGGTGCGATCGGCTGGATCGGCTGGTGGGGCGACGCCGACACCGCCATTGCGATTCGTACCGCCGTGATCCACGACGGCCAGCTGCATGTCCAGGCCGGCGCCGGCATCGTGCACGACTCCGATCCAGCCGCCGAGTGGGAAGAAACCATGAACAAGGGCCGTGCCCTGTTCCGCGCCGTGGCCGAAGCCGCCCGCGGTCTGTAGGAAACATACACGCGCGCCATGCGCGCGAATTGCATGCAGGTTCCGGCGTGGCGCGGTGTTCGAGTGGCCAGCCATTGCCGGCATTCTGCGCGAAGCTGCGGGATGATGGCGTGTTACGTGACGCGGAAGGTACGAGAACCCGTTAGATTTGTTCGGGGACCGCGCGTACAATCGAAGCCGCAGGTGGCAACGGTGACGATATGTCAACTCCAGCAGAAGTAGTGTTACAGGAAGCACTGCGGCTTCCTCCCGATGATCGAGCAGCGCTCGTTGAAGGGCTTATCGGTAGTCTGGATCAGCCGGACTCTGCCGTAGATGCTCTATGGTTCAAGGAGGCCGAAGATCGCATGGCAGCTTACCGCTCGGGCGAGCTCGGTGCCGTAGATGCGGAGAGGGCCTTTGCCGAGTTGGGCCAAACCGTTTGAAGGTCAGACTGTTGTATCCGGCGCAATATGAACTGGCCGAAGCGATTAGCTACTACAACAAAGAGCGCGCTGGCTTGGGGAACGAGTTCCGCGAGGAGGCATGGCTTGCTGTGCACCGCATTCGAGAGTTCCCTTCGGCGTGGTCTCCAATGGGCGGCAGCATCCGGCGATGCCAGTTGCGCCGTTTTCCTTACGGGCTAATCTACGAGCCTTTCGCAAGCGAGGTTGTCATCATCGCGGTGGCACATTTGCATCGGCGTCCGATGTATTGGCGTTCTCGTGTTGACCAAATCTAACTATTCCGCAAGAGACTTCCCGTCAACCCCGGGTACCAACCCGCTATGCGGGTCGGCGCGGGTTGGCTCAAGCGTTATCCAGCGCGCAGCCGAAGGCGCAGGATCCATGCTCCGGGAGCACGTGGGTCAGATTCTGCGACTGCGCTTCGCTGCGCGCAGAATGACTCCTTGGGTTCGGGCACCTGGTGTTCGTCCAGCCTCGTCATCTTGCCTGGAGAGAACGGAGGGAGCGGAATCGCAAAATTCAAGCCCCGAAGTCTCGGCGCGCTGGCCTCGGGCCAAGACTCAGGCGGCCTGTGCCACCTCGTGCAGGCGAATCATCGCCGGATCGTCTGCGTGTTCGGTCAGCATGCGGCGCACCCGCTCCTGCCACAAGCGGCCGAATTCACGGCGCTGCGCATGGTCGGCCTGGCCACTCAGAATCAGCGGAATCAACTGACGCTGTGCCGGATCGGGTGCCACGGTGCTGGCATCCAGCGCCACCTCGACACTGGCACCGGTATCCACACGCTGCATGCGGATGCCGGAAACGCCGCCGGCGCCGAACTGCAGCAGTCCATTGCGCGCATGCTGCCCACCCAGACCCTTGAAGCCGTTGGCCCCGGCGGCGCCGGTGACCAGGGTCAGCACCTGTGCAATCACGCCGGTGACGCCGGCCTCCTCGGGCTCGGCAAAAGATACCCGGATGCCTCCGCGCTCCGGCACGGCGTCGCCATACAGATGCCGCAGGCCCGCCCGCGCGCACAGCCATGCACCGGCCACCGTGGGACACGAATGCCCGGCCAGGCGCACGGCGTCGGCATAGCGGTACTCGATGATGCCGTCGTCACTGGCACCCAGCAGCAGCGCCAGCCCGTCGCGCAGGCGGATCGCCGGCGCGGTATCGAAAAACGCCGGAAAACTCACGGCTGCACCGCCACGAAGTCGATCACGATCGCGCCGGGCTGGCGCTGCCGATAGTGAATCTCGATCTGTTCGCCATACCGCTCGCGCATCTGTTCCAGCAACGGCAGCGGATCGTGGTCATTGACAAAGCGCATCGCCTCGCCCGGCTCCAGCGTGTCCAGCGCGCCAAAAATGGCCGAATGACGAAACCGCCGCGCAATCGCACGCGCATCCAGCGGGTAGGCCGTGCAGGCCGGGGTGTCGGCAGAAGTGTCCATCCAGATTCCTCACAAGCATCAAAACCGCGTCAGCTTGCGCCGGCTGCCGGCTGCGTGCATTGATCTGGATCATGGCCCATCATTGATTTCGAGTCGAACGTGTGAACTTGTTTCGATATGACGTTGCAAATGTAAATACATATGTCTACACTGCAAGCGTGAAGTTTTCCGGTTTTGATTGGGACGACGGAAACTGGCCAAAGTGCGGCAAGCACGGTGTGTCGCGCAAGGAAATCGAAAGGCTGTTTCTGGATGGCCGAGTCGATGTGGCACCCGACCTGAAACACTCGGCATCGACCGAAAGCCGCTGCATCGCTGCAGGCCTTGTCGATGGCCGCGCACTGTTCGTGGCGTTTGCCTTCCGGGGCAGCCTCATCCGTCCGATCAGCGCCCGTTACATGCATGCGCAAGAGGCAAGAAATTATGAAGCGAGTACCTGACTTCAAGGCCGACGCCGAGGCTGAAGCGTTCCTGGAGCAAGACCTTTCCAATATCGACTTCAGGCAGTTCAGCCCGATGCGTTTCGAAATCAAACCCAAGGCGGCAGTGTTGAACATGCGCTTGCCGGTGCCTTTGCTTGAAGCGGTGAAGGCAAGGGCCGCAGCGCGAGGCGTGCCATATACGCGCTACGTGCGGATGCTGATGGAGGCTGACGTGGCCAAGTTGCGCTGACCTGGGGGCAGGCGGCATGCGAAGAGGGCAGCGCACGGTCTGCCGTGGCCATGTGGCTGGAAATCCAGAGCTGTACGTCGGTGCCGCGCACCGATAAAGTAGCGGTTTGCCTGCGGCCCACGGACAGCGGACACCAGCCATGCTGCTGATGATCGACAACTACGACAGTTTCACCTTCAACCTGGTGCAGTACCTGGGTGAGCTGGGCCAGGAAGTAAAGGTAGTGCGCAATGATGCCGTTGGCATTGACGACATAAGGCGCATGGCGCCGGAGCGCATCATGATTTCGCCGGGGCCGGGCACGCCGGACGATTCGGGCGTGTCGATGGACATCCTGCGCCAGATGGCCGGCGAGCTGCCGATCTTCGGCGTGTGTCTGGGTCATCAGGCCATCGGCCAGGTGTTTGGCGGCAAGGTGGTGCGTGCCGAACGCATCATGCACGGCAAGACCTCGCCGGTGCGCCACCGCGGCCGGGGCGTGTTCGCCGGCCTGCCTGATCCGCTCGAGTCCACTCGCTATCATTCGTTGCTGGTCGAGCGCGCGAGCCTGCCCGATTGCCTGGAGGTCACCGCCTGGACGGAAACGCCCGATGGCGTCATCGACGAAATCATGGGCCTGAAGCACAAGACCCTGCCGATCGAGGGTGTGCAATTCCATCCCGAGTCGATCCTCACC
>CBFGSA010000053.1:0-18368 GCA_965651365.1 uncultured Rhodanobacteraceae bacterium | reverse complement strand
AGAGCAGAAGCTTCCCAAGCTTACGACGAGGGTTCGATTCCCTTCACCCGCTCCATTTTCGGAAGTGGGGAGTGGGAAGTGGGGAACAGGACTGCCGCTGGAGAATCTGTGGCAGCGAATTGCGCCACGTCAAATGTCAAACTCATGCGCTCCATTGTTTCGAATTGCGCCGGGGGCTGGCCTTCCGACTCCCCACTCCCGACTTCCAACTCCCTTTTTTAACGCTCCCCTCAGTACCGTTTAACGGGATCTTTTCGGGCGCACACCTATAAAGGAGGCGCTGCGGCCACAGTTGCCACTCCTGGGTACAAGTGCTGTGAAGCGCGGTTGCAGCAGTTTGGCGCGCAAAGGCCCCAAGCGTATGGCCCAGGCGAGTGTGTTCCCCTGCGCACCCGCCTGGGCCTTTTTGTTGCCACCAGAATGCTTTGCCCGCCCGTGGTGGTGTAGGCTTGCAGGACGTGGCGACAGCGCTGGCCGGTGTCGCGCACAGTCGAAATCCATCCCGTGGAGTTGCCCATGCGCGTTCTGGTCATCGAGGACAACAACGATATCGCCACCAATATCGGCGACTACCTGGAAGACAGTGGCCACGTGGTGGATTTTGCCGGTGACGGTGTGACCGGTCTGCATTTGGCTGTGGTGCATGATTTCGATGTCATCGTGCTGGATCTGACCCTGCCCGGCATGGACGGACTGGAGGTGTGCCGCAAGCTGCATGCCGAGGCGCACAAGCAGACGCCGATCCTGATGCTGACCGCGCGGGATGCCCTGGACCAGAAGCTGACCGGTTTCGAGGCCGGCGCCGACGACTACATGACCAAGCCTTTCGCGCTGCAGGAACTGGGCGCGCGGCTGGAAGTTCTGGCGCGTCGTGGCAAGGGACCGCAAACCCGGGTGCTGAAAGTGGCCGACCTGACCTACAACCTGGATACGCTCACCGTGAGCCGGGCCGGCACCTCGATCCAGCTCAACCCGATTGGTCTGAAGCTGCTGCAGGCGCTGATGGAATCAAGCCCGTCGGTGGTCACCCGCCAGGATCTGGAGCATCGGGTCTGGGGCGAGGAGTTGCCCGACAGTGACAGCCTGCGCGTGCACATCCACGGCTTGCGCGCCTTGATCGACAAGCCCTTCGACAAGCCGCTGATCCACACCCGCCACGGCATCGGCTACCGCATGTTTGATCCGGACGCGCTGCCGACTTGATTGGCTTCATGGTTTCATGAAAAAACCTGTCACCGGCTACCGGCGGCGCCTGCGCAGCCGCATTTTCATCTCCTATTTCCTGTTCGGGCTGGCGCTGGTGGCCGCTTTTGCCACCGCAACGGTGTATTTGCGTGCGCGCCTGGAGGGCCAGCTGATTGGCTCGATGCTGCTGAGCAACATGAACCAGAACGTCAACGCGTTCTATCTTGACCCGGACCAGACCCGCTTCAATGTCGAGAAGATCGAGGGCTGGGTGTATTCCGAACGCAAGTTCGACCGGGTGCCGGCCGCCTGGGCAAAACTGTCCGACGGTGTGCACGAACTGGAGGAGCCCAACGGCCATGGTGGAATAACAACTTACAAGCTCGCGGTCCGCAAGGATCCGCACTTCTGGTTTTTCCTCAAGTACGACACCTCGCGCGAGCAGCGCAGCCAGGCGCTGCTGCTGTATGCGCTGATCGGTGCCGTGGCCGTGTTCGCATTGTTGTCGCTGTTGATCGGCGCCTGGCTGTCCAATCGCGTCATCCGCCCGGTCACCGACCTGGCACGCCGTTTGCGGGATTTCCGCGAAGTTGGCCGGGTCACGCCGCTGGCGCCGCATTTCGCCAACGACGAGGTGGGCGAACTGGCTCAGGCACTGGACGAATATGCAGAGCGTCTGACCCACGTGGTCGAGCGCGACCGTGAGTTCAACTCCGATGTCAGCCACGAATTGCGTACGCCGCTGGCGGTGATCGCCAGCACCACCGAGCTGCTGCAGACTTCGCCCGACCTGACCGACAAGCTGCGCGAACGGCTCAAACGCATCGAGCGCGCCTCGCGCCAGGCCACCGAGCTGATTGAAGCCCTGCTGCTGCTGTCGCGTACCGAGCGCTCCGGCCCGATGGACGGTGAAACCTCGGATGTGGCGCGCGTGGTCAAGGATGTGGTCGCCAGCCAGAAGCCGCAGTTGCGCGGCAAGCAGGTGGCGATCCAGATCGAGACAACCGGGCAGCTTGCCGTCAATGCGCCATCCTCGGTGCTGGCGGTAGCCCTGACCAATCTGATCGGCAACGCCATCAAGTACACCCAGGAGGGTGAGGTGCACATCCGCGTGGGCGACGGCAAGGTTGTCGTGTCCGATACCGGGCGCGGCATTGGCGACGAGGACGTGCAGCGCCTGTTCCAGCGCGGCGTGCGTGGCGCGGGTGTGACCGGCAGTGGCGCGGGTCTGGGTCTGGCGATCGTGGTGCGGTTGTGTGACCTGTACGGCTGGCAGGTGTCGCTGGCCCCGCGCAAGGACACCCACGGCACCATCGCCATCCTTGACTTCGTCCTGCCGCCGGCATGATGGGTGCCCTGTGCTGTGCTTCGCGTTGCAGGGTGCTGCTGAGTGCAGCGAAGCGCACCATCGGACCCCCGCGCCTGTAGGAGCGGCCCATGGCCGCGAACACGGGAATCCCCATCGCGCGCATGGCGCGCTTGTATGTTTCCTACAATGGCGTGGCCCGGCCGCCCACGGCAAGCTGGTTGCGGCCGGCGCGTTTGGCGCGATACAGCGCCGCGTCAGCGACGCGCAAAAGGTCGGTCAGGGCGTGGCCAGATTGGTCGGTGCACGCCAGACCAAAGCTGGCCGTGACCTTGACCTCGACACCGGACACCGTGACGATGTTGGTTTCGGCCAGTTTGCGCCGAATCCGGTTGCTGATGCCGATGCCGGTCTCGATCGAGCTGGTCGGCAGGAGAATGCCGAATTCCTCGCCGCCCAGACGTCCGAAAAGATCTTGCGGGCGCAAGTCCCCTCGGCACACGTCGACGGTCTGGGTCAGCACCTCATCGCCCGCCGCGTGCCCGTGCAGATCATTGACCTGCTTGAAATAATCCAGATCCAGCAGCACCAGGCAGGCGTCAAGGTCCGAATGTTGCATTCTGTCCAGCACACGCTGTGCTTCGGCCAGGAAATGATGCCGGTTGAACGCCCCGGTCAGGTCGTCATGCTGTGCCATGCGCTGGAAGCGCAACTGGGCGTGCTTGGTGCGGTAGAGCCAAATGCCGATGAAGGCCAGCAGCAACACCAGCAGCGCGATATACAGACGGCCGGTTTCGGCGGCCTTGTCGGCCAGGTTTTTGCGCAGCTTCAGTACACTGTTCTGCCTGGCCAGCACATCCAGCTTGATCTGCTTGTCCAGCACATCCTGATGCACCATCTGGTAGGCCAGCGCACGCGCCTTGGCGTCGTCGGCTGCGTTCTGTTTCTGGGCGGTGTACTTTTCATACCAGCCCAGGGCGCTGGCGCTGTCCCCCGCGCGCTTCTCGACTTCGAACATCACCTGGGTGGCACCCTGCACGACATAGTTGACCGCGTCGGGTGCGTTTTCCGACAGCGCCAGCAGCGCATGGCGCCGCGCCTGGCGGTCCTTGCCCAGTTTCGCATAGGCCTGGGCAAGTTCCATGTGCAGGCCGCCCACATGGATCTTGTAGCCAGATTTTTTCACGCTGGGTGCGATTTTTTTCAGCAGGTCAATGGACGCCTGTGGATGGCCTTGCTCGAGCATCATGCCGGCCACGTCCAGGCGCAGCGCATTGGCCGACGCCAGTTCTCCGATGCGCAGGCAGGTTTTGACGGCATTCTCGATTTCTGGCGCATCCAGATCCAGCTTGTGCGCGTGGAGCAGAGTCTTGGCGACCAGAAGGCTTCCCGAGCACTGGCCCTTTTCCGAGTGGAATGACGACTTGACTTCTCGCGCGTACTTCAAGGCCAGATCGTACTGTCCGGCGCTGCTGAGCATCTGCACGATCCGGTCCAGCGCAACGCGGCGCGCATGCGTATCCGTCAGCTGGGGCAGGCTTGACATGAGCTTGTGCGCGAGCGTGTAGGCGGTCTGATAGTCACGGGCCAGGTAGCGGCTTTGCAGCAGCGCCGCCCTCGCACGCGCCACGAGCCCGGGGTCCGGCGCATGGGCGACAACCTCCCTGAGAATCGGCTCGGCCTTCGCGTACTGGTTTTGAAAGGTGAGCTGTGCAGCTTCCAGGAAGCGCAGATGCCAGCGCTGCGATGCCGACAGTTGGGCTTGGCGTTGCCTGAGTTCTTCCAGCAGCTTGCCGAACTGCTGCGGGTTGGAGGACCGGATGTCTTCGGCCTGGGCCAGCAGTTGTTTGGACGAGGGCTTCTGGTCGGTACCCTTGGCAAGCGATCCAATCGGAAAGCACAGACAAATCGCCAGCAAGGCAGCCGTAGTCCAGCGATTCGATGCGGTGTAGTTCATCCCCTGGCGTAGAAGTCCGATTTCGATCACGGCCGTGCGGTACGCATTTCCGGGCAGGTTGTGGATCCCTGCACCGGGTACCATTTATCACACTATGCCGCAGCGTGCAGGCGGGCGCACGCATTTCCGCGGGGATGCGAGTCAGGCGCAGGCTTTGGGCGAGCTGTTCGTGCTGCAGCCTGCCTGCGGTGCACTGACCACTGCATCTTTGCCCACGACCAGCTGATTGCGGCCGGCGTTTTTGGCCTGGTACAAGGCACCGTCGGCGACGGTGGTGAGCTTGCCAAGATCGTACCCGGAGCGTGTTGTGCATGACAGCCCGAAACTTGCCGTCACCACGACTTTCGCTCTACCTTCGAGCATGATGGGGGTCGCTGCCAGTCGCCTGCGGATGCGGTTGCCCGCCTCCACGCCTGCTGCGCACACGCAGCCGGGCATGAAAACCCCGAATTCCTCGCCGCCGACACGGCCGAACAAGTCCGCCTCGCGCAATTCGCTGCGGCAGATTTCCACGCTTTGCTGCAACACCTCGTCTCCGGCCGGATGGCCGTGGCTGTCGTTCACCTGCTTGAAGTAATCCAGGTCCAGCAGCAGCAGGCACGCGTGATCGCCAGTGTGGTCCAGTTTCCTCAACGCGGCACCGGCCTGGTCGAAGAAATGTTGTCGGTTGAAGATGCCGGTCAAACCGTCGTGATGCGCCAGTTGCCGAAACCGAATTTGCGAATGCTTGGTGCGATACAGCCAGATGCCGATAAAGACCAGCAGGAGGATCAGCAGTGCCAGGTAAAGGCGACCGGTTTCGACTGCCTTGTCGGCCAGGTTCTGGCGCAGCTTGAGAATGCTGTTCTGCTTGGCCAGTGCATCCAGATTCGTCTGTTTGGCCAGAACGTCCAGACGGACCATTTGATAGGCCAGGGCGCGGGCCTTGGCGTCATCGGCGGACTTCAGTTTGAGTGCCGCGTATTTCTCGTAATACGCCAGTGCTGCATCGCTGTGCCCGGTACGCTTCTCCACTTCGAACAAGACCCTGAATGCTTCCTGGGTAATCCAGTTGACGCTTTCCGGACCAATGGCCTGTAACGCTGCAAGTGCGAATTTGCGCGCCTGCTTGTCATTGCCCATCTGTTTGCAGGCAGCGGCGCGTGTGACGTCCAGTGAGGCCACATGGAACTGATATCCAGACTTCAGGATGCTCGGTGCGATCTTGCGCAGAAGCTCCAGCGCCTCCCTGGGACGATTCTTGTCAATCAGCAGGCTGGCGCGATCCAGTTGCAGTGCGTTGGCCGATACTGGCCGTCTGGCGTTCATGCATGTGTCGACGGTTTGCTGGAAGCGCCCGTCATTTGCTGACAGGCTTCCGGCATAGAGGAGTGTCTGGGTTGTCGACAGCTGCGCCTCGCACTGGTCGGCCGGATTCCGGGCGATGGTCTCGATCTCCCGCGCGTACTTGAGAGCCAGATCATGTTGCCCGGCACTGTTCATCATTTGTACGAGGTGACTCAGGGCGAGCTTCTTTGCTTCGGGGTCGGTTGCGGTGGGCAGCGTCGCAATCAGGGACTCCGCCAGAGAATAGGCTCTTTCGTACTTGTGATCGAGAAAGTTGGCCTGGACAAGCTGTGCCGTTGCGCGCAGCTTGAGAGATGGATTGCCCGAGTTGTTCTTGATGTCGCGAAGGATCGGCAGCGAGTCAGAGTTCTTGCCCTGGTACTGGAGCTGGACTGCTTGCAGATAGCGCAGATCCCAGAGCTGGTCGGGCGCAAGCGAGCTCTCCTCGTCTTGCAGTTGCTGGAGAAGCTTGTTGAATCGCGAATGGTCGGACGATAGCGCTTGTTTCGCATCGGCGAGAAGTTGCGCTGGCGAGCGGTCTTGTGGTTCGGCGGATCGACCCGATCCGACAGCGGGGCCAAACAGCAATCCGACCAGGACTGCAGCTGGCACCCAGCGAAGTAGTGGGTTTCGCATTGCCGCAAGGACGGGCACGCCGCCGATCAGGAATCCGGTTTGACGTCGCCGCTGTCCGTATCCCGCCCGGGACCCGCCGGAGTCTGGCTGTCCTCCTGCTCATCCGGGCGGTTTCCTCCATTGTGCGGATTCTGGTTGACCTGAACGGCCACATTGGCCTGGCTTCCCAACTCTCTGAACAGAGGTTCTCTGCGACCACTGGCGGCGGCCATTCTCAGACCCGGGCTGGCGTGCATCCGGTCCAGAGCCCGTTCCAGCTCCGGTGTCGACGCATGCCGGAGCGTGGCATCACGACCGATGCTGTCGAGTAGCTCGATGGTATTGGACATGTGGTTCCCCTTTTTTTCGCCTGCGCCTGCATGACGGCGAGATCCTGTCTTCCAGAATAGCGCCATTTGGGTGGCGAGGGTAGCCACCGCGTGCAGGAATGCCGGCGGCGCGCTCAGGCACCCATGCCGGAATTCAGTCGACTGACCCGTCCAGGTGATTTTGGTCTAGCGCACGCAATCGTTCTCTGATCCCGGGATTGGGCTGCAGGCGCGATACGGGTGGGATGACGACTGTGTCTTCCCCGGCAACTTCCGCAGTCGACAGCTCGCGCAGGGCGATCTGCCGGATGCGTGCTCGGTGAATGGGCAACGTGGCCGCACGGTAGATGATGATTTCATGCTCCAGCGGATAGCTTCTGGCCAGCACGTCGACCAGTACCTGACGGTATTCCGGGCCGGTGGTGAAGCGCTTGAGCGAGCCGTCCCCGACCAGGCTGACCTGCCACAACACCAGGTAGGCGGCAGGGTTGACCGGCGTGTCATAGAACAGCAGCTGGCCAGCCTCATAGTGCTGGCAGCCACGGCGGCCCGGGTCAATGCCGAGGTCGGCGTACAGGCAGTCTTCGGCCGAGATGCCCGGTTCCATGTGCGCGGCGTAGCCTTCGGCGCGGGCCTGCTTGATCACTTCATGCGGTGACCAGGCGAAGATGCCGGGGTGGCCGTAGAACACGGCGCAGACCTTGCTGCCCGCGTGCACCTCGGCCATCATCACCTCGACCCATTCGCGGTAGGTGATCATGCGCGACTTGTTCTTGCCGTCGCCGTAGTAGGGCTGCAGGCTGCGCACGTCGGGGTGCAACTTCTGCAGCCACAGCTCGACGATGCCGTCGGAGAGCGCCGCAAACACCACGTCCGATTGCTCAATGTGGCTGCGCGCCAGCGGGCTCAGGTGCGAGCCCAGGGTCATGCCCAGGCCGACGCAGGCGATGCTGCCTTTTCGAGTCATGCTGGCGGGTTCGTTTTGCACAGTGTTCATGCACCAATGTCTCTGGATGGGTTACGAACGCGCTTTCAAGGGGCTTGCTCGCAAGCAAGTGGATCCCGGATGCCGCGCTGCGCGCGGCTCCGGGATGATGAGTGGATTGCGATTTCGTGCTCACCGCTCTCGGTCAAAACCGCGTCAGCCAGCCGCGCGGGTCCTTGTCGGTTTTGAACAGGCCGAAAAACATTTCCTGGATACGCTGGGTGACGGGGCCCGGCTTGCCGGTGCCCACGGTACGCGCATCGACCGAGCGGATCGGCGTGATCTCGGCGGCGGTGCCGCACATGAACACCTCCTCGGCCAGGTACAGGTATTCGCGTGGCATGTCGCGCTCGATGACTTCGATGCCTTCCTCGCGCGCCAGGGTCATCACGCTGTCGCGGGTGATGCCGTTGAGGATCGCGGCGCTGGCCGGGGTTGTGTGCAGCTTGCCGTCGAAGACCAGGAACAGATTCTCGCCGGCGCCCTCGCTGAGCAGTCCGGTCGAGGCCAGGGCAATGCCCTCGCCGAATCCCAGCCGCCGTGCTTCTCCGGCGATCAGCTGGCCGGACAGGTAATTGCCGCCGGCCTTGGCGCCGGTCGGCATGGTGTTGGGTGCCAGGCGTTGCCAGCTCGACACGCAGGTGTCGATGCCGTTGTCCAGCGCTTCAGGGCCGAGATAGGTGCCCCAGGGCAGGGCCGCCACGGCCACATCGGTGGGGCACTTGGCGGTGATACCCAGGCCGCCCAGGCCGAGGTAGGCGACGGGGCGCAAATAGCCGGAGGTCATGCCGTTGGCCTTGAGCACCTCGACGCAGGCTGCAGCCAGCGCCACGTGATCGAAAGGCATGGCCATGTTGTAGATCTTGGCTGACTGGAACAGGCGCCGGATATGGTCGTCGAGACGGAAAACCGCCGGCCCCGATGGCGTGTCGTAGCTGCGGATACCCTCGAATACCGACGATCCGTAATGCACCACATGCGCCATGGCATGCAGCTGCGCCTCGGCCCACGGCTTGATCTGTCCGTTGTGCCAGATGAATTCCGGGTAGGCCTGGGCCATGGCAAGTCTCCGCAGCAAAAGACCTAGTGTACTGCCTTGCGCGGCACGGTCGGATCAGCAGCCCGCTGCGATCAGGCGCGCAACCGGGCGAACGGATCGGACCTGGGGCGGGGTTGGCGCCGGCAGACGAATCCATCAGAGCCCATCCTTGACCGTCCTGTCTGCATACTGCAGCCAGTAGCAGGCATCGCTTTGCAGCACCGGAAACTGATATGTCTGGATTGCATCGCCCATCCCGGGCACCGCTACCTCAACCCTCAACTCCCGGTTGCCCGCCATTCGAGCCGGATCGGCCTGCCACCAGTTCGGGTCGGGGCGGGCAACAAGGGACAGGCCGGCAAGCGGCATGCGCAGCATCGACTGCAGCTTGCCGACACTGCGGTAGGCCGCACGACTGCCGTAGCCGCGCCACAGGAACAAGCCGCTCAGGGCATTGATATTGCCGCTGTCGAAGGCGGCGGCGACGCGATCGCTGAGCTCCTGCTCGCTGGCCGGGCAACGCCCACCCCAGGCAAGCTGGCGGTCAAAGCCGTTGCCGTCGGAATCTGCCAAGGGCGCGGCCAGGTTGCGACAGGGCTGCCCGCTGAACACGGTCTCGCCATGCGCGCCGGTGCAACGATAGACGCGGTCGCCGCTGACAGAGGCGGAACCGATGGCGGCATACAGGGTGAACAGTGCAGCGATCATCGTTTCACTGTATGCGTTGTCGCTTGCCGCAGTCTGAACGTGACCAGGCTCATATCATGGAATGCGATCCAGTACGGCTCGCGTGGCAACGGCCCGGTTGAGCGTGTACAGGTGCAATCCGGGTGCGCCGCCTTCAAGCAGGCGTTGGCACAGGCGGGCCACGATGTCGGCGCCGAATTCGTGGATGGCGCTGGCATCATCGGCGTGGGTCTGCATGCGGGTTTCGATCCAGCGCGGGATTTCCGCGCCGCAGATGCGGGAGAAACGCCGCAATTGGGCGAAGTTGGAGATCGGCATGATGCCGGGCACGATCGGCACTTCGACGCCGGCTGCGCGCGCCTCTTCGACAAATCGGAAATACCCGTCGGCGTTGAAGAAATACTGGGTGATGGCGCCGTTGGCACCACACTTCACCTTGTTGGCGAAGTGGTGCATGTCGGCCGCGGCATGGTCGGCTTGCGGATGCGTTTCCGGGTAGCAGCCGACCTCGATGTGGAAATGCGCGCCGTAGCGCTCACGGATGAAGGCGACCAGATCCGAGGCGTACAGAAAATCGCCCGGTCCGGCCATGCCCGAGGGCAGGTCGCCGCGCAGCGCCACCACGCGGGTACAACCCATGGCCTTGTACTCGTCCAGCAGCGCAGTGATTTCCTCGCGCGTGCCACCCATGCAGGAAACATGCGGAGCGGCATCCAGGCCGGCTTCCATCAGCGCCCTCACGGTCCTTGCCGTGTAGCTCAGGGTCGAGCCGCCGGCGCCAAAGGTGACGCTGGCATATTCGGGTTTGAGCGCCTTCAGCTGCGGCAGCGCCCGCTCGAACTGGGCACGCTGCTGATCGGTCTTGGGCGGAAAGAATTCCAGCGAAATATTGATCATGCCGGCATTCTATTCATCTTTCCATCAAGATACAAAGAACTGTTTGTCATGCAGTGAGGTGCATTCTGCAGTCGTCGACAAGCGCGCACCCGTAGAAGCGGTCCATGGCTGCGACCACGCAATCCCCATCGCGCGCCGATACTTGCCGCGCTTGCGTTATGATCGCCTGGACCCCGGGGAAATTCATGCTCAGCATCATTCTGCCAGCCAAGAACGAAGCGGCCGCGCTTGCCGACCTGTTGCCGACCTTGCGTGCGGCGCAGCCGGATGCCGAGATCATCGTCTCGGATGACGGCTCCACCGACAACACCCGCGAGCTGTGCCGGCAGCACGGAGTCACCCGGGTGTCCGCGCCCTATTCAATGGGCAATGGCGCCGCCGTCAAGCGCGGTGCGCGTGCTGCCAAGGGCGACATCCTGGTGTTCATGGACGCCGACGGCCAGCATGATCCGGCCGACATCCCGCGCCTGCTGGAAACACTCGGCTCCGGCTACGACATGGTGGTCGGCGCGCGCGACTGGGAAGGCCAGGCCGGCGTCGGCCGCGGCGTCGCCAACAGCGCCTACAACTGGCTCGCCACCCGCATCACCGGCCACGACATCCTTGACCTCACCTCCGGCTTCCGCGCCGTGCGTGCCGACAAGTTCCGCGAGTTCCTGTACCTGCTGCCCAACGGTTTCAGCTATCCGACCACCAGCACCATGGCCTTTTTCCGCTCCGGCTACCCGGTCGCCTACATCCCCATCGACGCCGGCGAGCGCGTCGGCAAAAGCCACATCCGCCCCCTGCGCGACGGCCTGCGCTTTCTGCTGATCATCTTCAAGATCGCCACCCTGTACTCGCCACTCAAGCTGTTCGTTCCAGCCAGCACCCTGTTCTTCCTCACCGGCCTGATCTGGTACATCTACACCTTCTTCCGCAGCGGTCAGTTCACCAACATGAGCATGCTGCTGTTCAGTGCCGCCGTCATCATTTTCCTGATCGGCCTCATCTCCGAGCAGATCACCGCATTGACTTACCGCCGCGACGGTTGACCGGACCAACCGAGTGGACTAACTTGACCGGCATGGTCAAAGTCATCAACGTTCACGAAGCCAGGACGCATCTTTCCCGTCTGCTGGAAAAGGCCCACGCGGGCGAGGAAATCGTGCTCGGCAAGGCCGGCAAACCCTATGCCCGACTGGTGCCGCTGGCGCATTGTGACAGGACGCTCGGATTTGTGAAGGGATTTCCCCTGGAAGAAAGCTTCTTCGATCCATTGCCCGAAGAAGAGCTGGCCGCGTGGGAAGGCCGCGGCGAGTGAAAGTGCTGCGGGATACGCATCGACTTCGCTGGCTGCAGGCCGATGACCCTCGGCTCTCCACACCAGCGCGGCCGCTCAGTCCTGAGCAGATGAGGTAAGCGACGTGCCGCAACACCGGAAGCGCCGCATCCTCCTCGTCACCCGCAACCTGCCGCCCCTGGTCGGCGGCATGGAGCGACTCAACTGGCACATGGCCGAGGAATTGGCCAAGGTCGCCGAAGTGCGCGTCATCGGCCCGGCGGGTAGTGCGGCACTCGCTCCCGAAGGTGTCCCCGTGCGGGAAGCGCCGCTGAAACCGCTGTGGAAATTCCTGTGGCAGGCACGGCGCCTGGCCCGGCGCGAAGCGCGCGCAAGGCGGCCGGACATCGTTTTGGCCGGCAGCGGACTGACCGCGCCGTTGGCCCGGAGCGCGGCACGCCTCGCCACGGCCCGCACGGTGGTCTATGTGCACGGGCTGGATGTGGCGGTAAAGCATATCCTGTATCGAGTGGTCTGGCTGCGCGCCATCCGCCGCATGGACCGGGTCATCGCCAACAGCCGCCCCACGGCTGAATTGTGCCGAGCCATCGGCGTCAAATCCGAAAAAATCGGTATCGTGCACCCCGGCGTCGACCTGCCCGAGCCAGTTCGGGAACCGCGATCCGGGCCCGGCACGACGCCGGATCATTCAGTGACTTTCCTGGCGCGAGAGGAATCTCCGTCATTCCGGACGCCGCGCAGCGGCGATCCGGAATCCACCCGGCCCGAAAATGCCCCAAATTCTGGCTCGAAAAGTTCCGACAACTCGACCCACCAATCGTGGCGCCAACAACACAAGCTCGCGAACCGCCCCTTGCTGCTCTCCGTCGGTCGCCTGAGCGAGCGCAAGGGCCTGCGCGAATTTGTGGAAAAGGCGCTGCCCCGCATCGTCAAGCAACAGCCCGACACCGTGCTGCTGATCGTCGGTGACGCCCCAAAACAAGCGCTGCACGCCCGCGCACAATCACCCGAAAGCATCCAGGCCGCCGCCAATGCTGCCGGCATTGGCGCAAACGTGCGCTTTCTCGGTGTCATCACCGACTACGCCGAGCTGGGCGACGTCTATCGCGCCGCCGACGTGCATGTCTTCCCGGTACGCCAGCTTCCCGGCGATCCGGAAGGCTTCGGCATGGTCGCCGTTGAGGCCGCCGCCCATGGCCTGCCCACTGTCGCCTTCGCCACCGGCGGCATTGTCGATGCGGTGGCCGAGGGCAAATCCGGGTATTTGGTCGTACCGGGCGATTACGCGGCCTTGGCGGACGCCACCGTGAGAGTACTCGCGCTTCGGGACGACACCATGTCCCCCGCTTGCCATGCTTTTGCGCGCGACTTTGCCTGGCTCGAGTTCGGGCGACAAATAGCCGTGCAGTTGTCGCAGTCGGCCGGATGCCGCGACGCATGACGCCTCGAATGGTGATTCGGACGCATTGCGGGTAGTTCAGGTCGACCGGGCCGCTCGCTACCGCCAGTCGAGACGCGGCTCCTCCGGGCAGGCGTTTTCACGAGCGCCTCGTGTCATCCTGCGGGCCGTGCCTTCTCTGCGCTGCCACGGGCATAGGCGAGTGCGCTCAACAGCTTCACCACAAACTTGCCCACAGAATACGGGATCCGGCGTCCGGCAAGGAGTTGCTCGATGAACGGCGCGATGCGGAGGCAGGGACCGAACAGGATGCACAATGGACGCAACCAGGGATGCAGGCGTGCATCGATTGCGGCGTAGCCGAGCGCACGATAAATTTCGGGATGGTTGCTTGCAAACCGTGCTGCCGAGTCGCCGGCTGCCGCGTGCATCTTGCGCATTACCTCGGGCAGGGTCACCGCGTGCACATGCTGAACCGCCGCTTCAGTACACCAGCTTATTTGCCCGACGGTTGCCAGGCGCACCAGCAAATCGCGATCTTCGAATCCGTAGCCCCGATAGCGGTCGTCGAAGCCGCCAAGGCGTCCAAACGCGACACGGTCGACGACAAGGTTGGCGGAACTGCCGGACCAGCTAGCGCCATCTTCGTGTCGCTGCTGGCGGCGCTTGGCTACATCATTCTGGTAGCGTTCCCAGAAGAGAGATGAACCGCCCAGGACCGGCCCGCAGGAAGCCACGACGTCGGTGGTGAAACAGGAAATCTGGCGTGCCAGGAAGTGCTCGTCAATGGGGCGGCAGTCGCAATCGATGAAGACAAGCAAGCGTCCGTTTGCACGCTGTGCGCCCGCGTTGCGTGCGGTCGCGCGACCCACGTTTTCAGGCAATGCAACCACGCTCGCCTCGGCAGCGGCGACCGCGAGCTCGTGTGCGGTGTTGTCGCCGGAGCCGTCATCCACAAGCACGACCTCCAGCTTGCAGCCCTCGGGCAAACGCTGCCGGCGGAGCTGGGCCACCAGCTCCAGGGCGCTGGTCGCATTGCGATATACAGGTACGACAACGCTGATCATCGCCTCACCGCCGCTCCGCAGCACGGCCCAGCGTCAGTCGCGCCGTTTCCAGCATCGTAGCCAGGCGGATCAGCATGGCAACACCGAATACCCGTACCCGGTCCCATCCGGCAATACGGTCGGTTTGCCAGACCCAGGCTGCGGCTTGCCACGGTGTCCGGCGTCTCGTCGCCCCGGCGCGGGTGCAGGGCGCAATGTCCGGCCGGCGCAAAGCGCGTCTGCCCGCGGTAACGCGCCTGGCCTGTCGGATGGCCGCGCCGAGGCTTGCGCGCGGCGTGGTATATACCACAACGTGTGGCTCGAATACTGTTGGCAGCTGCTTTTCTGCTGCACGCCAGCACCATTGAGCATCGCCGCCGGACAACAGCCTCTCATCGAAAGGTCCCGCGACGTCAAATTGGCGGCGCGTGCAGAACAGGTTTGCCGTGGCCGCGAAACCCCTGTCGCGCACATTGCTTTCCTGGCCGAAGCCAGTTGCATACTGGTACAAGGCGGTGGCTGATCTGCGGTCCGGCATGACCAAGGTGACCTCTCCGCCAATGATCACCTTGTCATCCCGGATTGTGAGTGCCGCGACGCCGTTTGCAAGCCAGTCGGAATTCGGCCAGCAGTCCGCGTCCAGGAACGCAAGTATCCCCCCCTCCGCAATACTTGCGCCGGCATTGCGCGCGGCGTAGGACCCGGGCGTGTCGCAGCGAATCACGCGGACCGAAAAGGGCCCGTCGTGTTCGATTTGCAGCGGCGGGGAAGACCCATTGTCGACGATGATCACCTCGAAGGCATCCGGCGGGTATGTCTGTGCAAGCAACGCTTTCAGGCAGCGTTCGACGCCCGCGAAATCGTTGTACACGGGTATGACCACGCTGGTCGATCGCGCTGGCGCCATGTCTGCCGGAACCATCAGGAGCGTGCCCCCGTTGAAACGGTGGCGCCTGTTTTTCGCAGCACGAAGAAACGGTGATAGGGATTGAAGCTGTTGAGCCAAGTGTCCTCACACTCAAGTCCCGCACGTTCGATGGCCGCGATCACCCTGGCCAGGCCATAGCCGCGCTTGTTGATTTCCCAGTAGTGCTGGCCATCAAAATGGTGCAAAGGCTTGATCAGTGGCAAGGCACGCCCGGCAAAGCGGAGCTTGCGCACAAACGGCAGGCTAAGCACCATGGCGGCATTGCCAAATTCCGGAAGGGACAGCACGATACCGGTGCGGCATACCCTGGCCAGCTCACGAACGGCAGGGCGGAAATCTTCGAACGGCAAATGTTCGAGTATCTGGAATGCGGCGCAGACATCCACCGACGAATCCTGCAACGGCAGTTGCAGAAGGTTTCCGCAAACTGCGGGCTGCAGTTCCGGGTCCACGTCCAGGCCAAATGCGTCAATACCCAGCTTTCGCGCCATCTGCACAAACAAGCCGCTGCCAACGCCGATCTCGACCAGGGAGCCGGGCGCGAGCCGCAACGTCGCCTGCAGCTGGTGATAGTAGCTGGTGAAACGCTCGGGACTTTCGTAAGCAGCAAAGTCGTAGTGCCGTTTTTCAACCTGTTTCATTGCGTGCAGTGCATCCAGGAATATTTTGGTAGTCAGGAAGCATGTGGCTGGTGGCGGGTTTGCTGTCGCACCATGGTCACGAGGCCAATTCCCATCAGGCACATCGACCATTCGGATGCAGCCAGCGCCAGCGGCAGCCCGATGGCGCCAAACCTCTGGCTCATCCAGACGCTGGCGACTGCCAACACCAACAGGCCGGCGATCTCGAACCCGGCACGCATCCACGGCTTGCCAATGGCCATGAGTGCATTGCCCGAAACCAGCCGCAATGCCAAGGCGGGAATCGCCAGGCACAACAATCGCAACATGCGGCTGATTCCATCGTACCCGGCTCCGAATATCCAGTCGAACACGGGTGCGCAAATCCAGAGCATCGCAGCCAGTGCGACTCCGTAGGCCAGGGCAACGCCAAGCATCCAGTGAAGGAGCCTGCCGGTATGATGCGACGGTTCCAGCTCTGACCGAAAGAGTCGCGGGAGTGAAGACAGGGTCATCGCGATCACCGGCAGCGCGCTGGCGCCGACAATGCGTGCCGCTGCTGAATACACCCCTGCAGAGGACAAAGGCAACAATTTGGTGGCGAGCGTCTTGTCCAGTTCTGCCGGTCCCGCCTTGGTGACGTTGAGTATCGCGAAACTGAAGGCATGCCTGATCTCGGTAGTTCGAGGCATGCGCCATTGTGCCGGCAAGGGAACGGTGGAAGGCGCGGCGCCAAGGACTGCGAACAACGCAAGGGCAGATGCCAGAAGATAGGCGATGGCGTAGACCGAAAATGGGTGGTCGGGTGCCAGTAGAAAGATCGCAGCCGCTGCAATCAGCCGCATGCTCGGGGCGGTGATCTGCAGCAGTTGGGAAAACGCGATGCGACCGCGTGCGAGATGCTCCGACGACAACAATGTGACGAGTGGCTGCAACAGGGTTTCGGCTGCACCAATCGCGATCAGGAACACAAGCGCGATGCCTGATTCACTCAGCACGGTGTAACAGACAGTCAGATAGACCGCCAGCATGACGACTCCGGTAGCCAGGGTAGCCGGGATGGCCCAGCGCAATATCGCATCCCGCCGTGCCGTGTCTTTCGACATCTCGCCCAACAGCACCAGATGCGTGCCGAAGGTTGACAGTGTGCCCAGCAGCACCGCCAGGGCTGCGACGCCGGCAAAGGCCCCGAACTGGTGCGGACCCAGCATGCGCGCCACGATCAGCAGGGTGCCGGCCTGCACCAGCAGGCGCAGGCCCAGCACAAAGCTGGTGCGGATGGTGCCGCGGGCGATGGGGCCCCTCATTTGGCTGGCTTGTCAACCAACCAGTCGGGCCGGGCGGTTTGTGCGGCGGTATTGAGTTCAATCATGAGGTTTCGTACCGCGTCGCGTGCGTAGCCGGCTTGCAACTGCTGCAGCTCCTCGACTTTCGGCATGGTCTGCGGGGAAGGCTGGCCTGGGACGTAGGCGCGACTCGCACGCCCATGCAGCAGTCCGTTGCGAAACTGGACCACTTTGTGGAAGTTGGCCCAGCTTGAGCCACCGAGTGTGGGTACTGCAGGAATCTCGCCAGCGCGTTGAAGTGCCTTGGGAATGGTTTTCCACTGTTCCAGGATGCCCTGCTTGCCGTTGACCTCGAGGGTTACATTGGCACATTTCGGACCCAACAGCTTGCGGAGCCATTCAACCAGATAGCTCTCGGCACACGCCACGGCAAAAATAATCTCGCGTCGACGTGCACACTCTGACGGATCGCAAGCTTGGGCACAGGTTTCGTCATACCAAAACTGCGCAAACGGTTGTGCCAGCCAGTTGACGGGTTCGCCGAGTGCGGCATGATCGTCTCCACCCGCTTTTTCGATGTTCTGAGTGGATTTGTTGGAGGGCGTTGAGCTCATCAGTTCAGTGTATCCCGGCGGTTTGACCCAAGCGTCGCTGGCGGAGAGTATCGCTTGCCTTTTTCTGCCGCTCCTTGGAATACGTCCACAGCGCGCGGTCCGGCGTGCGCATGGTTACGCCCGTACCGTTGGCAAAAAATGGGGTCGGGTTCACTCAGACTGGATCATCGTGCGGGAAAAAGCGGTGAAATCGTCGATGCGTCGCAGGCAACGCTCGATGATGCCCGCCTTGTTGAGTAGCACATCGTCAGTCATGGATGGAGCCCCGCGCCTGGATGTCTTCGAGAATGCCGCGCCGTGCTTCGTTGAGGTGTGCGTAGCGACTGTAGGCGGTGGTGGCAAAGTCCTCGCAGCGGTAGCGGTCGGCGCAGTAAATCAACGTGCCGGTGGCCACGATTTGCGCGCGCATGACGGTGGAACAGGTGATCATGTCGACCAGGTCAACATCGCGCCCGGCCTCGGTCGCCAGTTCGCCGGCGAGATGGAATAGTTGGACCGGATCCAGCCGCGCGTCCGGCTGCAGGCCCAGGTCGATGTCGCTGTCAGGGCGCTGCGCCCCGGTGCCGAAGCTGCCGAAACGGTAGATGGCAACCAGATTCGGAATGCGCGCAGTCAGGGCTTGTACAAGGCGTTGCAGGATTGCTTGGGTGTGGGCCTGGCTCATGTGTCTACTGTAGCGCAGTTGTCGTAGTGTGCCCATGTTGCGGGAGATACGATGATTCTCGACGGGTATGAGTGGAACTGTCGGCGCAATCGGGGACGCGGGCGTGCGGTGGGTTGGGAAATGGAATCTGCGACTGTGGTCCCTGGAACGGGGTCAGGTGCACATGCAGTCGTTTTACACAGGGCCGTTTGCAAGGCTGGATC
>CBFGSA010000052.1:0-18491 GCA_965651365.1 uncultured Rhodanobacteraceae bacterium | reverse complement strand
GGCGCGATATCCGGCAGGCCGCTCTCCAGCCACCAGCGCTGGGCCTGTGGGTCATACTTCCAGACCTGGTTGTCGATGATGCTGCGCTGGTGCTGGGTGTGGACGTTGATCAGTCCGATCTGCACCCGCTGGCGCACTTCGGTTTCACTAACCGGCATCGGGCCGGCGGTGTCGTAGCCGCTGACCCGCACGTGCTGATAACGCGCCAGTTGCAACTGGGTCGGCGGATTGGTTTTCAGCACCTCGGGATCGATGTATTCCATGGCCGAGGCCATGTTGCCCCAGCGAATCGTGCCGGCGTAGGCATTGAGCGTCTGCTCCAGCGAGGTTTCCCTGGTGTGACTGGCACAGGCAGCCAGAGCCAGGGCGACGGCAGCGAGCGACAGATGGCGTATGCGCATGATCCGTTCCGGTAGAGGGCGTTGCCTTATTGTGCCGCAAAGCGAATCAGGCCGCAGCGTTTCACGCACGCAATTTGGCCACGAATCGGGCCTGCTGGATGCACGCGGGATCGTCGTGCCCGCCGACAAGCGAGCGCATGCCGATGCGCGCCCGCCCGCGCTGCCGCAAGGTGGCCACGAAGCGCTCGATATCCTGCTTCGCATCGGGCTGCGCCACTGCAAGGATGTCTTCAAAAATGGGGGTGCGATAGCGGATTTCGGCATCGGCCACGAAAACGTCTGCTTCCAGCCCCTGTTCACGCAGCACCAGCTCCAGCATGGCCCACGAAGCCAGGGTCATCAGGCTGGACAGGCTGCCACCGAAGGCGCAGCCCTTGTCGTTGACGTTGGCCGACAAGGGCGCACGCAGTTCGATGCGCTCGCCATCCCAGGCGGCGATTTCGAGCTGCATGGCGCGCGCCAGGGGAATGGAGTCGAGCAGGAAGTGTTCAAGCCGTCGGGCATCGCCCATGGCGATATCTGCCGGCCCCGGCATGCTGCGTGCATCCATCGCCTTCACCGCCTGTCGCTGCCGGTGGCGATAACGGGCGCCTGCATGCGCTGGCGCCAGCGACTCTCGTACAGGTCGTAGCGCCGGTCCTTGAGGTTGGTCACCGTGCCCGAGTTGCGCGCCCGGGCGATGTTGTCGAGGCTCAGGTCCGCGAACAGCACGGTTTCGATGTTCGGCGTCGAGTCGGCCGCCACGCCATCGCGCGCGAACGGGAAATCACAGGGCGTCAGGATGCAGCTCTGGCCGTACTGGATGTCGAAGTTGTGCACGCCCGGCAGGTTGCCGACATTGCCCGACATGATCACATAGCACTGGTTTTCGATCGCACGTGCCTGGCAGCAGTAGCGCACCCGGAGGTAGCCCTCGCGCACATCGGTGCAAAACGGCGTGAACAGCATCAGCGCGCCCTGGTCGACCAGGTGCCGCGCCACTTCGGGAAATTCCGAGTCGTAGCAGATCATCACCCCGATCGGGCCGCAATCGGTCTGGATCATGCGCGCCGTGTCGCCGCCGGTCACGCCCCAGACATTGCGCTCCGAGGGCGTCGGGTGCAACTTTTCCTGCTCGTGCATGGTGCCGTCGCGCAGGCAGATATAGCTGACATTGTGGATGTCGCCATCGTCCATCCGCGTCGGATGCGAGCCGCCGATGATGTTGATGTTGTAGCGCACCGCCAGATGGGCGAACAGCTCGCGCACCTGCGGCGTCCATTCGCTCAAGCGGCGGATGGTGTCGGTCGGCGACAGTTCCACGTTCTCGATCGACAGCAGCTGCAGGGTCAGCATTTCCGGGAACACCACGAAGTCGGCGTTGTAGTCGGCCGCGATGTCGGTGAAGTACTCGATCTGGTGCGCGAACTCGTCATACGACGTGATGCGCCGCTGCTGGTACTGCACCGAGGCCACGCGCACCGTCGAGGGCATCGGCAGTCCGCCCGAGGCGTGCGGCACGTCGGGCTGGTCGTGCAGCTCCGGATTGCGCCAGACCATGTGGGTGGCAAACCCCAGCGATTCGTGATCATGCGGCTCATAGGCCGGCAACAGGCCGATCACCTCGAAGCCGTTGCGCAGCTGAAAGCTGAGCGTCGGGTCGCGGCGACGGCCTTCGACCACGGCCTGGACATAGTTTTCCGCGCTGCCGAAGCGCTTGATGCCGCGGGCCAGGCCCGGCAGGCGCCCACCGAACACGATGCCGCGCAGCTTCATGTCGATGCACAGATTCTTGCGCGCCGTGTACAGGCGCTGGCCAATGCGCATGCCGCGATGCTCGGGATGCACCGACACTTCCATCGCATACAGCCATTCGCCTTCCGGGTCATGTCGGCTGGCCAGCCCGCTGCCGGTGATCTCGGCCCAGGTATGCGGCTTGAGGGCGGTGGCCTCGTCGATGCGGAAGGTCGCGCAATAGCCGACCACACGGCCCTCGAACTCGGCCACGAACTGGCCTTCGGGGAAATGCGCCTGCTGCCCGCGCAGCATCTCGGCACTGTGGCCATAGCCCGAGCCGTAGACCCGGTCGGTCAGCTCGAAAATCTGCGGCACATCCTCCAGTCGCGCCTGGCGCACCAGCAGGCGGCGCCGTTTGGTTCCGTTCTTGTTTGCCATGCCCCATTATGCCGCATGGCCGCATTCAAGCCGATGAATGCGCGTGAACCCTCCGGAAATTCAAGCCTCGATCAAGCCTCGGCGTCACCTTGCCGCTCCGATACACTGGGCGCATGCCCACATCGGAACGACGAGATACCACCGTGGTGACGACGCGCCCTGTTGGCCAGGGCACGAACCTGTGCCGTGCACTGCGCCGTCGCGGGTTTGTCGCTTGGAATCTGCCGGCCGTGCGGCTGGTGACGGCCCGCAATCCAAACGCGGCGCACGAGGATCTGGCAGCCGCCCTGGATGGCGACATGATGATATTCACCAGCCCTGCCGCGGTGCGTCATGCGCTTGCCCTGTGGCCGGACAAGGCATCCTGCCAAGCTGAACTGCTGGCGGTCGGCGCATCGACGGCACGGGCGCTGCAGCGCGCTGGGCTCGGCCCGGTGACCGTGCCGCGCGAGGCTCGCAGCGAAGGCCTGCTGGCGCTGGATGTCCTGGCCCGCATCAAGAACAAGCGCATCGCGATTGTGGGCGCGGCCGGTGGCCGTGCCCTGCTGGGCGAGTGCTTGATCGAGCGCGGTGCCAAGCTGCAGCGCGTGAACGTCTACCGGCGCGAACCGGCGCATCTGGATTCGCGCCACTGGCGCGCCGTCGAAAACAGCAGACCGCCGCTCGTGGCAACCCTGACCAGCGCCCAGGCGATGGCGCTGCTGACCACACGGCTGCCCCCGGAAACGTGGAAGCGCCTGTGCTCGGCAACGGCACTGGCCAGCAGCCCGCGGCTGGCGCGGCTGGCGCAGCAACTCGGCTTTGCCCGCATCGAACAGGCGCGCTCGGCCACCGATGCCGATTTGCTGGCCGCCATCGAGGCGCTTTTTTGAGTACCATGGCCGGCATGAGCGAACAAACAGACAATCCGCAGACCGATGCGGAAGCACTGGAAGCACAGGGCGTGGAGCCCGAGCCGGAAAACCCGGCGCCCCGATCACCGCGGCGGACCTTCAGGATCGTCCTGATTCTGATCATACTTGCCGCCCTGGCCGTCGCCGCCTGGTTTGGCTGGCAATGGTGGCAGCAGCAGCAACGGCGTGTGGCTGCGGCGAGCCAGGCCAGTCACGATCAGGTCGCGGCCGTGGCCGAGCTGCGCCAGGACAACACCACGCTGCAGTCACAACTGCAAACCAGCGCGCAAGAACAAGCCACCCTGAAAACCCAGCTTGAGGCTGCGCGCAAATCCGGCGAAGCGATGCAAGGCAAGCTGGAAGGCCTGTCCCGGCGCGTGACGCAACTGGAATCGGCCGTCAGCGGCCTGTCGCAGAAGCAAATCAGCGGCGCCGAGCGGATGCGTCTGGAAGATGTCGAGATGCTGCTGACCCAGGCCAGCCAGCGCTACACGCTGCTGCACGACGGCGTCAGCGCCCTGGCGGCCCTGCGCATGGCGCGCAAGCAACTGGCCGATGTGGATGACCCGGCGTTTTCCGGCATCGCACGCACTCTGGACGATGAAATCAGCACCCTGGCGGCAACCCGTCCGGCACGGCGCCAGAGCCAGCTCGACCAGCTTGAGCAACTGCGCCAGCAGTGGCCGGCGCTGCCCCTGAAACCGCTCGACAAGCCCGAAACGGAAGCCCCGGCCACCGGAGCCTGGGCGCGCATCTGGGGGGCCTTGTCGACCCTGGTGGTGGTGCGCCGCGAAGGCGGTGCGGATGATGTCGGCAGCGGCAACCGGCACCTGGCCCGGCAAGTGGGCGCGATCGATCTGGCGCGTGCCGAGGCCGCATTGCTCTCGAATGATCCGGCCACCGCCCTGGCTGCGGTCCAGCGCGCCAGCGCCTCGCTGAAGCGCGACTACGACCCGGCCAGCTCGATGGTCGACAAGGCGCAGGCCAGCCTGGCGCAGCTCGCTGCACAACTTGACCAGGCCAGTCGCGCCGATGTGCAGCTGGGCGCAGCTCTGACGGCGCTGCGCAATCAGCTCCAGGTGCGCGTAATGAACAACCTGCCGCTGACGGTGCCGGCCACGACACCAGCGTCGGCGGCGACGGCGGGCGGCGCATGAAGCTGTGGCGCTGGATCCTGTTGCTGCTGGTGGTGGCCGTACTGGCCGCCTGGGGCTGGCATTGGGTAGCCGAAGACCCCGGGCAGGTCGTGATCAGCCTGCGTGGCTGGCGGGTCCAGACCACGGTGCTGATCGCGATCGTGCTGGTGCTGGTGCTGTGGGCACTAATCGGCCTGCTCGGCCGGCTGCTGCGCTGGCCATTCGGTGCCGCGACGCGGCGGCGGCGCCGCCTGGGCCACAAGCGCCTGGCCAGCGGCATTGTCGGCCTGTTTGAAGGACGCCACGATGCGGCTGAGCGCAGCCTGCTGAAGTCGGCCCGCTACACACCGCTGAAAGCCCCCGCACAATTGCTGGAGGCCGACGTGGCGCGGCGCCGCGGTGCCTGGGATCGCGCCCTGGAACGCCTCGATCAGGCCAGCGAGCAGGCGCCGCAGGCCGCCCGCGTGCTGCGCGCCCGCGTGCTGCGCGAGATGGGTCGGCCCGATGACGCCGCCCTGCTGCTGGGCCCGGAAGCCGAAGCCGGCAAGCTGCCGCCGGCCGGCTGGCATGAACTGGTGCGGACCCGGCTGGCTGCCGGTCACGCCGTCAGCGCCATGCAGGCGCTGGGGCCGCTGCGCAAGACCGGTGCGCTGGGCAGCGAGGCCATGGCCACGCTGGAGAAGGACGTGCTGGCCGATGCTCTCGCCCAGGCTGGTGACGCCCGCTCGCTGGCCGACATCTGGCGCAAGCTGCCGAGGCCGCGTCGCAACGACCCGGAGCTGGCCGCGATTTACGCCCGCCATGCCGCGCGTCATGGCGCGGGCCTGGCGGCCATGAGCGAACTGGAGTCGGCGCTGCGCAAGCATTGGAACCCGGAGTTGGCGGCACTGTATGTGAGCCTTGAGGACATTCCCGCCGACCAGCGCCTGCGTCAGGCCGAGAGCTGGCTGAAATCGCATGCCGATGATGCCGTTCTGCTGGCCGCGCTGGGCAGCCTGTGCACGCAGCAGGGGCTGGAAGGCAAGGCCCGCCACTATCTGGAGCGCGCACTGGAACTGCAACCGGACCTGGCACCGGCCTGGGCGGCACTGGGCGACGTGGCGCAGCACGAGAACGATGCTCTCGCAGCCGCCCGCGCCTACCGCAATGCACTCGACATCGCCGCCGGCAGCAAACCGGCCAGATGGCTGCCTGGCTTGCAGACCGAACTCGCCCCGGTACTGGAAGAGCGCAGCACCCACGGCGTACCCCGGCTACCCAGCAGCCACTACGACGCCGAGGACGAAGGCGCGTAGGGGTTTTCGGGATACGGGATCCGGAAAATGTATCGCACGCACAGGGTGCTGGCGAGGCAGCAAGCGAATCGCGGCATGAAACTCTCGACGGTGCGCTTCACTGCGCTCAGCGGCACACTACACGCTGCGAAGACCGGCTCGCTGGGCAAGAATTTCCGCCAGCACATCGGGCGCGTATTCGTAGCTGTCGAAAAACAGTTGCGCGCGTGGCAAGCCGGCGGTCATGAACGCATCAATCGCGGCCTCAACCATGGCTGGCGGGCCGCACACATAGACATCGAATGGCGCCAGCTGCGAATGGTCGGCCAGCACCGCATCCAGCACCATGCCACGGCGCACACCGGCATCCAGCGCCACGCGTGCATCGGATACCACCGGTACAAAACGGAGTTGCGGAATCTCCTGCGACCAGGCTTCAATCAGCGTGTCCAGGTACAACTCGCGCGGATGGCGTGTACCCCAGTAGAGCTGCATCGGCCGATGCGAGCCCAATACCGCGAAATGCTCGATCACGGCCTTGATCGGCGCCATGCCGGTGCCACCGGCCACGAACAGAATGGGACGCGCCGAGTTTTCGCGTGGCACGAAGGTGCCCAGCGGCCCCTCGGCCTGCAGCTGCATGCCTACATGCAGCGTCTCGTACAAATGGCGGTTGAAGCTGGCACCCGGTTCGTGCCGCACATGCATTTCGATGCGGCCGTCGCCCCGGCTTGCATTGGCAATCGAGAACGGCCGGCGCCGGCCATCGGCGCCGCGCAATTCAACATACTGCCCGGCCAGCCACCTGACTGACGGCCCGTCGCGGACTTCGAACACCAGCTTCACGACACTGGCCGACAGCGATTCGCGCGACACCAGCTCCAGCGTGAACTCGCGGCAGACCACATCCTCGACACGGCGGATACCAACCGGAGCCAGTACCAGGTTGCTGCGCGGACAGGCCTGGCACATGCGTACCACCGGCACTGCATCGCCACCTGTGACCGCCTGCAAACGCGCGCCACCGATCAACTCGCATTCACCCGCACGAAGTTGACAGCGACAACTGCCGCACGAACCGTCGGCGCAGCGCCACGGCAGCGCCAAGCCCGCGTGGCCCGCTGCATTGAGCAGCGTGTCGCCGGCTTCGGCCATGAAGCGCTGATCGGTGCCGACAATGCGGATGGTGTGACTCATGCGGCCATTGTCGCCGATTGTGCCGTGCAGCGCCGTGCCGGTGCCCTTTCCCTTGTCCGGCACAGGCGCCACAATGTTCCTGATCAACTTCAACTGCAGGCAAACATGGCCATCTGGAAGCAGGACATCGACCTCGCGCAGGTCAACAACTGGAACAGGAATACCCTGGTCGAGCACCTCGGCATCGAGGTGACCGGCATTGACGACGACAGCGTATCGGGCACGATGCCGGTTGATGCACGCACGCGCCAGCCCTTCGGGCTGCTGCATGGTGGCGCGTCCGTGGCGCTGGCCGAAACCCTTGGTTCAACCGCCGCCAATCTGTGCTGTGAGCCGAACCGGGAGCGTGCCGTCGGGCTGGAAATCAATGCCAACCATGTACGTGCTGCACACTCCGGTCGGGTTCACGGAGTCGCACGTCCGATACACCTGGGCCGCAGCACCCAGGTCTGGGAGATCCGCATCAGCGATGACGCCGGGCGGCTGACCTGCATTTCGCGCCTGACCTGCGCCGTGGTGCCGATTCCGGCGACGGATTCCAATGGCGCAGATTGAATCTCAGCCCTACGCGGGGCTCGATCCGGAGTGCATTCTCGATGCACTGGAGTCGGCGGGCTTTGCCGTCGACGGCCGTCTGCTGGCGCTCAACAGTTTCGAGAACCGTGTCTACCAGCTCGGCACCGAAGACCAGGGTTTCGTGGTTGCCAAGTTCTACCGGCCGGGGCGCTGGAGTGATGCCGCAATTGCCGAAGAACATCGTTTTGCCTTCGAGCTTGCGACGGCCGAACTGCCCGTGATTGCGCCGCTTCGCGTGAACGGCGAGAGCCTGCGGCGGCACGCCGGCTTCCGCTTTGCGGTGTATCCGCGCCGCGGCGGACGCGCACCGGAACTGCAATCGGGCGCACACCTGGAATGGATGGGTCGGCTGCTGGCACGGATGCACAATGTCGGCGCCACGGCCACCTTCGAACACCGGCCCGTGCTCGACCGCGACAGTCTCGTCACCCGGCCGGTGCGTGACGTGCAAGCATCAAACCTGCTGCCGGATCATCTGCACGCGGCCTATCGGGATATCGCCGGGTCGCTGGACGCAGCCTTGCGAGGCTACGATGAGGCGCTGGCGCACAAGCCGATCCGGCTGCACGGCGATTGCCATGCGGGCAATGTGCTGTGGACCGATGCCGGGCCGCACTTCGTGGATCTGGACGATGCCCGCAGTGGCCCGGCGATCCAGGATCTGTGGATGCTGGCCAGCGACGCGGTTTCATTGGACGCGCTGCTGCAGGGCTACCGCCAGTTCCGCGACATCGACGAGCGCGAACGCCATCTCATACCCGCGCTGCGCGCCATGCGCCAGATCCACCACGCTGGCTGGATCGCGCGGCGCTGGGACGACCCGGCCTTCCCGCTCGCCTTCCCCTTCGCTGCCGAGGCACGCTGGTGGCAGGAACACATCGGCGATCTTCGCGAGGCGCTGGAGGCATTGTAAAGGGCGGGACTCGGGACTCGGGACTCGGAACTCGGGACTCGGGACTCGGGACTCGGGACTCGGAAAAGCGTACGGTGTGTGTAGCGTGCTGCCGGGAAACGACGCGCACCGCGGCATGAAGCTTTGTCGACCTCACCGCTCGTCAAAGACGCCCTTGTGGTGGAAGTAGACGAGGCCGGCGGCCTTGCGCATCAGGCGCGTTCCCAGCATCAGATTGAATGCGAGGTCGCTCTGGAAATGGTCGAAACCGAAACGCAGCAGGCGCTTGAGCCGAAAGCGCGGGTAGGAGTCGATGAACCAGCCGCAGGGATCCTCGCGGCGGCCTCCGAGGTAATCGGCGATGGCGTGCCCGGCGGCCAGGCCGTGTTTGAGCGCAGTGTGGATTCCACCGGCAGTGACCGGCGACACCATGCCCGCGGCATCGCCCACCAGCAGCGCGCGCCGCGTCGCCAACGGCCGCACCAGGCCACCACAGGGGATCATCCCGGCGCGTACCGAGATCGGTTCGAGTTCGCGAAAATCAAACAGCGGCGCAATTCGTTCCAGGAACGCGGACATGGCTTCACGCGGCGGCGGCGGCTGTCCACGCTCTCGCCGCGCCAGGCCAACTTGCACGCTGGTCGGACCGCAGGCCAGCCAGGCGATGTAACCGCGCGCGAAACGGCGGCTGACGAAGCAATGCAGCCGGTCCGGTGCATCCACATCCAGCAGCGGATACTCGTGTTCCACGCCGAACAGGTGCTGGCGATTGAGCCCCAGACCCAGGACGCGCGCCACGCGTGAGCGCGGGCCATCGGCACCGACCAGGTAGCGGGTTTGCCCCGCAGCGCCCAGGTCAAAGCCGCTTTGCATGCGCCTGGCGTTGCGAAACGCATGGCCGCACAAGACTTCGGCGCCAGCCCGGCTGGCCTGGCCGGCCAGCCAGCGCATCAGGTTTGGCGTGTCGGTGGTGAGGAAATAGTAGCCGGGCGCATTCAGGTCCACATGCCGCAGACTGGGCGCATACAGGCGCACGCCGTCCACGCGCCGGACCAGCGCCGGCGGCAACCCGTCCAGCAGCGCAATTTCGTCCACTGCATCCTTGACGATGATGCCGGTGGTGTGGAGTTTGGCACCGACGTCGGCCTTCTTTTCCAGCACCCGGACCCGGAAGCCGGCCCTGGCAAGCGCGGTGGCGCAGGCCAGGCCGGCAAAGCTGGCACCGACAATCACGCAATCGGGACGTGCGACTTCCGGCATGGCATGCGGTTTCTCGTATGGCGAATAAGGTCGTGCCGCCGATCAGTCGGCGTCGCTGTCGATGCTTGGCGCCGACCGTGCATTCTCGTCGTGGCCATTGGCCGGTGTGATCTTGAGAATCGAATGCCGCACTTCACGCGACAGGATCAGGCGGGCGTCCTCGACCACCTCGGCGAGGGTCGGGGCGAAATCCAGAGTGCCGTCGTCCCGGCTCCACAGCAACTGCTTTTCGCGCATGCGGCGGATGAAACCGCGGAACAGGGATTTGTCGAAAAACTCGGGGGCGTTGAGTTCGTGCAGCATGCTCAGGCGCTGAGCAGTGGCCGTGCATGAGTTTTCCAGCTCGGCAGTGCTCAGTGTTCCGGGCCCGTTCTTGACCAGGGCGGCAATGGCGATGTAATAGCGCTCGAAGGCCTGCAGCAGCGAATGCGCCAGCACCCTGATCTGGAATGCCGCATCTTCCTGGCCCGGACCGCGCTCCAGCAAGCGGCCCTCACCCTGCGCATCCAGCAAGCCCAGGCGGATGAATTGGTTGATGGTGGCGCGCAACTGGCGGCTGAAGCCGTGCTCGTCCCAACGCAGAAACAGCTCGCCCTGGACGAAGGGATAGATGATGCGCCCCAACCGCAGCACCGAGGCACGCGACATGCGTCGGCTGTTGACGAAGCAGCACGCGACCCAAGCCGTGCAGGCCATCAAATGCAGAACATTGTTGCGGAAATAGCTCAGCAGCACGGCCTGTTCGCCTTCGGCCAGCAACACGTCACCACCGGGCAGCTCGGCGCGCCGGATCCAGCCCATGGCTTCACCGTGGGCGATGATTTTCGCCGGCGGCAGATCGGTCACCGTGACCCGATCTGAATACGGCACGCCCACCAGCAGATCACGGGTGAGCTGCAACTGCCGCAGCAGGTCGGACTCGGCCATGGCGTGCTTGGGCGTGGCCAGGATCACCAGCGCCAGCAGGTTGACCGGGTTGACCTCGGCCGCGCCGTTGATGTTGATCTGGATGCGGTTGGCCAGGCGCTCAACCACCTCGCCAAACCAGGCTGGCTTGGCGTCGCCCTCGGTGTCGACTGCGCGCCAGTCCTGGCCGATATCGTCGAGCAGCTCGCCCAGCGCCACCGGCTCGCCAAAGCTCAAGCTCACATGGCCGTAGTGCTGGCGCAACACCTTGCCGGCCCCGCGCAGCAGGCTGGGCAGAGACTCCTTCTCCTTGGGCTTGCCGGACAGCTCGCCGACATAGGCATTGCCTTCCATCAATTTCTCGTAGCCGATGTAGACCGGCTGGAACAGCACCGGCCGCCGCGGCGCGCGCAGAAACGCGCGCAAGGTCATCGACAGCATGCCGCCCTTGGGTTCCAGCAACCGCCCGGTGCGCGATCGGCCACCCTCGATGAAGTATTCGATCGGCACACCGCGGTCGATCAGCTGGGCCAGGTATTCCTTGAAAATTGTCGAGTACAGGGCGCTGCCCTTGAAGCTGCGACGCATGAAAAACGCACCGCCGCGGCGCAGCAGCGAACCCAGTACCGGCAGGTTGAGATTGATGCCGGCCGCGATATGCGGCACCACCACGCCGCTGACGTGCAACTTGTAGGACAGCAGCAGGTAATCGGCATGGCTGCGGTGACTGGGTACGTACACGACCTCATTGCCGGGCGCAACCGCCCGCGCCTGGTCGAAGTGGCGCATGTCGACGCCATCGTAGAGCTTGTTCCAGAACCAGGTCAGGATGAACGAGACCGAGCGCACCAGCGGGTGGGAGTAGTCGGCGGCGATTTCCAGCACCATTTTGCGTGCACGCTTGTGCGCCTGCGCCGCGCTGAGTTTGTGCTTGATGGCGCTGGTGGCAATGGCCTCGCGCACCGGCGAGGCATCGAGCACCGAATCGACCACGGTGCGCCGGTGCGACAGGTCCGGGCCGATCACTGCCGCACGGATGCGCCGGAAATGCACCCGGAACACGCGCGAGAGCTTGCGCGCCATGCGCGGCGGCAGCAGATCCGGCGATTCACTGACCGCCTGGCGCAACGACACCGGTTCTGCAAAGTGGATCACCGTGTGGCGGCCATTGAGCAGCATGGCCAGCAGGCGGCGGAAGCGGCCCACCACGACCCAGTTTTCCGAGAACAGCACTCGGAACCAGCCGCTGTCACGAGCCGGCGCGCGACCGACATAGATCGACACCGGCACCAGTTGCACGTCACTGGCGGCATCGGTCTCCAGCGCCTTCAGCAGCGCCATCAAGGCTGCGTCGCTGGCCCGGCGCCGGGTCTTGCCGCGAAACCAGCCTTCACGCCGCGACAGCGAAAACATCGAGAAACGCCGCCGCACGCCGGGCAGCACCAGGCTGGCAGTCGGGCTGGGCAGGCCGGCATCCTGGCAGGCTCGCTCCAGAATCAGCGCATCGGAAAAGCCGTGCCGCTCGATGACATAGCACACCGGCTTTTCCGGCAACAACAGGCCAGCCGGCTCGCTGGGCTCGCGCTTGATCCGGATCCACGGCCGCAAGGCGCGCCCGGCCAGCGCGAACCACCACGGCGGACGCGTGCGCACCGATACTCTTTTCGGGCCAGGCTCGGGCATGCGTCGCAAGTCGCGTCAGTGGGCGCTGCCGGCATCGGCAGGCACGCTGGCTGCACTTGCATCCGGCGCCGCGGCAGCGCTGGCCGAGGATGCGGCCTGCTGCTGCTCGGCCAGGGATTTCTCCAGCTTGGCCACCAGGTCGGCGTTGTACCAGTGGCCATCGCGCTCGATCATCTGCACCGTACTCTGCATGGGCTTGTCAAACACGGTGTAGCTGACCTGTACCGTGGCCTTGTCGCCGGTCTGGCTGACGGTGCTGGCCTTGACCGAGTCGAAGGCCTTGTCGATGTCGGCGCCGTAGACCGCCAGCAGCTTGCGCACGCCCTGCCAGGCCTCACCGTATTTGTTCATGGCCTGATCAAAGCTCAATGCCCGGGCCTGGTCCAGCGTTTTCACATCCAGCTTGCGCACGGTCGCGGTGACCACGGCAATGGCCTGTTTGGCCTTGTCCTGGTCACCCCAGTCGGTGCCCTGTGCCCAGGTGGCTGCAGCCGAGAGCATCTCGGTGGCCTGCTTTTTCTGCTCCGGCGTCATGTCCCTGGACTGGCTGATGCCGGTAGTGAGCGCGGTCTGGCCGATACCGATGTACATCGGCAGCATCGCCTTGTACTTGCTGTCGTATTGCTTGAGCACCGGCAGCAGCTTGTTGAACAGGGTCTTTTCGGCATCCGGTGCGGACAGCTCCTGCATCTGCCTGGCAAATTGCTGACGCTGCTCCTCGGTGATTTCGTCGGCCTTGTTCTTTTGTTCGTCGAACTGTTTGCGGACGGCCTGGTAGTCCTGCGGCGGCAGCGAAATCTTCAGCAGCTCGCCAATCTTGTCGGCCTTGAGCAATTTGACCTGGTTCATGATGGCGGCGGCCGGGTCGGCATTGGCGGACGGGCCGGTCGCGGCCTGCTCGTCCTTGCTGCAGGCACCCAGCGCCAGCAGGGCCACAAGCGGAATCAGGAAACGGCGGGTCGGTCGGAACATGGGTATTGATCCAAACAGGATGGGGAAGGCGAAGGGTAGGCGGCACAAGCCTGCGTGGCAAGCACGGAGACACGCTGGCAAAGAAAAGCCCGAAGACTGTGAAGCCTTCGGGCAAGTCCGGTACAAACCGGCAAGGAGGATTGCCGCAACTGATGTCGTGGAGCATGACACCATGGTCCAGCGGTATTCAGTCTAACGCTGAACAAATCTTAATGCAATACCTCAACTTATGATTGTCAAGTAACTGATTTACAAGTTATTCAACCCGCAGGGACTTCACTGTTTCTTGGTGCCGCTGCGCCGGGCTCAGGTTCCAGTCGTTGCCGAACAGGGCCGGCTGCCAGGAGCCGTAGGTGGGATTGGGCAGCATGAACCAGCGCTCGCCGAACCAGCCCTTGTACGCCTCGACGGCCTTGCGACGGCCCTCCGGGGTGTTCGCGAGCACAGGCAGGAAATCTCCGATTTGGTCGCCAAATTGCATCAACACACGATAATTTCGCCCAACGAGCTGCCTTCTGCAGGATTTCTGTGTGCCCATCTGTTCACAGCCCTGCATCATCGTGCCCAGCCCGAGAAAGGCGCCGGGGCCGGAAACCGGGAAGCCCTGCTCGCGCAGGTTCTTCAGCGTGGCCTGATCCAGCGACTGGTCGCGGTTGCTGATGTAGAAAACGGCCACGCCGTGGTCGGCCGCAAAACGGGTAAAAGCGAGTGCGCCCGGCAGGGCGCTGGCCGCGGCCTGTCGGACCCAAGCGCCCCAGGTCGCCTCATTGTATTCGTCCCCCAACCGGATCAGACGCGCCTGGTAGGCGGAATTGTCCAGCACCGTCTCATCCACATCCAGGATCACCGCCGGCTTCAACCCATGCACGTCACCGCGCCGTTCGGATGGCACCAGCGCATCCCAGTCCGGGTCCACCAGGGCCTGTTCGAGGCGCGCCTCGGCATCACGGTATGTCTGCACGAAGACCATGTCGTGCTCGACCGAAGTCTGCGTCCAGGCCACAGCATTGAGGTTGTCGGCGGCATAGTTGCGTGGCGGCGCCACAGCAACCGCCAGCGGCGTATGCGCCGTGGATGCAGCAACCGGCGTTGCTTCGGGCTGACGGACCGATTCGCCGGCGCAGCCACTGAGGAAGGCGACAAACAGCAAGGTGAGAAAGAAAGGATTGCGCATGACGGTAGCCAATCGGAAAACTGCCACCAGTGTACGCCAAGATTCACGCCCAATTCGAAAGAGAGTGCTGCTTAGCGCCAGCAAAGCGCACCACGCCTGACATGGTCACCGCGCGCAAGGCGCGAAGCGCCTGGAGGATACAAGGATGACGGCGGACGGATGGCACGCGGCGAATCCCGATTCCCGAGCCCGGTACGGGCTTTCAAAACTCCGGCTCGTGCGGCTCGGCAGCAAAACCCAGGCTGATGCCTCCGGTGCCGACATTGACCATGCCCGTGATGCTCATCATGCTGGCATGCAACGTGGTCTGGCATTCCTCGCATGCAGCATTGAGCGCCGCAAAGCCCGGCAACTCGCGCAGTTCGGCCAGGTCGCCACCGTAGCTGACGCACACGGCGCGGGTCAGAAGTCCCTGGCGCACGCGCTCGGCCGCGTAGCTGAAAAGCGCCTCTGCGGCCGACTCGAAACCGCGTACCTTGTGCACGGGCCGGGTTTCACCGCGATAACACTGCAAAATCGGCTTGATGTCCAGGGCGCCACCGATGGCTGCGCTCAGGACGCCGACGCTGCGGTCGCCTTTCTTGCGCGCCCGGGCCCGGATGTAGTGCAGATCCCGCGGCACCAGATAACCCCAGGTGTGGTTGGCCAGCGACTCCAGCCGTTCGCGAATTCGGCCGGGGCTGGCGCCAGCGGCAATCATGCGCATGGCTTCAAGCGCCGTGACGCCCTGGGCCGCAAACAGGTTCTGGGTGTCGACCACGCGCATCAGAAACGGGCTGTTGTGGCCCGCCTGCTGGCGGATGGGCCGGTAGTCGCGCAGGATCGAGAAGCTGGCCTTGTTGGCATTCTCGTGGATCGGGCTGCGACTGGCGGTTACGGTCAGGCAGAACACGCAGTCGTAGTCGAGAACCAGTTGCTCCAGAAACAGATCGTGGATCTGCTCGGCGGTGAACGACGCTGTTTCAGCGCGGTGACCGCGCTCGCCCAGGTCGCCGCGATAGTAGTCGATGGTGGCGTCCAGGTCGCGCCGGTCGACAAAGGTCTCATCGTCAATGCGAACCGTGATCGGCAAAATCACCACCGGCTTGTCGGCGAAACAGGCCTGCGGCAAATCGCAGGTGGCGTCCACGACAATTCCAAAACGCATGCATCCCTCCTCTCAGGCGCAATTCCGGCCCGAAATCCACGTCAATGCAGCTCTTTGTACTCCGCTGGGCTGAAAGTATCCACCTGGATGACCTCATCGCGGGCGGCCCGGGCAGCGGTCAGGCGCTCATATTCGGCCTCGCTGATCACGCCCTGGGCCAGCGCCGCGTCGTCCAGCATCACGCCCGGCGCATGTTCGAGTTGCCCCGAACGCATCGCGTCACGCAGCTTGGTTTCGATCGGCAGGGCGTCGACAGCCTTGTCCAGCGCGGCTTCAAGGCGCCCCAGGCCAAGTTCGTCGGTCGGCGGCACAAAGATGTCCTCGGTGAGACGCAGCCGTGCCTCGCGATCCTCAAGAATGGCCCGTGCCACGCGCCGACCCAGGCTGTCCGAAGGGGGCCGCTGGCGCATGCCCAGGGGAAAGATGGTCCAGCGCAGGACCCAGTTCAGGGGCTTGAGCGGCAGATTGTCGATGATGTCGCGCAGGGCGCACTGGATGCGGTACAGCGACAGCGCCACGCTCCAGCGGGCCATATCATAACTCGACGCCAGCTTGGGCTCGTCGTGATAGCGCTTCAGCGAGGCCGCGGCCATGTACAGGTTGGCCAGCACGTCGGCCATGCGCCCGGAGATCTTCTCGCGCCGCTTCAGCGAGCCGCCGAGTGTGCCCATGGCGATATCGGAAATGAAGGCGAATGCCGCGCTGTAGCGTGAAAGCTGCTGGTAGCAGCGCCCCATGTCGGCCGTCTTCGGTGCGCGCGCCAGGCGGCCACCGGACAAACCCAGCAGCCAGGTGCGCACGAACCGGGTGCAGAAGAAATTCACGTAGCCGAACAGCGCCCTGTCGAAGGTCTTGTTGTCCTCCCTGGCAACGCTGTCGATCAGCTTGCCGACCCACGGGTGGCTGCGGATCGCACCCTGGCCATAGATGATCATCGAACGGGTCAGGATGTTGGCGCCTTCGACCGTGATGCCGATCGGCACCGCCATCCACATCCGCGACAAGAGGTTGCGCGGCCCGCGCTGGATCGCACTGCCGGCGCGGATGTCCATGGCGTCGGAGACCACCTCGCGCATGCCTTCGGTCAGGTAAGCCTTGGCCACATTTCCCAGTACGGCGGGCCGCTCGCCCTGATCGAGAGCCCCGCAGGTCAGGGTTCGAGTGGCACTCATCATCCAGGTCTTGCCGGCGATCCGCGCCAGCGGCTCCTCGATACCTTCGAAACGTCCGATCGGCGTATCGAACTGCTCACGCACAGTGGCGTAGGCGCCGCAGATCCGGGTGGTCATCTGTGCCGCGCCGATCGACAGCGCCGGCAGCGAGATCGAGCGTCCTGCCGCCAGGCTTTCCATCAGCATGCGCCAACCATTGCCGATCTGCTCGCGCCCACCGATGATCGCATCCAGCGGCACGAACACGTCCTCGCCCTGGATCGGGCCATTGTTGAACGGCACGCCCATCGGGTCGTGGTGGCGGCCAATCGTGATGCCCGGCAGATCGGCCGCAATCAGGGCGCAGGTAATCCCGAGATCCTCCTTGTCGCCCAGCAGTCCATGCGGGTCCTTCATGCGGAAGGCCAGACCGATCAGGCTCGCCACCGGTGCCAGGGTGATGTAGCGCTTGTTCCAGTTCAGGCGCATGCCCAGCACTTCCGCGCCGTTCCACTGGCCGCGCTCGACCACGCCGGAAGACTGGGTTGCAGCGGCATCCGAGCCCGCTTCCGGCCCGGTCAGGGCAAAACAGGGAATCTCGCGACCGTCTGCCAGACGCGGCAGATAGTGCTGCTTGTCTTCCTCGCTGCCGTAGTGCAGCAGCAGTTCGGCCGGGCCCAGCGAATTGGGCACCATGACGGTGACCGCGGCAGTAATCGAACGACTGGCAATGCGCGTGACAATTCGCGAATGGCCGATCTGCGAGAAACCCAGGCCACCGTATTCCTCCGGAATGATCATGCCGAAGAACTTTTCTCGCTTGAGGAAAGCCCACACCGCATCGGGCAGGCCACGTTCCTGTTCCACCTGCCAGTCGTCCAGCATCGCGCACAGCTCGGCCACCTGATTGTCCAGAAAGTCTTGCTCGCGCTGGCTGAGCGGCTTGCATTCGAAATCCAGCAGCTTCTGCCACTCGGGCATGCCGCTGAAAAGGTCGCCGTCCCACCACACCGTGCCAGCCTCCAGCGCCACGCGCTCGGTTTCACCGATACGCGGCAGGATGCCGCCGACAGGCTTGCGCAGATGGCGCGAGACCAGAACCCGGCGCAGTGGTGCCCAGCCCGTGACCAGGGCCAGCGCAATGGCCACCGGCAGCACGATGAGCCATGCGGTTCCGCATCCCCATTCCAGCCACCAGCCCAGCAAAATGAGCGCCGTACCGGCGACCCAGGCCCACCAGCCGCGACCGGTGTGAGCCAGCGCCAATGCCGCAAGCACGGCAAGAATGCAGGCTATCCAGAACATGACGTGCACTCCCGAGCAGATACCGGCTCATTGTGGCCGACCGACCTTGAAGCGCAGCCAACTCGCGATCCGCCGCGCACAGTGGCATCATGGGGAATCCATTGATCGGGATCGCACATGAAGGACAAGGCTGAGATCGTGGCCAACTGGCTGCCACGCTATACGGGCACAGCACTGGACGAATTCGGCGAGTACATCCTGCTGACCAACTTCGGCAACTATGTCGAACTGTTCGCCGAGATGAACGGGGTCGAGGTCAACGGCCACGACCGGCCGATGCCCAACGCCACCGCCGACGGCATCACCATGATCAATTTCGGCATGGGCAGCCCCAATGCCGCCACCATGATGGACCTGCTCTCGGCCATCC